>DAIEGL010000114.1 GCA_027356255.1 Geobacter sp. | reverse complement strand
CCACGGTTAAGGGGTTCAGCAGGGGCATCGAGGTTCGATGCCTCTTTCTGTTAAGGGGCCATTTATGAGTGATACCAAGGTAACGCTGCCGGATGGAACTGAAAGGACGCTGCAGGCGGGGGCAACGGTCTATGACCTGGCTGCCTCGATTGGTGCCGGACTTGCCAAGGCTGCCATTGCCGGCAAGATAAACGGTGAGTTGGTGGACCTTGCGACGGTCCTGCCTGACGGCGCCAAGGTGGAGATCATCACCGAGAAAAGCGCGGAGGCGCTTGAGATCATCAGGCATTCCACCTCACATCTCATGGCCCAGGCGGTGAAAAGCCTCTTTCCCGAGGCAAAGGTTACTATCGGTCCGGCCATTGAAACCGGCTTTTATTACGATTTTGACGTTGATCACCCCTTCACACCGGAAGACCTGGAAAAGATCGAAAAGAAGATGTCTGAGCTGGCCAAGGCCAATCTCAAGATAGAGCGTCAGGTCCTTTCCGGTGCGGATGCCATCAAGCTGTTCAGGGATATGGGGGAGAGCTACAAGGTTGAACTGATCGAAGACCTGGGTGCGGATACGGTTTCCCTGTACCGCCAGGGGGATTTCGTCGATCTCTGCCGCGGCCCGCATCTGCCCTCCACTTCCCATATCAAGGCCTTCAAGCTTACCTCCATCGCCGGCGCTTACTGGCGCGGCGATGAAAAGCGCAAGATGCTGCAACGGGTCTACGGCACTGCATTTGCCGACAAAAAAGAACTTGATGCTTATCTGGCACGGCTGGAAGAGGCCAAGCGGCGCGACCATAGGAAGCTTGGCAAGGAGCTGGATCTCTTCTCCTTCTCAGACGAGGTCGGCGCAGGTCTGGTCATCTGGCACCCCAAAGGGGCGATGCTCCGTACCATCCTGGAGGACTTCGAGCGCAAGGAGCATCTCCGGCGCGGATACGATATCGTTGTCGGGCCGCAGATCCTGAAGACTGAACTCTGGCAGCGTTCAGGTCACTATGACAATTACCGGGAAAACATGTACTTCACCGAGGTGGATGAGCAGGGGTACGGCATCAAGCCGATGAACTGTCTTGCCCACATGATGATCTACAAGTCGCAGCTGCGCAGCTACCGCGATCTGCCGCTCCGTTATTTCGAGCTTGGCACCGTGCATCGCCACGAGCGTGCAGGGGTGCTTCACGGTCTTTTGCGGGTACGGGGCTTTACCCAGGACGATGCCCATATCCTCTGCACCCCGGAGCAACTCGACGCTGAGATCAAGGGGGTGCTCTCCTTTGTCAAGGATGTGATGGGGATCTTCGGTTTCGAGTACGAGATGGAGCTTTCCACCCGACCGGAGAAGTCCATCGGTTCCGATGAGGACTGGGAGCGAGCGACCAGGGCCCTTCTGGGGGCTTTGCAGGATTCCGGTCGTCCCTTTGAGATAAATGAAGGCGACGGTGCATTCTACGGGCCGAAAATAGACATCAAGCTGCGCGACGCCCTTGACAGACGGTGGCAGTGTGCTACAATCCAGTGCGATTTTACGCTCCCGGAGCGTTTCGACTTGACCTATGTCGGCGCAGACGGCGAGAAAAAACGGCCGGTCATGGTGCACCGGGTCATCCTTGGCGCCATCGAACGGTTTATCGGCGTGTTGATAGAGCATTTTGCGGGAAGCTTCCCCGTTTGGCTCGCCCCGGTTCAGGCAATCGTCCTCACTGTTACCGACAGCCAGATCCCCTATGCCGACGAGATATATACGACTTTGCGTGCAGCGGGGATACGCGTCCAGCGTGATTTCAGGAATGAAAAACTTGGCTTCAAGATCCGCGAAGCGCAGTTGCAGAAGATCCCCTATATGTTGATAATCGGCGATAAGGAAGTCGAGTCCGGCATGGTGACTCCACGATTCCGTGACGGGAATAACCTCGACAGCATGAAGCCGGCTGAGCTCATCGAATTCATAGAAAAGGAAGTCAAAAGCTTTCATTGAGGAGGTGGCGTCATAGCTAAACCGACAGTTAACATCAACCAGTCAATCAGGGCGAAGGAAGTCCGCGTAGTCGGGGCTGAAAGCGAACAGCTCGGCATACTCCCGCTTAGGGAAGCGCTGGCACTGGCTGAGAGCCAGCAGCTGGATCTGGTGGAGGTTTCCCCAACTGCCGTACCGCCGGTATGCCGGATCATGGATTACGGGAAATTTAAATATCAGCAGAGCAAAAAACAGCAGGAAGCCAAAAAGAAGCAGGTGCAGGTGCAGCTGAAAGAGGTCAAGTTAAGACCCAAGACCGACGAACACGACCTGCTGTTCAAGATAAAGCATGTGCGGCGCTTCCTTGAAGAGGGGAACAAGGCCAAGGTTACGGTCGTATTCCGCGGACGCGAAATCACCCACATGGATCTGGGGCAGAGCGCCCTCGATAAGTTCGCCACCGAGTTGCAGGACATAGCGATCATCGAAGTAAAGCCGAAAATGGAAGGGCGCAACATGTTCATGATCGTCGCCCCCAAGACAAAAATCAAATAAATAACGATAAAGGAGAAGACAATGCCTAAAATCAAGACCCACAGGGGCGCTGCCAAGCGTTTCAGAAAGACCGGCACTGGCAAGATCAAAAGGAACCATGCGTTTACCAGCCATATCCTGACCTCCAAGACCAGAAAGAACAAGCGTAACCTGCGCAAAGGTGCGGTTGTTGAAGCGGTCGATCATAAGAACATCGCCAAACTCATACCTTACATGTAATAAAGGCGGTCGATGGTCGATGGTTGTTTTAATCGCCGACTTCCATCTACCGACTGCTGACTGGTTTTTCAAGACCGAGAACCGTGAGGAAACGTCTCCCCTTGCGGATCCGGCAAATAAACAGCAAAAGGAGTAACTATGCCACGCGTAAAAAGAGGATTCAAAGCGAGACAGAGAAGGAACAAGGTGTTGAAACTGGCCAAGGGTTACAGGGGGGCCAGGAGCAAACTCTTCAGGAGCGCGACCGAAGCGGTAGACCGCGCGCTGAACTATGCTTTTCGTGACAGAAGGGTCAAAAAGAGGGATTTTCGTGCACTCTGGATTACCAGGATCAATGCCGCTGCAAGGATCAACGGTCTTTCCTACAGTAAGCTCATCCACGGTCTGAAGCAGGCCAAGGTAGAGATTGACCGCAAAGTAATGGCAGACCTTGCCGTTTCCGATCCACGCGGTTTTGCCGAAATCGCTTCTCTTGCCAAAGCGAACATTTAATCAACCAATTACTGCATAAAAAAGAAATGAGATACATGTTGTCTCATTTCTTTTTTTATTACAAGGTCATCTGTTATGAGGGAAAAACTGGAAGCACTCCTGGCTGCTGCTGTTACTGAGCTTTCTCAGGTCGGAACAGAAGAGGGACTTCAGGAACTGCGGGTGAAATATCTCGGCAAAAAGGGCGAGCTGACCGCTGTGATGAAGGGGTTGGGTGCACTTTCACCCGAGGAACGGCCGATTATCGGTCAGGTTGTCAACACGGTCAAAGGGGAGCTGGAGGTAAAGATCGATTCTGCCGCTCTCCAGATCCGTGAGGCGAAAAAGGCGGAAAAGCTGCGGGCGGAACGCATCGATGTTACCCTCCCCGGCCGGCGGCAGCCGATCGGGACAAGGCACCCCATTACGCTCGTAATCGAAGAGATCACCGCGATCTTTGCCGGTCTTGGCTTCACCGTGGCCGAGGGGCCTGAAATTGAGCACGATTTTTATAATTTCGAGGCGCTGAATTTCCCCAAGGATCACCCCGCCCGTGACATGCAGGACACCTTCTTCATCAGCGACACCATTTTGCTGCGCACCCATACTTCGCCGGTTCAGATCCGCACCATGCTTGAGCAGGAGCCGCCGGTGCGCATCATCGCACCCGGCACGGTGTATCGCTGCGATTCCGACGCCACCCACTCCCCCATGTTTCACCAGATCGAGGGGTTAATGGTTGACAAGGGGATAACCTTCGGCGATTTGAAGGGGATTCTCACCATTTTCATCAACCAGCTGTTCGGTCAGGGGACCGGCGTTCGGCTGCGCCCCAGCTTCTTCCCCTTTACCGAGCCGAGCGCAGAGGTGGACATCGCCTGCGTCATCTGCAATGGGAAAGGGTGCCGGGTATGCAAGAACACGGGATGGTTGGAGATACTGGGGGCGGGCATGGTCGATCCCGAAGTTTACCGTCATGTCAACTATGACTCGGAAATCTATTCCGGGTTTGCATTCGGCATGGGGATCGAAAGGATCGCCATGCTGAAATACGGCATCAGCGACATGCGCCTTTTGTTTGAGAACGATCTACGCTTTCTTAAGCAGTTTTGACGGATTTTGTTGCCGTCTGCAACGTTTTGCCATATCTGTCTTGGTTGCATATTTAAATTATAAAGTGTGAGACTATGATTGTTACCTATAACTGGCTGAAAGAGTTTGTTGATTGTGACCTCCCTGCTGTCGAACTTTCGGATATCCTCACCATGCTCGGCCTCGAAGTCGAACGGGTGGAAGCCGTCGGTGAAGGGATGGATGATGTGGTGGTCGCACAGGTCGTGGAAAAGGCACAGCATCCGAATGCCGATAAGCTTTCACTGTGCAAGGTGAACAACGGCTCCGAGATCCTGACGATCGTCTGCGGCGCCCAGAATTTCAAGGCCGGCGACAAGGTCGCCCTGGCGCAGATCGGTGCGGTGCTTCCCGGCGAGTTCAAGATCAAGCGGTCGAAAATCAGGGGTGAAGAGTCGTGCGGCATGCTTTGCTCGGAAAAGGAGCTTGGACTGGCCGATGAGTCGGCAGGGATCATGATCCTTCCTCCAGATTTCCATCTCGGCGTGCCCGTGTTCAGCGCGCTTGGCCTCAAGGATACTATCTTTGAAATCGGCCTCACGCCCAACCGCGCTGACTGTCTCAGTGTCATCGGGATTGCACGGGAAGTGGCCGCCAAGCTGGGCAAAAGAATCAGCTATCCAGGTCACGAACTCGTTGAGGGTGGCGCCCCCATAACGGATGTCACATCCATTACTGTCGAAGCACCGGAGCTCTGTCCGCGCTATACTGCACGGTACATAT
>DAIEGL010000094.1 GCA_027356255.1 Geobacter sp. | reverse complement strand
CCCTACGCCGTCGGGGCAAATAACCACATGGGATCCAGGTTTACCGAGAACGAGGAAAAGATGCAGGCCGTGTTGACGGTGCTGAAGGGGAGGGGGATGTTCTTTATTGACAGCAAGACCACGCCCGCTTCGGTCGGCTACGTCCTGGCGCGGAAAATGGGGCTGAAGGCGGGGACTCGGCAGGTGTTCCTCGACAATGTCCAGGATGTGGCGGCCATCAAGGCCCAGCTGCAACACGTGGCGGACATGGCAAGAAAGCGGGGGAGCGCCATTGCCATCTGCCACCCCCACCATACTACCATCCAGGCCCTCTCGGCCATGCTGCCGGCCATGAAGAGGGACGGGATAACATTCGTCCACGCCTCGCAGCTGGTCGGTTAGTTCGATTTTTCCCTATGGGACCTATCAAATCATCCGGTCAATTGATCTGTTCCGCAATACTCTTTCTCAGCTTTGACAGCTCGCGGTAGTTTTCTTCGACGAGAATGGCTTCCGGGTTTTTGGCGCTCACCGGATGGACGAGGAGAAAGGCGTCCCGGAACGTGTCGCCATAGCCGTCCAGTGTCCCGGCCATGAGCGTGAAGAGCTGCCCCTGCTTGTTCTCGGCCCCTTCGCCATGCTTTTTCAGTGGGTATGATTTTTTCGATATGTGTGTGCCGCTCAGGTCGAAGCGGTGGCATTCGACTTCCGCCCCGTTGCCGTTCATCCGCGGCTTGAAGGCAAAGGCGGACTCTTTCGCGGTATCGTAAAGCATGAGCCTGACAGGGTCGTCGGCGGCGAGGTTGGTGTTGATGTTGTAGAGAGACGATATGAGGAACTCGGAAAAACAGGCTTCTTCCATGAAGCCGGCGGCGCCGCCGTCCGACGCCTCATAGAAGTACGATGCGCCCTGCTGTCTGTCGGGTGAGATGGGGCGGCCGCACAAGAGGCAGTCCTGCTTGAGGCCGCTCAGCCGGGCGAAGAAGGCCTCCTTCTTCCGGTTGTTTTCCGCGGTGAGCCATTGATGGAACAGGTACGAGCGGGGCTCTTTCGTGGCGCTCATCTCGTCCATGACCGCCTTTGCCAGCTGGGTGAACTGGCCGAAGACATCGGTGCCCCGGCCGTGGGTCAGGATCGGGTAGATCTTGCCGTCCGGGTTGGTGTTGAGGCTCTCCACCTTCGGACTCTTGGATATGTACGTGTCGTGGCAGCGGTAGCCGCGGTTGATGGCGTAGGCTTTGAGAAGGGTCTTCTGGTCGTTGAACATCCCCTCGAACTTGATCCTTTCGTCGATCAGGCAGGGGATGAGGGATAGGCTCTTCTTGTCCAGCCCCCTCTTGTCGAACAGGTCGAAGATGTTGCGGCAGTTTTCCATGCTGGCCAGGTCCTTGATCGGGATGATGACCTGGTCGGCCGCATAGAGGGCGTTCTGGGTGAGGATGTCCAGGTCCGGCCTCGTGTCTATGATGAGGACCCCCGGAATGTCTGAGGCGGCCAGGAGGCGCGCCAGCACCATCGGCCCCTTGACCGCCCCCTTAAGATCTGTCAGAGCCGTGGACGAGGGGATGTAGCTGACCCCGTACTGCCCCGTGTAGAGAAGCTCCCTGCCGGTGGTCTCCAGCAGCAGATCGGAGACGTCGCTGTTCACCTCCTGCCCCTTGATGGCGAACATCTTGTCGATGGTGAAGTGGTTGTCGAATGAGAAGATGGAAACCGGCAGGTTTTCGTTGAGCGCCTTGAGAAAGATGGCGAGATTGGTGGCGAGGGTCGTCTTGCCGACCCCTCCTTTTTCCGAAGAAACCGTAATGACGTAGGGATAGTTTTTCATGGCGGCAATCATACAATGAAGACGTTGCTACGGTCAACCGGTTTGACATGGGGGGGGCGCTGTGATAGAAACTTGTGACCGACGCGTATTTGGGGTAAAAGGTGGAACTTTTCGCTGAAAAAAGCATCCTCACGGTCACGCAACTCACCGGGTTGATCCGCGGGGTTCTGGAGGAGAATTTCGATCAGGTTTGGGTGGAGGGGGAGATTTCCAACCTCGCCATGCCTCACTCCGGCCATCTCTACTTCACCCTCAAGGATGCGGGAGCCCAGGTGCGCTGCGTCATGTTCCGCGCCTCTTCCCGTGCGTTGAAATTCAAGCCGAAAGACGGCATGGGGCTCATCGTCCGCGGCAGGTTGTCGGTCTTCGAGCCGCGTGGCGAGTACCAGCTCATCGTCGAATATCTGGAGCCGAAGGGGATCGGTGCCCTGCAGCTCGCCTTCATCCAGCTCAAGGAGCGGCTGGCATGCGAGGGGCTCTTTGCGGAATCGCACAAGAAGCCGATTCCGAAGCTGCCGCAGCGGATCGGCGTCGTCACCTCCGCGACCGGCGCGGCGATCCACGACATACTCAACGTCCTCGACCGTCGCTTTGCCAACGTCCAGGTGCTGATCCGGCCGGTGAAGGTACAGGGGGAGGGGGCGGCCGGGGAGATCGCCGCGGCGATCCGGGACTTCAACCGCTACCGGGAGATCGATGTGATGATTGTCGGGCGCGGCGGTGGTTCCCTTGAGGACCTCTGGGCGTTCAACGAAGAGGTGGTGGCCAGGGCCATCTTCGATTCGCGGATCCCGGTGATCTCCGCTGTCGGCCACGAGGTTGATTTCACCATCGCCGATTTCGTTGCCGACCTGCGCGCCCCGACCCCGTCGGCGGCGGCTGAGCTGGTGGTGAAGAGCAAGGCCGAATTGGCGGCAGAGCTGGACGCCCTGACCCACAGGCTCGGCCTGGCCATGCGCCGCTCTCTCGACGGCCACTGGGGTGAGCTGAACGCCCTGACCCGGGCGGTGAAGGACCCTTCGCTCCTGCTCGGTCGCCTGGCGCAGCGGGTGGACGACCTCGATGAGCGGATGAGGCGCGCCGTGCGGCACCTGCTGCTCAGGCGCGGAGAGAAAGCCGCCTTTCTGCAAAACCGCCTCCGTCTGCAAAACCCGGCGCTGCAGGTTGAACAGGGGAAGGAGCTCCTGCTGGGCTACTCGGCCAGGATGGAGAAGGGGATGGCGCGGCTTCTGGAACGTGCCCGGCAGGAGACGGCGGTAAACGCAGGCAAGCTCCAGGCCCTTTCGCCGCTTGCCACCCTGGCCCGCGGCTACAGCATCGTCCGAAAACTGCCGGAAATGACCGTCGTCAGGAACAGCGGCCAGGTTGAACCTGGGGACCTGCTGGATCTGACCTTCCAGCAGGGTGGGGTGCGCTGCCGGGTGGAAACGAAGCGCGGTTGACGCCTTCCCATGCAATTCTTGACTGATACTAACTAATCTGTATAATACTGGTTTATTTTTGGCGGGAGAAAGAGCCCCTTATGGCCGTAGAAAAGTTTGAGACAGCGCTGAAAAAGCTCGAAGAGGTGGTCAGGAAGCTTGAAGGGGGAGAGCTCCCCCTGGAAGAATCCCTCAAGGCCTTTGAGGAAGGGGTGAAGCAGGCCGCCTTCTGCTCGAAGAAGCTGAATGAGGCGGAAAAACGGGTGGAGCTTTTGCTGAAGCAGAAGGACGGCAGCTTTGTCAGGGAAGGGTTCCGCCTGGACGACGAATGACCGAAAACACCAAAATTACTACGAAACGAGATATATCATGGATTTGAAAGCCTATTTGAAAGAACGTTGCATCCTTGTTGACGAAGCGCTCGACCGTTTTCTGCCGAAAGCGGACGAGCTCCCCCATTCACTCCACAAGGCCATGCGCTATTCGGTCTTTGCCGGAGGCAAGCGGGTGCGGCCGATACTGATGCTTGCTGCCTGCGATGCGCTCGGCGGGGAGATATCCCAGGCGATGCCCGCCGCCTGCGCCATGGAGATGATCCATACCTATTCGCTGATCCACGACGATCTGCCGGCAATGGACGACGACGACTTCCGGCGCGGCAACCCCACCAATCACAAGGTGTTCGGCGAGGCGATCGCCATCCTGGCCGGCGACGCCCTCCTCACCGAAGCCTTCATCCTCATGAGCAGGGTGGAGCCGGGGGCTTCGCTCCCGCCGGAGGCGGTCTTGCGGGTCATCCAGGAAATAGCGCACTGCGCCGGGTCGCACGGCATGGTCGGCGGTCAGGTCGTGGACATGGAGAGCGAGGGGAAAACAGAAATGGATCTGGCGACGGTCCAGTACATCCACACCCACAAGACCGGCGCCCTGATCAAGGCATCGGTGAAGGCGGGGGCCATACTAGGCTGCGCCGATGAAGCACAGCTGGCCTCGCTCACCAGGTATGGCGAGGCGGTCGGTCTGGCGTTCCAGATCGCCGACGACATCCTCGACATCGAGGGGACCACCGAAGAGATCGGCAAGGATGCCGGCAGCGACGAGGCACGGGGAAAGGCCACCTACCCGGCGGTGATGGGGCTCGCGGAGTCGAAGAAGCGCGCCTCCGAGCTGGTGGAGATGGCGCTGGAGTCTTTGGCCGGCTTCGACCACCGCGCCGATCCGCTACGCGAGATCGCAACCTATATCGTGAAACGGAAGTCGTAATGGGAAACATATTGAACACAATCGACGGCCCGGGGGCGCTGAAAAAGCTCTCGCTGAAGGATCTGAACCTTCTCGCCGCAGAGTTGCGTGAGGCGATCATCAATACCTGTGCGACCAACGGCGGCCATCTCGCCCCGAGTCTCGGGGTGGTGGAGCTGACCATCGCGCTGCACCGGGTCTTTGATTCCCCCAAAGACAAGATCGTCTGGGATGTGGGTCACCAGGCCTATGCCCATAAGCTTCTGACCGGCCGGCGGGATGCGTTCCGGACCCTGCGCACCATGGGAGGGATCAGCGGGTTTCCGAAGCGCGCCGAATCCCCCCACGATGCCTTTGACGTGGGGCATTCCTCCACCTCCATCTCCGCGGCGCTCGGGATGGCCCTGGCCCGCGACCTGAAGCGGGAGCAGAACAAGGTGCTGGCCGTGATCGGCGACGGTTCCATGACCGGCGGACTTGCGTACGAGGGTCTGAACCACGCCGGACACCTGAACAAGGATCTGGTGGTCATCCTCAACGACAACGAAATGTCCATCTCTGAAAACGTAGGGGCGCTCTCCAGTTTCCTCTCCCGCACCATAACCAGCGAGTTCGTCCACAAGATCAAGAAGGATGTGGAGGGTTTCCTGGAAAACCTCGACGGACTCGGCCGGGGGGTGCTCCAGGTCGCCAAGCGCGCCGAGGAGTCTCTCAAGGGGCTCTTCACCCCCGGCATGCTCTTCGAGGCCTTCGGTTTCGAATATGTGGGTCCCATCGACGGTCACAATGTGGAGCTTTTGATGGAGACCCTGGAAAACGTCAAACGGTTCGACGATGCGGTGCTGATCCATGTCCTGACCAAGAAGGGGAAGGGTTATCCACCCGCCGAGGCGAACCCGTCCCTCTTCCACGGGGTAGGCCCCTTCGACGTGGCTACCGGCAAGGTGTTGAAGGGAAAGGGTGGGGCCGCTTCCTACACTTACATGTTCGGCGAGGCGCTGAAAAAGATCGCTGAGGAGAACGACAAGGTCGTTGCCATAACGGCGGCCATGCCGGACGGCACCGGACTGTCCGGTTTTGCCGCCAAGCACCCGGAGCGCTTCTTTGACGTGGGGATAGCCGAGCAGCACGGCGTCACATTCGCCGCAGGCCTTGCCAGCCAGGGGCTCAAGCCGGTCTTCGCCGTCTACTCCTCCTTTCTCCAGCGGGCCTACGACCAGGTCTTCCACGACGTCTGTCTGCAAAACCTCCCGGTGGTCTTCGCCATCGACCGGGCCGGGGTTGTGGGGAGCGACGGCCCGACCCATCACGGCGTGTTCGACCTTTCGTACCTCCGTCATCTCCCCGGCATGACCTTGATGGCGCCCAAGGATGAGAACGAGTTGCAGCACATGCTCCAAACCGCGATCAACCATGACGGCCCGGCAGCCATCCGCTATCCCCGCGGCAACGGCTATGGGGTCCCCATCGACCAGGTATGCAGGGAGATTCCCATCGGCAAGGGCGAGCTTTTGCGCGACGGCACCGACGGTGCACTTCTGGCGGTCGGCACGATGGTCTATCCCGCCGTTGAGGCCGCTGAAGCGCTCGCTGCGGAGGGGATCAGCCTGGCGGTGGTCAACATGCGCTTCATCAAGCCGCTCGACAGGGAGATGGTCCTCTCCATGGCCGGGAAGACCGGGGCGCTCTTCACCATCGAGGAAAACGTCCTGCAGGGGGGCTTCGGCACGGCCGTGCTCGAACTCCTGGAGGAGGAAGGTGTCGATGCCGTCTCCGTGACGCGCCTGGGTTATCCGGACTGCTTCATCGAGCAGGGGGAGCAGCCGGAGCTGCGGGCCAGGTACGGCCTGGATGCCGCGGGGATCTCCGCCCGCATCAGGGGAGCGCTGCGCAAGTAGCAATCTGGCGCGTCGGGCGCTGAGGAAGTTTGTGACTAAGCCGGGGCGACCCGGCTTTTTTCATGTTCATCTGGGATTTCGGTGGAAGGCCGTCTGCCCCGACTTCGTCCGTTCGTTCGGTCGCCGCAGCTGCGGACCTTGCAATGTCTCTCCATTTAATCGCCTGAATATTAGTTGCAGACGTAGGTGCTTTCTGCAACCTCTGGCGGGTGTCCGCTCAAAGCTCACGGCTCTGTCACTCACTCCCGAAGCCGCGACAGCCGTCCCAGGAAATGTCGGAAGAAATTTTCTTTTGCTTTTTCTGCCTGCGGCGTGGGCGAGAAGTTGGGGGCATTTTCCGGTGAAAATGTGGTATAGTTGGGCATGGTCCGCAATTGCGAAAAAATAAAACCCTTCCTCCTCACTGCGCTCATCGCGCTATCCATTTCCCTCATCACCCCTCTGCCGTCCCGTGCCGACGATCCGATCGTCCGGAACGATTACGCCCTTGATCTCATGAACCGGGGTGAGTACGAAAAGGCCCTCGAACAGCTGCAAAAGGCCTTCAGCCTCTACCCCTACGATGAAACCCTGCGGAAAAACCTGGCCGTGGCATATATGTATGTGGGCAAACACGAGATGGAAGCGAACCGGTACGCGGAGGCGGCGGAGAACTTCGACCATGCCCGCGAGCTTGCTCCCGACAAAGCGCTATACGGGGTGATGCGTGGGGTCGCCCTTTATCTGGCGAAAAACTATGACGCGGCGAGGTTTGAGCTGGAACGGGCCCGCGGGGTCGGCGGCGATACCGTAGATATCCTCTACTACCTGGGACGGGTAAATTACGATACGGGGGAGCTGGCCGCCGCGATCGAATGCTGGGAAAAGGCCCTGGCCCTGGAGCCGGGCAACAAGGCGGTGCGGGAGATGGTGGAGAAGGTCCGCAGGGAGGCGGCGGTCGAGTCCCGGATGGACAAGGAACACAGCTCGAAGTTCGAAATTTCCCATGACGCCGAGGTGTCCTCGGACCTGGCCGACGGGATACTGGACGTACTGGAA
>DAIEGL010000074.1 GCA_027356255.1 Geobacter sp. | reverse complement strand
TTTCTGTTTTTCGACGCCGAGCAGTTCATCGAGGGAGGTGGTGTCGGTCACCTTGACCGGTTCGAGAAAACCGGAAAAGGAATGGCGGCGCCAGTTGGCGGCGCAGCATTTCGACCAGTCGATCGGCTTGATCGCCTTGGGAAGCAGCATTTCAACGGAGCCGAGCACGCGCTCAAGCTGGGCAACAACTTCTGGCTTCAGATTCATCATGATATTCTCTCTCTTTGAAATATGGATTGCCGTCCTTCTATAGGCGATACACGCATGCACCCTAGGAAGCGCCCATGAAAAGCGGCTAACTATATGAAAAATGGGCATATATGGCGGACATTTTGTATACGTCATCTGCTCGTCCGCTGTCAAACCAAAAATCCCGGGCAAAAGAGTGTGCCGCGTGGGGAGAACTCCCGCAATGCCCCCGGCTGATCCGGTTTTACGTTCGGCAAACGGGCACAAAAAAACACCCTGCGGCGGTTGCCGGCAGGGTGTTTTTTCGGTGGGCGAACGTTGAGGCGTTATGCTGCGAAGCTGTAATAGAATTTGGATGCGGCTCCCAGAAATGATTTTTCCTGGGTATCTTTGACGATCTTGGTTACGCCGTGGTTGACAGACCAGACGGAATCGCAGACGCGGCATTCCATGATTCCTTCGGCGAAGCTGTCCGACTGTAGATCGATATCAACATGTTCATTGCTGTTGCATACTGGACATTTCATAAGTTCTTTCCTCGCAATTTTCTAGTAAATTTAGCAATACTATAAATGCAATTTTTATGGAATGCAAGAAATAAAACAAAAAAAGATCAGATAAAACAATATGTTGCACAAAAATTGTGCTACTGGTCAATCCAATTTTATATAATCCAACTGTTACAATTTTATTAAGACTGTAACATGCTGAAATGATTGTTTGATTGTCAGTAGAACGGCGTTTGTTGACATGTTGTTTTAACAAAAAATTGTGTGGTAACTGTCTTCAGTTTCAGTTGCACTCGGCAGTGTCCGGTTTGGTTTTTGCTTACGTCCCGTAGGGACAGAATGCTGGTAGCCGGGGAATTTATTCCCCGGTCATCGTGGCAAAATCTCATTACGTCACGTACGTGACGTAGGGAAATTTCGGGTTCTGTTCCGGGGGATGAATCCCCCGGCTACATGCGAACGCCCCTAATGGGGCTAAAACGCTTGATGCAATTACCAAACCGGACAACGATGAGTTGCACTCGGCATATTGTCGCTTCGGCCGTCTATCCTCACGGCCCGACAACGACCTCGTTGAAGAATATCCCGGGTGTCCGCGGGTTCTGGAACAGTATGCCAGGACGTTCCTGGATGACGATATCCGGTTTCCCGTCGCCGTTCAGGTCTCCTATGGCGACTGAGAGGGGGGTGAAACCGCCCTGGTAGGAGGCGGGCAGAAGGAAGTTGCCAGGTGCTGCGGGGTTCTGAAGAAAGACGGAGATTACACCGGGATTCTGGGATCGTGGTTCCGTTGATGCGACGGTGATGTCGGGGAAACCGTCGTCGTTCAGATCGCTGACTGCAAGGTTGCGGGCACCTTTGGGGTTGTTGAAGTTGCTCGCGGGGAGGAAATTTCCGACGTGCCGCGGGTCCTGAAGAAGTACGGAGATGGTGGCGCCGCTTCCGTCCGGGGCTGCGCCGATATTGGCGACAGCGATGTCGAGGAGTCCGTCCCGGTCGATGTCGGCAATGGCGACCGCGTTCGGATTGATGCCTGCGGCGAAGCTTGCCGGCAGAGAGAATGCGCCGCGGATGAGCCGGTTCTGGAAGAAGACCCCCACCATGTCGCGGCCGGCGGCAGCGATGTCGGCGATGCCGTCTCCGTCCAGGTCGCCGATTGCCGCGGAGAATGCGCCGCCGGCAATTGCCAGGCGGAATGGCGCAGTAAACGTCCCCCGCGCGTTCGGGTTCTGGAAGAGGATGTAGATGCCGTCGGAGGCTGCCACGGCCAGATCGGGCAAGCCGTCGCGGTTCAGATCGCCGACTGCGATTGAACGCGAGGCGGGGATGCCCGGGTAGTCAACGGCGGGGAAAAAGCTTCCCGGCCGTACGGGATCGTTGAGGAGGACGGATACGGAATCGGAGCCGAAGTTTGCCGTGAGCAGGTCGGGGAGTCCGTCGCCGTTCACGTCGGCGCCGGCAATGTGGGCCGGGTCGATGCCCGCGTCGAACTCCGTCCGTTTGGAAAAGAGGCCGGGAAGGGCGGGGGCGGAGTCCTGGAAATAAACTGTCACCTTGCCCGGCAGGAAAGTCGATCCGGTGGAGATGCTGGCAGAAATTGCCAGGTCGAGTCTGCCGTCGCTGTTGAAATCGCCCGCCACGACCGAGCTCTGGCGGGTGACGACAGGAGGGGAAGTCGGTTCGTTGCCACTGCAACCGGCGAAGGCTCCCATCAGGGAAACAGCCGCCGCCAGGATGAAACCGTGCATGCATACCCGTCTTACGATAGCCATTTGTGGACCCCCAATCCCGCATCATTGGCGTGACGCGTCGGAGAATTTGAGGCAAATGAGGCTGAAGCCGGTGCAGCTTTACGATTCCAGAAAAAATTATCGGTAAGTCCCCGACCGCAGACTCCGGGCGAGGATCTCGAATGCAAGGTCCAGGTTTGTTTCCGGGTTCTGGGCGGGACCGAGCAGCCGGACCTGGCCAAGCCGCCTGAGCAGGCGGTCATCATAGCCCGCAGTCGGGCAGAGCCTGCGCAGTTCACTCGTCAGGTAGGCGAAGTTCAGCTCCCGTGAAAGCTTCATGGCCGGACCGAGACCATCGTAGGCCATACCGCTCTGGCTGAAGACGACCGCCGGCCGTTCGCCGGCATAAAGGTAGAGGACGTTCTCGCGCTCCTCTTTGTTCACCTCTTCCTGGCGTTCGACCTTTTTTGTCAACGGTATCCCACCGGATAGAACGGTCCGGCCGAGGCTGAATTTGCGCTCGGTGACCGTTATCGTCTCTGACTGCCCGATCAGGCGGGTCCCGGGAATGAGCAGGTCGATATCTCCGTAGGCGATATCTGCACGTTCCCCGTCACCGGCCTCGACGCTCAGGGTCCTCTCCTTCAACTCGAAACGCCGCACGACAAGACGGCCGAGCTTGCTTCGGGCAGCGGCAGCATCGACGATCAGCGTCGCAACGCCGCTCCGGTCAAGCTTCTCCGCCAGGGTCCGGGCCTGCTGCGGATCGGCGAAACAACCCACTACGGCCGGCCCACCACCGATCATGCGTTGCCGCATTTCGTAGGCGGTTATTCCAACTGCAGCGGCGAGCGCCTGCACCAGTTCCGCAGTTTCTTCCCTCCAGCCATGGATGGCAATGACATGCATCTGAACCTCCCGAGAATGATACGTGCGATGCGTTGTATATGAGATAATTGTATCAGAATCTGCTGCATGGATAAGAAAGTTTTGATGGGCTTCTCCGGTTCGGCGTATATGGACGCAAGTTTGTTATAATTTGAGTATGGAACCAGCATATTCAAAATCCGGCGAAGGGAAGGAGACGGCCATGTCGCTCGTGAAAACCTGGTACACCCTGGAAGAAGCCGCGGAAAAATTCGGTTTGGAGGAGGGGATGATCCTCAGATGGGTCGATGAGGGTATTGTCCGGGCCGAGGAGGCCGACAAAAAGGTCGTGCGGGTCAACGTCGATGATCTGGAGCTAAAGGTGCAGGAGATGACCGGCATCTGAGCCGGCCATATCTCCGCTCACGTTCAGACGCCGGCTTCAGTGGCGCCGATAGGTCCCCATCAGCTGTCCCCTCCCAAGGATATGCCCCTCCATGGCCCGTTCCAGCGCTGTCTTGGTGGTGGTAGCCGGAAGGTCGAGGGTGATGTCGAGGGCGTAGAGCTTGAAAAAGTACCGGTGGGTGCCGGAAGGTGGGCATGGACCGCCGTAGCGATTCCGCTTCCAGTCGTTCAACCCCTGGCACGCACCGGCCGGGACGCTGTTCTCCCGGATTTCCCGCGTTTGGGGAGGGATGTTCCAGACGACCCAATGGACCCACATCCCCACCGGGGCGTCCGGGTCGTCAACGATTAAGGCGAGGGATCGGGTTCCGATCGGTGGGGCGCCGAATGCCAGCGCGGGATTCATGTCCTGGCCGTCGCAGGTGAAGCGGGGCGGAATCGCCCCCTTGTCGGCAAATGCCGAACTCGTGATTTTCAGGTCGCCCATTCTGCGTCCCTCCTTCCCCATGACCGTTGCGGGCATGAGCGTGAGTGCCAGCAAAAAGAGCAGAGCGCTCTGCACCCTCATATTCTCGATCTCCCCCATTATCTGCAATAAAAAGGTTAACCCGTGTCGGGTAAAAAGCAACAATATAAAAGGGACCAGCGCTTCTGCGTTGGCCCCTTCAAGGTTTCACCTCTTGTGTCATGGATTTTTAGTTTATGTCCCCGACAAGTCTGTCGTTGCTTTCCAACAGGTTTTACGCGCGATGCCGAATCGAGAGACCTTTTTCATGATCCGTCTTTTCTCATTCGTGGGAGCGGAGACATAATGAGCTTTTTCACCTTCCTATGATTATAAAATAGCCCATTCCAGGAAAAATTGCAAACGGCTCTCAGCTGCAAACCTGCGAATGATCCGGGTTTTCAGGCGTTCAGGGAATGGCTTTGCGCCTCGTTTTTCAACAGGCTTCATAGCGTATCGCTTTTCTGCCCTGCTCCGAAGATGCCGAGCAAGAGGCGATGGGGACCGGGAATACCGGTCGGCACGAAGGCTACCCGATCGCCCGGACGGATGAGTTGGTCTAGACCGTGGACCACGTGGTTCACGAACACCGCCTCTACCTTATCCATGGGGAGCTCCAGGTCGCGGGCGAGATCGTGCGCCGTACGTCCTTCCGGCGGGATGGTCACGTCGGTCGTCGATTCCAGCCCCTGTTCCCTTCTGAAAGTGTGCAGCGCTCCGAACATCCTTACCGTTGTGTTTGTTTGCGTAGACATGACGACTCCTTTCCTCATTTGATCTTGCTTATGCCTGCAAAACGGCCGTTGCCGGCTTTATTTGCCCTGCTTCAGCGCACCGTTCGCAAAGATGTCCATGATGTGCCGGATCAGCTCTTCGTCCCGCCGGGGGGAGTGGTCAACCAATTCTCCTGTCGCAGGCTCCACGAGGAAGTAGAAGTTGATCATCCCCGCCAGGGCGAGTGCCGTGTCCGTCGGGTCAAGCCCTTCCCGAAACTCGTGATGCGACAGCCCGTCGGTGAAGAACTCCTGGAGGGTCTTCACCACACCTTGGATCGCCGGCTTGACGATTGTGGCAAAACAGGGGGTCGGATTGGTGAGTTCGCTCGTATAGAACCTCAGAAGATACGGGTTCCGTCGGTAACGGGCGACGGTGCCGCGGACGTAGAGCTCGAATTTTTTCAGAGGATCCGCCTTAAGCAGGGCGATCTCCGCCACCCCTTTGAAAACGGCGAACTGCTCGTTGAGTACGGCGGCATAGAGCCCCTCCTTGCCGCCGAAGTAGTAAGAGATCATGGAGACGTTCACGCAGGCAACGCCCGCAATCTCCCGCACGCTCACGCCATTGAACCCCCGTTCGGCGAAGAGGGGGGTGGCAGCTGCGATCAGTGTGGTGCGGCAATCGTTTTCAGCCATGGCAGTTACCAAATTGCATCATCTCGCTCCTTACTCCTTTTCCCAAAGAAAGCTTTCGCATTAAACAAACATTTGTTTGAATATATTGTAAACAAATTTTGGACAAATGCAACCACAATTTCATTGTTCCCTTTTCGCTACATTTTCCCTTGAACGGCGACAGTATGAATACCCTGTCAACTGCCGATTTCAGAATCATTACAGTATTGCTATTAAAATAAATTACTAAATATGCTTGACACTGTTTGCAAAAGTGATAAAAATTAGGCACTAATTATTAACGAAATGCAATTTAAGGCTATGTTATGAAATTATGGTTGTGCCGCGTCAGTTATTCCCTTCTCCTTGCATTGGTCTGCATTGTCCTGAATGGTTGTCCTCGCTATGCCCCCCTGCCTGCCGGTACGATTAAAGAAATCGACGGCCAGGCAGCTACGCCCGTCGTTGCGAAAGAAACCGTAACCGTTACCGGTGAGCCTCTGGATGGCGCCGCTCCCGCGGACTACCTGATAGGCGCAGGCGATATCCTTTCGGTCACCGTCTACGGCCGCGCTGATCTGACTGCCATGGCGGGGAAGGGGAGCCGGGTGGACGTGAACGGCACCATTCAGCTGCCGCTGATCGGCTCGATCAAGGTGGCCGGGCTCTCCCTCCAGCAGGCCCGCGACCGGATACAGGACTCTTTCAAGCAGTATCTGCGTGAGCCGTCAGTGGTGGTTGAGATCCTGGAATACAGGAGCCACCCCCTTTATCTCCTCGGCCAGTTCAAGGTGTCGGGCACGCAATACATGGACCGGCCTCTGAACCTGTTGCAGGGACTGGCCCTCGGGAACGGCCTCGACGCTACCGCCAACCTGCGCGGCGCCCGGCTCCTGCGCGACAAGAAGATCCTGGCTGTGGATATCTACAGCCTGCTCCACGAAGGCGACCAGCGCCAGAATGTCTGGCTCCAGCCGGGAGACACCATCTATGTGCCGGACAACAGCCTGCAGAACGTCTTCGTCTTCGGCGCGGTCAAGACCCCGGGTCCCATCCCCATGAGGAACGGCCAGCTGACCCTGCACCAGGCAGTGGCAGCGGCAGGAGGGTTGGGGGAGACCGGCTATGATCCCAACATCCGCATCATCCGCTCACTTTCCCCCACCCGCGGAGAACTGATGGTCGTAGACCTCGACAAGATACTGGCAGGGGATGCCCGACCGTTTCAGCTCATGGACGGAGATATCGTCTATGTGCCCAAAGATTTCGTTGCCAACTGGAACCAGGCCATAAACGAAATCCTGCCAACCCTCCAGGCGGTAGGAGCGATCCTGAACCCGTTCGTGCAGGTCAAGTTTTTAAGCCAGTGATAAGGTTTAAGTCTGTAAATTGCGTATAGATAAACCATGAACAGGAACGCCATGACACCCAACTATCCTAATCAATCCAGTCAGACGCCCTTGGAGCCGGCCGAAGTCCACCTCCATGATTATCTGCGCGTCATCCTGCGCCGCCGCTGGAGCTTCATCACCGTTTTCTGTGCCGTGTTTATCGGCGTTACCATCTACACCTACTCCGTAAAGCCGACTTACGAGGCGTTCGCCACCTTACATGTCCATGATGAAAAAAGCGGAAAAGCCGATCTGCTCGGAGATCTGGGAATTTCCGGGCAGAATACGGTCGATGCAGAGATCGAAATTGTCAAGTCGCGTACCAACCTGGAGCAGGTGGCAAAAAGGCTCCACCTGAACTGGGTGGTTTCCGCAAAATCCGAGGGACTGGACTTCAAGCTGCTGGAGTTCCAGGCCCCGGAAGGCCGGGCGGATTACCAGGTGGAAGTGACCGGTCCCGACAGCTACCGGGTGCTGGATGCCGCGGACGGGGTGATCGGTAATGGCAAAAGCGGTCTGCCCATGCGTACACAATCGGGAACCGTGAGCCTGCTACTGACCGACCTGAACGGGAAAACGGGCGACGGATTCCGCATTTCCCTGCGTCCTCTGGATGTGGCGGCAGCGGGCCTCAAGGGAAACATCAATGCAGCAGAAGTGGGAAAGAAGACGGGAATTTTCCGCCTTTCCTATACGGATACCGATCCGGTCATGGCACGGGACGTGGTCAACACCCTGGCCCAGGTTTACCTGGAGCAGAGCGTTGCCTTCAAGACCGAGGAGGCAAGCAAGTCTCTCGATTTCATCGAAGGGCAGATGAAAACCGTGCAAAGCGAGCTGGATAACGCTGAGAAGAACCTGCAGGCCTATAAAACCGGCACCGGCGTGGTGAAGCTTGACAGCGAGGCGGATGAGCTGGTCAAAAAGATATCTGATACCGAGAAGGAGCGGGCCGGGATTGCCATCCAGCGCAAGCAGCTGGAATTTGCCCTGTCCGCAGTGCGGGACGCTGCCAGACGGGGAAAGATCTATACCCCGGCTGCACTCAATGATGATCCCGGCGTGGCTGCCATGGCTGCCAAGCTTGCCGATCTGGAGGTGCAGAAGCAGGCCGTCCTGGTCGAGACCACCGAATCCCACCCCCAGGTGATCGCACTCAAAAGCCAGATAAGCGAGATCCAGCGGAAGCTCGCCGCCATCTACGATACCAGCCAAAAGAACCTTGGCCGGCAAGAGGCTACGGTGGCCCAGACGTTGGCCGGCTACGAGGGGCAACTCAAACGGCTCCCCATGGCCGAGCGTGATCTGGCCCGCCTCATGCGCTATACCA
This sequence comes from Geobacter sp., assembly GCA_027356255.1. Taxonomy (GTDB): domain Bacteria; phylum Desulfobacterota; class Desulfuromonadia; order Geobacterales; family Geobacteraceae; genus Geotalea. The sequence goes on along the minus strand of DAIEGL010000074.1, from coordinate 2,242 downwards.
AGGTAAATGCCGATATCTACACCTTCCTTCTCCAAAAGCACGAGGAGTCGCGCATCGCCAAGGCCGCCACCATAAGCAACATCAACGTCATCGACCAGGCCATCACCCCGCGGGCGCCGATCAAGCCGGTCAAGCTGAAGAACCTGCTGCTAGGCTTGCTGGTCGGGCTGATGCTCGGGGCGGGTGTCGCATTTTTCCAGGAGTACCTGGACGATACCATCAAGGATGCCGAGGGTGCCCGGCGTGAGCTCAACGCGCCGGTCCTGGCGGTGATACCTTTCATCCCCCGCCGGCAAGGACAGGCATCCCTCTCCTACGGCACATCGCTCATCACCCAGCATGAGCCGAAATCGTCTGCGGCCGAAGCGTTCCGAAGCCTAAGGACCAGTATCCACTTTTCCGCCATCAACCGGGAGAAGAAGACCCTCATCGTCACCAGTACCTTTCCCGGAGAGGGGAAGACCACCATTTCGGCCAATCTGGCGGTCATACTGGCGCAGGCCGGCGCGCGAGTACTGCTCATCGATTGCGATCTGAGGCGTCCCAAGCTGCACGAACACTTCAACCATTCCAAGACTCCGGGCCTGACCGAAGTCCTTGCCGGTGATGCGAGCTTTGCGAGCGCACTCCATAACACCGGCATTGCACGCCTCGATTTCGTCGGCGCCGGCACCTCGCCCCCCAACCCTGCCGAGCTTCTCGGTTCAAACAGGATGGCGAACCTGCTTCAGAAACTGCGTGACACCTACGACCATATCGTGCTGGACGCCCCGCCGGTACTGGCGGTCACGGATGCGCCGCTCCTGACGACGCGCAGCGACATGGCCATCATCGTCATGGAGACCGAACGGGTGCCGGTGAAGGCGGCCCAGCGCATGGCAGAGCTCCTGGTCAACGTCCAAGCGCCGGTTGCAGGGATAATCGTCAACGACAAGTCCGGCCGCAGCTTTGAACGTTACGGCTACTACGGCGACAGCTATTACGGCTACGGGTACTATGGCGCCGGGTACTATGCGGACGAGGGTGAGGCTAAACATAATAGAAAACCATGGTGGAGAAAATTTTTTCCTAACATTGGGTAACCCAGATCTTAAACCTCACATCAAAAAGGCGAGCGAATATTGACTAAGAAACTGACAGATTGGCACTGCCACATACTTCCCGGCATCGACGACGGACCGGCCACCATGGAAGATGCAGTGGCGATGGCAAGGGCCTTGCTCCGGGCGGGATATGCCACTGTCTACTGCACGCCGCACCTGGTCAGGGGGAGCTATGAAGCCGATAATGCAACGGTTCTGGCGACACTGGCTTCTCTCCAGACGGAACTTGTCCGACAGCGGATAGGGGTGCGGCTCCTCCCTGGACGGGAATACTACCTTGACGAGTATCTCATGGAGTACCTGAAAAATCCGCTGCCGCTTGGAGACACAAAATACATTTTGATCGAGATTCCCAATCACATGCCGGTCGCGTTTATCAAGGAGACCTGCTACCGGATCAAATGTGCCGGTTTTGTCCCCATGATCGCCCATCCCGAGCGGTGCACGCTGTTCGCCGTCCCGGAAAGGCAACCGGACGGCTGGTTCGATGTCCTAGGTTTGAGGTTCAATGTTTTTAACTCAAAGCTCAAAACTCAGAACCCAAAACCGGCAGACAATCCCTTGCTTGCCTATCTGCAAGAAATTGACTGCAAATTCCAGGGGAATCTGGGGAGTTTCGTCGGCCGCTACGGGGAAACGGTCAGGGCCTGCGCCGAGCGCTTAAGGGAGAATGGATTGTACACCTGCTTCGGTACCGACGATCATTCTGCGTCAGGGTGCATGCAGAAGTTCTCCATTCAATACGAGTTATTACCAGATTGCGGACGCTTGCAAGGTGCTTTTCGTGGAAGATAAACAAAATATGAAATTATCAAGTCTGATGTCCTGGGAAGGGTCCGGAATGAAACGGAAGATATCTGTCGTCGGATTAGGCTATGTGGGGCTTCCGGTTGCCGTTGCCTTTGGCAGAAGGTCGAGAACCATCGGTTTCGACATCAATGCCGGCCGCATAGAGGAGCTGAAAAGAGGCTATGACCGGACCGACGAGATCGCATCAAGAGAGCTGAAGGAAGCGGACATCCTCTTCACCGACAGGATAGAGGAGCTAAGGCTGGCCGATTTCCACATCGTTGCAGTCCCCACGCCGGTAGACGATGCCAAGCAACCTGACCTCACCCCGGTGCTCAATGCCTCCAGGA
>DAIEGL010000073.1 GCA_027356255.1 Geobacter sp. | reverse complement strand
CAGGTTGTCGCGCACCTTCTGCACCACCTCCGCGTCGGAGAGCTTGACGTATTCGGGGAAACAGGCCCCTCCCATCATGCTGCGCAGGAGCACCTTCCCTTCCGGCGCCCGGTTTTCAAAGATGCTCGAATCCCAGAGGGTGCCGAGAATGTTCATCCCCTCCCCCTTGGGAATCAGGTAGCCGAAGCCGTTCAGGTCATGGACAAACTTTTCCTGCTCATAGCCGAAACAGACCACCGTCATGGTGGCATAGGGGATCTGATTGAGCGTGGCGCTCATCCCGCCGTCAAACCCCTCCAGCATCTGCGCCGTGGCATAGGCCGGGGTGGCCAAGACGACGATATCCGCTTCAAGTTCCCCTGTGGCGGTCTTTACCCGGTAGGGGGCAGTCCCGCCACGCCCCACTCCGGTGACCTCCGCATCGATGACGACCGTCTCCCGGCCGAGCCGTTCATGGAGGAGCTCCGTCAGGGTCTGGATGCCGTCGCGGAACGAGGTGAGTACCCCTCCTGGCCCAGCGGCGCTCGCCACCGCCTTCCCCGCGGCGATCTCCTCCTTCTTCTTTTTCGCAAGCTTCATCATGGCCCTGACCAGGCCGCCGTATTCCCGTTCCAGCTCGGCAATGCGCGGAAAACAGGAGGCGAGCGACATGGTCTCCGGGTCACCGGCAAAGATCCCCGAGACCATCGGGGCGATCAGCTTGCGCAGGGCTTCGTCGCCTAACCGGCGCCTGCCGAATGCGGCCAGGGTCTCGTCCACCCCCACCGGGGCTTTGGCTATGAACGGGGTCGGCTCCAAGGCCAGGCGGAGCTTCCCGGGCCAGGAGATCAGCCCGCTCTTGAGAAACGCGGGACCGTTTTCCGGCAGGCGGTGCAGAATGCCGCCGGTATAGATGAACCGCTTCCGGGCGTTGTCGTTGCTCCTGAGGAGCAGCCCATCGGCCTTCAGCTCCCGGCAGAGGTCGATGGTCTGCGGCTTGCTGTCGAGAAAGCCGTTCGGCCCCCACTCGCACAGGTAGCCTTCCTCCTTTATGCTCCGGATCTTTCCGCCGACCCGGTGCTCCTTCTCCACGACGGTTACTGCCAACTCTACTCCTGCGCCGTGCGCCTTTTCCCGGAGTAGATGTGCGCAGGCCAGGCCGGAAATGCCTCCACCGACGACGATGGCTTTTTTCATATCAGGGTCTCTCCCGTTGTTCCGAATGGCTGAATCTGCCGGATACTAAGCCCTTCTAACCTTTCTTGTCAAGGTATACGCTGCTTGATACAATGGTTGACATCTAACCCCGCCGCCATTAGATTGTAACCATTCGAAAACCGCGAAAGGATGAACCATGGCACATGTTGACTATTACCAGGTGCTCGGCCTGAAGAAAGGCGCGACACCTGAGGAGATCAAGAAGTCGTACCGCAAGCTGGCGGTCAAATACCATCCCGACAAGAACCCGGGGAGCAAGGAGGCCGAAGAGAAGTTCAAGGAGATCAACGAGGCCTACGCCGTGCTTTCCGACCCGCAGAAAAAGGCGCAGTACGACCAGTTCGGCGACAGCGGCTTCCACCAGCGCTTTTCCCAGGAGGACATTTTTCGCGGTTTCGATGTGGGGGACCTGTTCAAGGACGCGGGTTTCGGCACAGACGACATCTTTTCCCGCATTTTTGGCGGCGGTTTCCAGCAAAGGGGTGGAAGAGGCTTCGGCAGGCAACCGCGCAAGGGTGAGGATTTCTCGATGGAGACGACCGTGTCGTTTCGGGAGGCGTTCACTGGCTGCGAAAAGCACATCGCTTACAAGCGCAACGGACAACGCGAAGAGCTGTCGGTCAAGATCCCGGCAGGCATTGAAAACGGCGCCAAGCTCCGCCTGCACGGCAAGGGGGGCGACGGCGTCAACGGCGGGCCGGCCGGAGATCTCTACCTGACCGTCAAGGTCGTCAGCGACCCCGTCTATCACCGGGAAGGGAACGACATCGTCATCGTGCAGGAGGTGCGCTTCTCCGAGGCGGCGCTAGGGGCTTCCCTGGATGTCCATACCATGGACGGCATAAAGAGGATCAAGGTCCCGGCAGGCATCCAGCCCGGGACAAAGATCAGGTTGAAGGAGCTCGGTTTCCCCCATCTGGGGAAGGCGGGGCGGGGCGACCTCTATGTGCGGGTCGGGGTCAAGGTGCCGGAGCAGCTGACCGGACCGCAGCGGGAGCTTTTGGAAGAACTGGCGAAGAAGGGACTGTGAGGCACGAGGATCAAGGTACAAGGAGCGAGGAAAGTCAAAGGCCTTACCTTTAACCCCGTTCCTTGAATCTTGCTCCTTTATTTTATCTCTATCGCCGCCCCCTTGCGGAGGTCGGTGACCCACTGGTTGAAACGGTCCTCTGACTTCTTCTTGTAGAGGAAGTCCTCTATCTCGGCTTTCACCTCTTCAAACGGCTTTGCCTTTCCCTTTGTCCGCTCTTCCAGCTTGATGATGTGAATACCGGCGGGGGTTCTGACCAGATCGCTGATTTCGCCCGGCTTCATGGTGTCCACCGCCCGTTCGATCTCGGGGATCATGTCCCCCTTTTTGAAGGTTCCCAGATCTCCGCCATCCTTGGCGGCCGCCGGGTCGTCGGAATACTTTTTCGCCAGCTCGGCAAAGTCCTTGCCGCTCTTCGCCTCCTGCAAAACCTTGACGGCCTTGGCTGTCACCCGTTCAACCTCGCTCACCGGGGCATCTTTGCCGATCTTGAAATATATCTGCCGGGCATGGAAGAACTCTTCCTCGCCGTATTTTGCCCGGTTGGCGTCGTAGTACTCCCGCATCTCCCGTTCACCCACCTGGATCTTGGCCCGCACCTCCTGGCTCATCAGCCGGAGCCGTTCGAGCTGTTCCTTCAGCTGGGTCTTGTATTGATCAAAGGTGAGCCCTTGCGCCGCCAACGCCGCCACCAGCGCTTCCTGGGTGAGCTTGTTCTGCTTCTTCACATCCTCGATGGACTGCCGCACCTCTTCTTCTGAAACCCTGATGTCCAGCTCCTTGATCTTCTGTTCGATAAGTTTCTTATCTATGAGCCGGTTGAGGGCGGTCTTGCTCAGCGCCGTCTTGTCCGCCGCCTCTGCAGGGGAGCGCTTCTCCATTTCCTTCGCGACCAGAGCCGCTTCCTTCTCCACCTCGTAGGTGGTTATGACATCATCGTTAACGATGGCTGCAATGCCGCTGATCAATTCCGCTCCGGCGGTGACGGGAAGGAGCGCGATGGCGATGATGGCTAGGGCTTTTACGATAGTGCTCATAGATTCCGGTATCCAGGGATAAGATCGAGAGATGGGAAAAAAGCGGCCGGACAAAAGCCCGGCCGCCGTCACTTATGCGATGATGCGATTACTTCTGGGCCGGCTCTGCCGGGAGGGGCTGAGTTTCACCGCCGGCTTTACCGCCGTCCAGGGTTTTCAGCACATCCTCTTTTATGGTCAACTTGGCACTCTTCTTCAGGTCATCTTTCAGCTTCTTGAAGACCTCCTGCTGTTTTTCAGGAAGAATGGCGGCCTTCAACTGCTCTTTCACCTCGTCGAAGGGGCGGAGTCCTGCAGGGCGTTTGCCGGTCAGCTTGATGATGTGATAACCGAACTTGGTCTTGACGATCCCGGAAATGGCGCCTTCCTTGAGGCCGAAAACCGCTTTTTCAAAGTCAGGCAGCATGGCCCCCTTGCCGAACCATCCCAGGTCCCCCCCTTTTGCCGCGGCAGCATCTATGGAATGCTTCTTCGCCAGTTCTTCGAAATTCCCGCCGGCCTTGAGCTCCTTGAGGATCTCCTGCGCCTCAGGCTCGGTCTTCACCAGAATGTGGCTGGCCCTTACCTGTTCGCCGGTCTTGAACTTGTCCTTGTTCTTGTTGTAGAAATCCTGCAGTTCCTTATCGCTGATCTTCGCCTCTTCCTCGACCTTCTTCTTCAGGAACGCCTCGACGATGACCCGTTTCTTCAGGTCCGCCAGCTTGTCGGCCACGGCCTGGCTCTTGTCGATGCCGTCCTTTTCCGCCTGCTGAAGGATCAGTTCCCGGACAATCATGGTGTCCAGCAGTTCCTTTTTCCCCTCCGGGGTTTCGGCCATCGGCTTCAGGTAGGGTGGGAGCGCTTCCAGTTCCTTGTTGTAATCAGCGGTGGTTATGACGGAGCCGTTCACCTCGGCCAGCACCTGGCCGGACTTTTGCGCTTCTTTACCCGCTTCGCCGCCGACTTTAGCCTTGCATCCGAAAAGGGCCGTAACACAGAGCGCGATAGTGAGCATTTTGCCGGTTTCTCTGTAGTTCACAATAACTCCTTTGTTTTCCAGTAATTATCACACAATTCCGTGAAACGTAGCATATCAGCCTAGCCTTTTCAAGAGATTTCTAGCCTCGTCGAGAACGCCGTCAAACGAGGTATCGACCGGTTCGGCGTAGAGGCGGAAATCGGGGGTGAACTGGTACTTTTTCGGCTGCTGCCGGATCAGGGCGATGATGGTATCAGGGGAAACCGGGGTCTTCTGGTGGAAGGAGAGGATGAGCCGTTTCCCGTCGAACTCGATCTCCTTGACCAGCATGGCTTTCAGGGTGACGCGCAGCCGCATCACCTGCAGGAGATACTCGGCTGCAAGCGGCAGCTTGCCGAAGCGATCGACCAGTTCCGCCGCGATTTCGCCGATGTCATCCTCGGACGTTGCCTGGGAGAGCTTCTTGTAGATGATGAGCCGCTGGTTCGGCTCGCGGACGTAATCCTCCGGTATGAAGGCCGGGATGCGCAGCTTGATCTCCGGTTCGACCCGCTCGGCGAGCTCTTCGCCCTTGAGCTGCCTGATCGCCTCTTCGAGGAGTTCCGTATAGAGTTCGAACCCCACCGCGGCGATGTCGCCGGACTGCCGCGCCCCGAGGAGGTCTCCGGCGCCGCGGATCTCCAGGTCGTGGGTGGCGATGCGGAACCCTGCCCCCAGCTCGGTGAGCTCCTGGATGATCTTGAGCCGCTCCCGCGCATCGGCCGAGATGGCCCCTTCCCCCGGAATAAGCAGATAGGCGAAGGCGCGCTGTTTGGAGCGCCCCACCCTTCCGCGCAGCTGGTAGAGCTGGGAGAGGCCGAAGGTGTCGGCCCGGTTGACGATCAGGGTGTTGGCCGTCGGGATGTCGAGCCCCGACTCGATGATGGTGGTGCAGAGGAGGAGATTGGTTTCGCCGTGCATGAAGCCGAGCATCACCCGCTCCAGCTCCTTTTCCTCCATCTGGCCGTGCCCGACGGCAATGCGCGCCTCGGGGACGATCTGCTGCAAATGCTCCGCCATGGCGCCGATGGTCTGCACACGGTTGTGGACGAAGAACACCTGCCCTCCCCGGCGCAGCTCCCGCATCACTGCCTCGCGGATCAGCTCGTCGGAAGAGCGCGCCACGAAGGTCTTGATGGCAAGACGATCTACCGGCGGGGTGTCGATGATGGAGAGGTCGCGGATACCCATCAGCGACATGTACAGGGTGCGCGGAATCGGGGTGGCGGTTAGGGTCATGATGTCCACCACCGCCCGGTATTTCTTCAGCCGCTCCTTGTGCGACACGCCGAAGCGCTGCTCTTCGTCGATGATGAGAAGCCCCAGATCCTTGAAGGCCACATCCTTCTGCAACAGGCGATGGGTACCGATGATGATGTCGACGTCCCCCTTTTGCACCCCTTCGAGGATCGACTTCTGCTCCTTGGCAGAGCGGAAGCGGGAGAGCATCTCCACCTTGACCGGATACGTCTTGAAGCGCCCGGCAAATGTCTCCATGTGCTGCTGGGCAAGAATCGTCGTCGGAACGAGGACCGCCACCTGCTTGCCGTCCATCACCGCCTTGAAGGCGCCGCGCATGGCTACTTCGGTCTTGCCGTACCCCACGTCGCCGCAGACGAGGCGGTCCATCGGCCTCTTGCTCTCCATGTCCCGCAGCACGTCGTCGATCGCCGCCTGCTGGTCCGGCGTCTCCTCGAAGGCGAAGGAGGCCTCGAACTCCTGGTAGAGCTCGTCCTGGGGAGAGAAGGCATACCCCTCCTCCACCTGCCGCGCGGCGTAGATCTTCAGCAGTTCGCCCGCCATCTCCTGGATGGCCGCCTTGGCCTTCGCCTTGGCCTTCTCCCACCCCGCCCCCCCCAGCTTGTCCAGATGGGGCTCGACACCCTCGGCCCCCACGTAGCGCTGGACGAGGTTGATCCGGTCTACCGGCAGGTAGAGCTTGTCCGCACCGGCGTATTCCAGGAGGAGGAAATCTCCTTCCATCCGGTCGAAGGTCAGATGCTGCAGGCCGCGGTAGATGCCGACGCCGAAATCGATATGCACCATGTGGTCGCCCGGCTTCAGTTCGGCCAGGGAGGTGAGCAGCTGTTTTTTCCGCGCCTCGGAAAGACCGCGGCGCTTGATCCTGACGCCGAAGATCTCCTCCTCGGCGATGACCACCACCCCTTCCTCCGGGAGGCGGAACCCGCGCGAGATGTCCCCCACAAGGATACCGAGCCGGTTGTCTTTGCGTCCCAGCTCGGACGGAAACCCGCGTTCGGAGATGTCGAGGGGGAGATTATAATGGGAGAGGATATCGAAGAGCCGCTGGGCCTGCCCCCGCTGGTGGCAGGCGATAAGCACCCGGTGCTTGTCCGCCAGCCAGGAGAGGAGCCTGTCCACCAGGGGCTTCAGCACCCCCTCCCCATCGCTGGAAACGTCAAGCCTGAGATCGCCGTTGTCCTGCACCGCAAGACGGAAGGTTTCCCCGGCCCCGCCGTCACCGATCACCTCCAGAAAGGGGACCGCCACCCGCCTTCCTTCCGAAAGTATTCTCGTCACCTCTACGGCGTCGAGAAAGAGCTCGTTTTTGTCGCAGGTGATGATGTCACGCTCGAACGCCCTCTCCCCCGCGGTCGCCAAATCCCGGGCGAAGCTCTCCTGCGCAGCGGCAACGGCTGCGGGGTCGTAGATCACCTTGACCAGATCCGCTCCCGCGTAATCGAAAAGGGTCTCCAGTCCGGGATGGAACAGGGGTTGGAGGTATTCCACGCCGGGGGGGTATATGGCGTTCTGCAGCTGCTCCAGCAGGTCCCGCCGACGGGTCGCCGGGATCTCGATGGCATCGCAACGCCTCTTCAGGCGCGGTGCAAATTCCTTCAAGACCTCTTCCGAGATGACCACCTCCCGCGAAGGGAGGAGAATCAGCTCTTCCAACGGCTGGAGGGAGCGCTGCGTGACGGGATCGAAGGCACGGATGGTGTCGACAAAATCGCCGAAAAACTCGATTCTTACCGGTGCCGGCAGGTCGGGGGGGAAGATGTCGAGGATGCCGCCGCGCACGGAAAAGCCCCCCCGGTCCTCCACCAGCGGCACGTGCGAATAACCGAGCTTCACCAGCTTTTCCAGCAGCTTCTCCCGCGCCACCTCTTCACCGGCAACGATGTACTGGGAAACCCCGCCGAGGGTCCGGCGCGGCAGGACCTTTTGCATCAGGGCCGGGAGCGACGTAACCACCACATCCCCCCTGCCGTCCATCAGCCGGAACAGCACCTTCAGCCGCTGGCCGGTGATGTCCGCATGGGGCGAAGCGTTTTCAAAGGGTGCGGTGTCCCAGGGGGGAAAATAGAATGCGGCGTCTTCCCTGCCGGTGTAAAAGCGCATTTCCCGGCAGAGTTCTTCGGCGCTTTCCGCGTCCGGCGTGATGACGAGGAAGTTCTTTTGCACGCCTATCGCCAGCCGCGACAGGACATAGGCCGGCGCCGACCCCTTGAGGCCGGCAATGGAGACGGAGGCATCGGCAGGGGAAAGGGCGTAGACAAGCTGGTTCATATTCGGGGTGAGGTTGGCGGTCATCTCAATTTTCTTGGGTTCAGGGTGCAGGGATTAAATATGGAAGCAGAGAAAAGCATAACAAAAAACAGGACGTTAATCCACCATTATGGCGGTGTGCGGGACGCATCCCTTCCCGATTTTTTGCCGACATGCGGGCCGGTTCCCGCGGCTCCCGAATGCCGAGCCGGTCTCCCTGCGAGACCGCCGATATGCAGTAAAAGTTTTAAAGAAAAACCCGGCAGGGCCGAAAAGAAGAGTAATTCGGGCGTGAAACGCCCCGGCAACCCGGTTGTACCGCGGGATAACGATTCATCACGCTCCCCCGGCCGGGGGAGGACGGGAAGAGATAAACGATGGCCGATGAAAAGAACGTCTATGCGACCGTTTTGAATTACTTTACGAATGAGTTCACCGCCATCAACGAACGGCTCAAGAGGGGCCAGTTTGACAATTACAAGGAAAGGGTCGTTGTCAGCCAGAAAATCACCGACGCCATAAATCTTCTTTCCCCATACGTGAGAAGCGACGCACAGACCAGGCTCCTGGTCAGGAACGGGGAATCGTTGAAAAAGGATCTCCTCTCGGTGCGTGATGTCATCACCAGCCAGGCCGCTTCCCGCTGGGAACAACCGGCGCTCATGAAGGCCCTCATGATAAAGAGCGGCAAATCATCCCCCTGACCCGTTGACAAAAAACTTCAAAGCATATATGAAGGGGTTCTCTTTCGGTCAGCCATTGCGTCAGATGAGAACATGCACCCTTTGCTCGAATACAAACCGACCCTCGCTCCCCAGACCATCACAGAAAGACTCTCACGCCTCCTCCCCCCCGGCCCGATCAACGGCAGCGGTCTGGAAAGGCAGGTTTCCCGTCTTGAGCAAGGTTTTTACCGCTATGCTGCCACATATCCCCACGGCTTGTGGGCGCCCGACTTGGCGATCACCAATGAAATGCGGGGATTGACTGAATGCCGTCTCCCCATGTCGGAGATTCAGCGGGTATTCAACCGGTTTTTCTCCACCGCGCTCACCTTCACCCCCTTCCTCGGTGCTTCCATCATCCATACCGCCCCCTGTTGGCTCGACGCCCTGCAAAGGCTGCAATCACTGGTCAAGCAGGCAAATCCGGCGCGATTATTACGGGGGTTGATGGCGGACGAGGAAGAACGTTGCCGGTTCCTGTTCTTTAATTTCCTCCCCAGACAGTACGGTGGCGGTTTCGACCGTTATCCCGCACAAACTGCATTTTTGAGAAATTGGCTACGGGAAAACAGGGAACGGTTCGGCAAGGGAGTGAACTGCCTCGATGCGGCCTGCGGCTGCGGGGAGGGGACCTACGAGCTTGCACGGCTCCTTCTGGAGTGCGATTACCGGGTCGAATCCTTTGAAGTACACGGCTCCACCCTTGAACCGCTCGAACTGTTCGCGGCTGCCCACGGCTACTTTCCCCACGAACCGCTTCGTCAGGTTTCCCACCGCCATAAAATTCAGCCGCTATTCCAATGCGGTGCAGCGGATCGGATGTTTTTCCATCAGGAAGATATTGCCGGGACGCCGGCAGCAGAACGGTACGACGTCGTCCTCTGCAACGGCATTCTGGGAGGACCGTTTATTCATGATAGAAGTGGGCTGGAGGCCGCGTTTGCGTCTCTGGCGGGAAGGGTGAAGCCGGGGGGGATACTGCTGGCCGCCGACCGGTTTCACGACGGCTGGAAGAAAACAGCTCCCGCTGCCCTTCTTGAGGAGATCTTCGTCCGAAGCGGTTTCAGGCTGCTCGGGATAAAGGACGGAATGGCAGGAATTAAAACTGAAAGAGCACCCCTCCCCAGGAGAGCCCGCCGCCGAACCCCATGATCAGAACCAGTTCGCCCGGCTTGATGGTGCCGTTGGTCAGGTTCTCATCGAGGGCGAGCCCGACGGAGGCGGCGGCAGTGTTGCCGTACCGTTCCAGGTTGAGGAGAAATTTCTCCTTGCCTATGCCGGTCTTCTTGGAAATAAAATCGATGATGCGGACATTCGCCTGATGGGGGATGATGTGGTCGAGCTGGTCCGGCCGTACACCCGCCTTGGCCGTGACCTCCTCGATGATCTGGGGGATCACGTCGGTGGCAAAGACAAAGACGCTCTTCCCCGCCATCTTGAAGGTATTTTCCCGCAAGGCGATGGTCTCCGCCGTGATCGGCTTCCTCGACCCGGACGACGGGACCTGGATGAGCTCCCACCCCTTGCCGTCGCTCCTTACCAGGCTATGCAGGATGCCCTTCTTTTCGGTTGAAGATCCGAGGACCATCGCCCCGGCACCGTCGCCGAAGAGGGGGCAGGTCGTCTTGTCCTCGAAGTCGAGGATCTTGGAATAGGTGTCCGCCCCTATCACCAGGACCTTTCGGTACTTGCCGGACCTAATGAAGTTGTCGGCCGTTTCCACGGCATAGATGAAGCTGCTGCAAACCGCGTTCATGTCAAAGGCAAAGGCGTTCGCGGCGCCGATGTTTTTCTGCACCATGCAGGCCGTTGCCGGCAGTATCATGTCCGGGGTGGAGGTGGCGACGATGATGCAATCCAGTTCGAGCGGGTCGATCCCCCCCTTCGCCAGGGCGTCCCGGGCTGCCGCCGTCGCCAGATCGGAGGTCGATTCTTCGGCGGAGGCAAAGCGCCGCTCCCGGATGCCCGTACGGGAAAGGATCCAGGCGTCTGCATCCTCCACGAGGTTGTTGAAGTAATCGTTGGTGACGATTCTCTCGGGTACGCATCCACCTGTGGCCAGAACATGTGAATAAAACATCATCTCTTCCCTCTATTCTCTGCCGGAATCGGGCATGGCATTTTCAGCATCTTTTCCAGAACAATCGATACCTTATCTCACACCATAAAGCCGTTTGTCAATTCAATATTAATGCCGCACGGGGGGCAAGACAATGGCCGGCCGGTTGTTTCTCCGCGCCTTACCCATTGCCGGAACCGTCGTTCAGGAGCGCATCAACGACCCCATAGAGCCACAAGCCGAAAAATGCGGCCAACAGCCATCTTGCGGCCGGATTATCGTTTCTCATGCTTTCCAGTACCTTTTCCAAGCCGCCGATGCCGGAAACCCTCACCGACAGCATGATCTTACCCATCCCCTGCATGGCGAGAAAGAGCGCTCCCAGCAGGAAGACGTTCACCAGGGAGATCATGACCACACCCTTGACCCTGCTCCCCCTGTAAAGCTGGCCGAGCCCGGGAAGAACCAGGGCGGAAAGCAACGCGGCCTTGACATTTATCCTCATCCATTTGCTCCTGTCTGAATTTGTATTGTCGATGTTCCCCAATTTTGCTAATAATATCCGCTATGGATGCCAGACCGATCATGAAAAGACGTGAAGCGCTCGTCCCTCTGCTGAAGGACCCCAGCGAAGCGGTGCGCCTTGCGGCGGCCCATGCCCTTGAGCGCCTGGAAGGGATGGGGAGCCTCGATGAAATCCTGGACGCCCTGAAAAAAGGGGGGCTCGCCGCAAAGATAGCGGCCATCTACGCCCTTGGGAAGATAGGGGGAGATAGTGTGCTCCACCCTCTCATCTATTGCATTTCCCGCCCAGAGGAGGACATCAAGTCAGCGGCCATCGAAGTGCTGGGTAACCTCGCCCACCCAGCCGCACTCACCCACCTGATCGGCAAACTCCAGGATGCAAACCCGGCCATAAAGGCCAAGGCCATAGCGGCGCTGGCAAATTTCCGAGGCCCTTCCCTGGTGAAGCTCCTGCTCCCCTTCCTCGACGCAAACGACGGGCTCCTCGACGCTGAAGCCGCACTGGCACTGGGCAAAATCGGCGACTGCCGTCTCGAAGGGCGCCTCGTCCAACTGCTGCGCTCGCCCCACCCGAGGAGCAGGGAGGCGGCGGCCCTGGCCCTTGGTCAACTCCCTTTCGATCAAAAGCCGTGACTGGGTAAGTCCCTAATTAAAGCAGCCTGACACGTCGATGTTCTTCAGATACGGGTCAACGACGTCCACAATGCTGGCATAGCAGCTGCTCCCCAGAGGCCCCACCTTTTGCAACTGCGGGTTTTCAAGCCTCCCCCCCGCGGCGTCCAGCAGCACTTTCACGGTCGGCGCCTCGCAATTTTCCGGGTTCTGCCTGAATACCACGGCAATTTCGTTGTTGTCGAGCCTGACAAGGGTCCCCACGGGGTAATTACCCATCATCTCCAGAAATCGGTCAACCAGTTCGCCGTTGAGATAAGTTCCCGAGAGCCCGCGGATCTCTTCCAGAGCCGCCCTGGGATTGAGGGGCCGCCGATAGACGCGCAGCGTCGTTATGGCATCGTAACAGTCCGCGACCGCGACGATTTCGCTCATGGGGTTCATCGGCATCTCCCTCGCCCATTCGGGATATCCCTGCCGGTTATATCCCAGGTGGTGGGCCAGCACGGCCTGGGCGACCTGGGGGGCTATACCCTCCATCTTGTTTATGATGTCGGTTCCCGATTCGGTGTGCTTTTTCATCTCTTCATATTCGGAGGCGGTGAGCTTGCCCGGTTTGTTGAGAATGCTCTTGTCCACCCGGGTCTTCCCTATGTCGTGCAGGAAGCCGACCATGCCGACGCTCTCGATTTCTTTGCCTGCAAGGCCGAGATGGACCCCCAGGGCCATGGAGATCACCCCCACATTGACGCTGTGGTGGAAGGTGTAGTTGTCGTAATCCTTTATCATGGAGAGGGAAAGAAGAATCGCCGGTTCCCGGATCGCCACGGCTGCCAGATCCTGCACCACCGTGACGACCTTTTCACTGCTCGGGATCCTCCCCCTTTCGATCTCGCTGAACACATCGCGTATCGCCGCCAGCGCCTGGTTGTATGTTTGCAGCGCGCCGCCTTCCCCGCCGCTCTCCTCCGCTTCCTCACCCTCCTCGTCTGCCGTGCGCTTCAGGGTGATGGAGGTCACCCCCTGCGCGGCCATCTCTTTTTCCATCTCCCCGGCGCTGAGGTTGTTCCTCCCCAGGAGCGAAACAAGGAGGGTGAGGTCATGAAGAGTCACCCCGCGCCCGATGATTATCCCGCTGAGCTCCTTTTCCTGAAGCCGGCCCGCCAGCTCCTCCATGCCTGTGGTCGGGGAGAAGAACAGGTGCTCCTCGATGAAAAACACCCCGTCAACCACCCCCACCCTGATTTCAGTCTGGGACCGCAGGACTCTTTCCGCAATATCCGCGATTTCCCGCAGGGGCTGTATGATGGCCGGGTGCCCGGCAGGGTAAAAGGTCATCCCTTTCATGGCACCGGACAGGAGCGTCGCCAGTCGCTGGGCGATTTGCATGCTTGTTTCGCTCATTTCCCCCCCTCGGCAACGCGCTCGATGTTGTCCACCGCTTCGATGCAAGCCCTTCCGAGGCGCCCGCCGCAGGTCGCGTACGACTTCAATGCCGGCAGGGCCGCTTCGTCGCCCAATTGTCCCAGAGCCGTCGCGGCCACGACCTTCAAGTCATCCCATCTGTTCCATGGAATCCAGCGATGCGCCTCGAGCACATTCATAAGATGAACCGTCGCCCTCTGGTCCCCTATCCGGCCAAGGGCCTGGACGGCATCCTTTTTCACGGAAAGACGCTTGGCGAAAATGTCCCGCTTCTCCACGATACCTATGAGCGGCAAAACCGCCGCCGCGCTTTTGAGTATCCCCAGCGTCAGGATGGCATGCCGGACTATCGACTCATCACCGTCGTCCAAAAGGCTGATGAGGATGGATTCGGCGTCTCTGCCGCCGATTTTTGCAAGGGAACGGACCGCTTCCTTCCTCACCCGCGGGTCTTCATGAACGATGGCAGGACGCAATCCCTTTGCGGCCACTTGGCACCCTATTTCACCGACGATGGCAACCATGTTGCGGACCACGTGCCAGCGCTCGTCCTTCAGCATGGCCAGAAGCGGAGGAATTGCGGGCGGACCGATCCGCAGAAGCGCTGTCGCCAGGGACTTCCGCGCCAGGAGCCCGTCCGCCAGACAGAGCCTCTGAATGATCCCATAGGCGACCGTCGCTCCCAGCCTGCCGAGCACGGCGTAAATTCTTTCCTTTTCGATTGCACCCGTGATTTCAAGCTGCTGAAGCAGAAAATCGGTCATTGCCCCATCGGCTATCTGTTCCAGGGTGAACAGGGCGTATTCCTTCTTCACGGCGCTCTTGCCGTCATCGTCGTTATGCCGCATGAGCGACTCAATGACCGGGAGAAGCGTCCCGCACGCCCCCCTCTCCTTGATTTCCTCCGCCCGGGAAACGAGCATCCTGGCCAGTTGCTGGTAACGATTGTCGCCGGGCTCGACATCCATGAGGGCGATCAGATCTTCCAGAGCCGGTTCTGCCACTTCAGGTAAAATGTCTTCCGGCTGGGAGCCTCCCCCCTGAAGCGTGTCTTCACCGTTGCCGTCATGACCTTCGGAGCCGGACGAAGCCGCCACTGCCCCATCCATGGAGTGCCGTTTTTCCCAGATCACCGAAAGGTCGATCTCGTTTGTCCAGATGGTTCTTATGCCCTGCGTCATCATCTCCCGGGACATGCCGCCGCAGGAAGCAAGCTTCTGCGGATCAAGCGACAGCAGGTGGAGGAAGGAGCGGAGGTCTGCGACTGTAACGTCATTGAGAAACGCAAGTCGTTGGATCCTGCGGACGAACAATTCACCCGCCAGCGCATCGACCATGGGATTGCCGCCGGCAATCGCGCCGCCATCGACGTCTGAGAAACCGGAACGGGTAACGACGAGTACCAGATCATGTTCTGAGAGGAGAGAGTGGAGGTATCCATGGGCGGTCTGGAGTATTTCCTCCCGCAGTGGATGCTCTGGAGGATAAAACCCGATGGCCTTCAGGGCCTTGTACAGATCGGCCAGTACGGCGCTTTCGCGAGCATGGCCGCGGTCGGACCGGACCAGCTTCAATATCGTATCTTTTCCAGCGCCCATATCAAGACCTTTACAAACCGGATTCATGCGGATTTTATCTTAATGTTAAAATCATTGTCAAACTTATTGCTTCCGCATTTTGCGCCCCCGCCAGTTTGTTGACACGGCACGAGAAAGGGGCTACTATCCGTTGATCAGAACAAGACCGTGGGGCTGTAATTGAAGACAAAAACCCTGTACGCATGCCAAAAGTGCGGCTACCAGTCCGCCAAGTGGTTGGGGCGATGCCCGGACTGCAACTCCTGGAACACGCTGGAGGAGGAAATCCAGCTCAAGTCTGGCCTCCAGTCGGCTGCGTCCGTCGCGGACTCTCCGCCACTCCCCATATCCCAGGTCGGAGGCGAGGCGGAGATGCGCCTCCCCACGGGCATCTCGGAATTTGACCGGGTGCTGGGGGGCGGTTTGGTCGCAGGGTCGCTGGTACTGATCGGCGGCGACCCCGGTATCGGCAAATCGACCCTGCTGTTGCAGGCGACGGACCATTTGGCAAAAGGATCGGGGAGCGTCCTCTACGTTTCCGGCGAGGAATCCGCGCGCCAGATAAAGCTCCGCGGCGCCAGGATGGGGGTGAACGCCCCTGACCTCTTCATTCTGGCCGAGACCTCCCTGGAGAAAATCCTTATCCATGCCCAGCGCATGCAGCCCAGGACCCTGGTCGTCGATTCCATCCAGACCATCTTCACCTCGGCACTGGAGTCCGCACCGGGAAGCGTCAGCCAGGTTCGTGAAACGGCCGGGAGGCTGATGATGCTGGCCAAGGGGAGCGGCATTCCGGTCTTTCTCGTCGGCCACGTCACCAAGGACGGCTCCATTGCCGGCCCGCGCGTTCTTGAGCATCTGGTCGATACCGTCCTCTATTTCGAAGGGGACAGCGGCCACCCGTTCAGGATACTGCGGGCCGTCAAGAACCGCTTCGGTTCCACCAATGAGATCGGCGTTTTTGAAATGAAGGAAGGGGGGCTGTTCGAGGTCAGGAACCCCTCCGAGCTCTTCCTCTCCGAACGCCCCCTGGGGGTTTCCGGATCGGTAGTGGTCGCAACCATGGAAGGGAGCCGCCCCCTGCTCGTTGAACTCCAGGCGCTCGTCACCGCTTCATCCCTCGGAGTTCCCCGGCGCACGACCATAGGGGTGGACCACAACCGGCTTTCCCTGCTCGTTGCCGTGCTCGAGAAAAAAGTGGGGCTGTCCCTGGCAGGGCAGGACATATTCCTGAATGTGGCAGGGGGTGTGAAGCTGAACGAGCCGGCAGCCGACCTCGGCATGGTGACCGCCGTCGCGTCGAGCCATCTCGACAAGACCATCGACCCACACACCCTCCTGCTCGGCGAAGTCGGACTGGCGGGCGAGGTGCGGGGGATCACCCAACCGGAGCTCAGGGTTAAAGAGGCTGCAAAGCTCGGCTTTGGCCGGTGCATTCTCCCCGCCGGCAACCTCAAACAGGTCAAGGCCAAGGGGATGGAACTCATCGGCGTGAGGTCCGTGGAAGAAACGCTGGAAAAGGCCTTTTGACCATTGCGTTACCAAGATGAAATAAATTTTACTTTACTAAATACGCAAAATCCTTTTTAATATTAAAATGATTTATAAAGGATGGTGGTTTCATGGATGCTGACAAGCTTGAATATTTCAAAGAGATTTTGCTGGAAGAAATGCGCGTCCTTCGGGAGGAGGCGGGTAAGACCGTATCCGAGATGACATCGGACACGACCAATTTCCCCGATCCGAACGACAGGGCGACCCAGGAGTCTGACCGTAACTTCGAACTTCGCATCAGGGACCGGGAGCGCAAGCTCATCAACAAGATAAAGGAAGCCCTCGAACGGATTGAAGCCGGCACTTTTGGGATCTGTGAGGTATGCGAAGAGGAAATCAGCGAAGCGAGGCTTAAGGCCCGGCCGGTTACCACACTCTGCATCGACTGCAAAATGGATCAGGAACAGAAAGAGAAGCTCCGTTAATCCCCCCTGCACACCATCAAATTTTCTCTAACTTCGCCGGAGTTATTGATGACCGATCGGGACAGACACAATCTCTTGCGTTGCGTGGTGCGGATTGCCGCCAAATCCGACCGTCCCTATCCGGCAAGGCTGAAATCACTGGCAAAGTTCCTGGCCAAGTCATATCTGCTCCCCTCCGTAACCATCTACCTGACCGATGATAAATCCACCAACCTCTCCCGATTGACCTCCACCGCCTGCACCGGTACCCTGAGATCCTGCGCGATCCCGGCAGGCGAAGGGGGAGCCGGGCTGTGCGCAGCATCAAAAACCAGACTCCACCATGACGCAGACCGCCTCCATGCGGACGAACAGAGGACAGGGGCTGAATCCCGGTTTTTATACCTGCCGGTGGTCGTCGGCGAGAGACTTATCGGCGTAGTCGCCCTTGGGCTTGCAGAGAAGATTCCCCTCCCGCCGAAGGTGCTCGCCTCGTTGGACGATGTCATACCTGTTGCGGCAGGGATCATCCAGGGGCTCCGCCTTTCGTCCTTGTCGGAAAGGACGGTGCGTGACATGACCGTCCTCAGCGAACTGGGCCAACTGCTCAACCGCTTCATCCCGCCGGAAGCCCTCATTCCCTTCGTTCTCCAGGCATGCAAAAAGCTCTCGGTTGCCTGCTGCACCATGGTCAGGCTTACCGGAGACGGCGGGCTGCCGGCCGGACTGCACAGGTCGAGCACGCAGAGGGTCCGACCATACCTCTCCCGGCTGCTGGAGGTCGAAGAGTCTTCCTCTGAAAAGCTACTGGGCAGCAGCGCCCCGCTCCTGGCCGGCAACCTCCTTCCCGACGCAAATCTCCCCCCCTCTTACGCCTGCATGCGGCTCCATTTCGAGACGCAAACGCTGGGGACCATGACTTTTTTCGGCAAGTGTCGCGATGGTGGCCATGGCTCCGTTTTCGACGATGAGGACCTTGCGCTCTTCGAAAGCATGGCCCTGCTCATTTCCAATGCGCTGGCGGGCACGGCCAGCTTCCGGCAGATGTCGGACCTCTCGGCAGAGAACGACAAGAAGGTCAAGGAGCTGTCGCTGCTCTACCGCATCAGCAACACCATGCTCTCCACCATCAAGCTCAACAAGCTGATACACCTGATCCTCTCCGCGCTGACCTCCGGCGCAAACCCATTTTTTGACCGGGCCATGCTTTTCCTGATAAACGAGCGCTCCGGCGTCATGCAGGGAATGCTGGGCGTGACAAGGGAAACCTCCACAGGGCTTATCACCCCGTTTGCCGAGATAGAAGACATCCTGGCGAGCCGCTGGGACATCTCGGAGAACGACATGGTCCGCCAGCGGGATTCCGAATTCAGCCGCCACGTCATGGCCAGCCGCCTGGAACTGAACAAGGCTTTAAACGTGGCTTCCAGGGCGGTTCTTGAAAAAAGGCTGATTTTTGTTTCCCGGGCTGCCAGGGAAAGGCGCGTTGACCGCGACTTCATACGGCGCTTCGGCATCACCTCTTTCGCCGTTGCACCGCTCATGGCAAGGGAGCGGGTGGTGGGGGTGATCGTCGTCGATAACACCCTCCAGGGAAGGCCCATCACCCAGGAGGACCTCCGTTTCCTCCAGCTCTTTGCCAATCAGGCGGGTATGGCCGTTGAAAACTCCATCCTCTACAACCGGGTCGAAGACGCCAACCGTGAGCTGTGCGAGGCGCAGGAGCGGCTCATCCAGGGGGAAAGGCTGGCCACCATCGGGGAGATGGCGGCGGGCATCGCCCACGAGATGAAAGGGCCGCTCGTCGCAATCGGCGGCTTTGCCAGGCGCCTTGCAAACAATCTGCCGCAACCTTCCGGCGAGCGGGAATGTGCCGACCTGATCGTCCGGGAAGTGCTGAGGCTGGAGAAGATGCTTACCGACATCCTCTCCTTTTCAAAGAAGACCACCATCTGCTACACCCCCTGCAACATGTGTGAAATCATCAATGATGCCCTGGCCGTTGTGCACCTGTCGCTCAAGGAAATGAACATAAGGGTCCACAAAAATTTCCCGAAAAATGCCGCCATTTTTCTCGGTGACTGCCAGCAATTGAAGCAGGTCCTCATCAATCTCTTTCTGAACGCAGAGGAAGCCATGAAGAACGGTGGGGACTTGCACATAAAGGTCGCCCCTTCCGTTCTTGACGGCAGCAAAGCCGTTTCAGTCAAGATTGCAGACACAGGAGGGGGTATCCCCCTGGAAGTGCTGAACAACATCTTCAACCCTTTTTATACGACCAAAGACACCGGCACTGGCTTGGGACTTCCCATTGCCAACAGAATAATCACCAATCACGGCGGGAAAATCCGGGTAAACAACAAGCCCGGTTCGGGCGTGGAATTTACAGTGGTTCTTCCATTGCGTGCGTGATTTTTTCACTTTTCAAGCGCCGATATTTCCTGTATAAACGATAATGATTTCATCAATTAATCGCCAGAGGGGATGTAGCTCAGTTGGGAGAGCGATGCGTTCGCAACGCATAGGTCGTCGGTTCGATCCCGATCATCTCCACCAGTAAAAATAAAGGCTTATGACGCATCGTCATAAGCCTTTTCTGTTTCCGTTATGCAGGTACGGCTAGTGACCTGTCGAAAGATCGGCAGTGGCCTCGAAAAATTCGGCGGTCTTCGGTGCGCCGGCGGCATCTTTGGGCGCAAACTTGATGGAACGGCTGCGGCGCTCATTCTGCTCACGGCTCTCCGTCAGCAGATAAACCTTGCCCGCCGGTTCTGTAGAGAGTTCACCCACCGGTTCGGTACTGGCGTAGACCGTCACCCGCTCCCCGCCGAACGGCGGCGACACCACCAGCTCGTACTTGTCGGCAGCATCGGGGAGTTCGTAGAGCCTGTTGCCGAGGAAGTAGTTATCCTTCCGGTATGGATTAGGGAGAAGCTGGACCCGGGTGCCGCTGGCATCCTGGTAGACGACCGTGCCGTAAAAAGACTTGTTGGCCTTCAGCTTCACCCTGAACTTGTCCCCCTCCTTGTAAGATTCCCTGTCGGTCCAGACCTTGACGATCAGCGGGGCAGCCGGGTCGTCCGGGGGCAACGTGCCAACCATTTTCGCCATCTCTTCTTCGTTGGGAACCGCCTCCACCTGGACCTGGACCTCGAAGCACTCCCCCATGGCCGGGTCCTTGTACCAATTCTCGATCGGTTCCTTGATCACCCTTATCGTGCCGTTGGCATAGGCGGACACCAGCTCGGCCTTTGGCTTCCCCGCTTCAAGCGTTGTCTTGGCCTCGACCAGGCTGACGACGTATTCCCGCCCCTTCTGGATGGCATCGGCCATGGCCATTTGCACAGCCTTGTCCCGCGACCGCTTCCCCTCCAGGCAGGCAAACCCCACCACGTCGGCGACAATGGACGCAGTCCCCTTGGCGGCCGAAGTGGCGGCACTTTCGGTTGCCGAGGCCGGGCCGCCGACCACGCAGACCAGAACGATCGTAAGGGCGGCTTTGACGAAATAAGATCTCATGTCTGACTCCATATTCACACGGTCTTGACGGCAGCGCCCTGAACGGGGCCGGAAACCGCCTGGCAGAGGACTACGGTGACATTGTCCCGGCCGCCGGCGGCTTTGGCACTCTCGATGAGCTGACCCGCCTTATCGGTGATCGGCCGGCCGGACGCCAGGATTTCCCGGATGGCATCGTCGTCCACCATGTCGGTCAAGCCATCGGAGCAGAGCAGGAAAATGTCCTGCGGCAAAACCCGGCCGCGGATCAGGTCGAGCGACAGGGAGGGATCGGTCCCCAGCGCCCTTAGCACGATGTTTTTCATGGCATGCCTCTTTGCCTCGGCAGCGGAGATGAACCCCTGATCCACCTGCTGTTGAACCAACGAATGGTCCTTGGTAATCTGCCGCAGCTCCCCCTGCCGGAACAGGTAGGTCCTGCTGTCCCCCACATGGCCGACCACATAGCGGTCGCCCGAGATCGCCAGCAACTCCGCAGTACACCCCATCCCCTGGGCCGCCGGATGCATCGTCACGTGTTCGAACATCCGCTCGTTTGCCAGCCTGAAGGCCTCCTGCACACGGGCGAAAGACTCCTCTTCCGCAAATGCCCGATCGAAGAGGGAGGCCGCAGTTTCGACAAAGATCCCGCTGGCGACCTCACCGGCGGCAGCGCCCCCCATGCCGTCCGCAACCGCAAAAAGACCGGCTTCAGCCCTTGCAAGGAAGGCATCCTCGTTGTTGGAGCGCCGGAGTCCGACATCGGTCGAACCGGCAGAGAGTAATGTAAGCATGGTACGATCCTTCTTCTGGTTGGAATGAACTGCACGGCTTCCGGTCACTCGACCGGTTTCAACTCCTCGATCAGCGGGTATTCGGACATCTTCTCCAGCCGGACCTGCCTTTCCACATCCTTGTAACCGGGGCGGGAGAGCCGGACCTGGTACTTGCCCAGGTCGAGCTTGAGCATCATCGGCGTTGTCCCCTTCTGCACGCCGTTGATCGCCACCCGGGCGCCGGGGGGGGTGGTGCCGACCCGCAGGAAGGCAAACTGCGCCGCGGGCCTTGCCCCGGTCTCTGGCGGAGATTTTTCTTTCCGCTCCGGCATGGCCTCTTTGGCCGTACCGGCCGGCCGGGGCACAGTGGCGGCAGGCTTCTTCCGCCCATCTCCGGCTTTCGCCTTTTCAGCCTTGGCGCGGTTCCGATCGGCCGGGTGAACCGGAGGAGCAGTCGGCGGGGCGGCCGCTTTCCGGCTCGGCTCGGCAGCTCGGGGAACCGACCGTTCAACGGGTGCGGAAACAGCCGGCGGAATGGCCGCCGTCGTCGGTGGTGCCGGCGGTTCGGTCCGTCCTGCGCCCGGCGCGACCGGAGCCGGAATGTTCGGGGAGACGACCGTCACCGGTGCCGGACCGGCACTCCCCTTTTGCCGGGCATAGAGGAAATATCCGCCGCCGAGCACGGCGACAGCGGCAAGAGCAGCGCCGACCGGCAGCAGGAAATTCCTCCCCGGCGCACGGGTTGTCGCCCCCCTGGCGGCATCTGGTGCGGTTGAAGCAGGGGAGCCCCGCAGCGCCTCGGCCAACTCCTTGCCGGTCTGGAAACGTTTCCCCGGCTCCTTCTGCAGCGCCTTCATGATCAGCCGGGACAACTCCCTCGGGACCGTCGGCACCACCGTATGCGGTTCCGGCGGGGTAACCTCGACGATCTCGTTGAAGACGGTCATCAGGTTCTTGCTCTCCCCGCCGAAAGGACGCCGCCCGGTGGTCAGCTCATAGAGGATGATGCCGAGGGAGAAGATGTCGGTCCGCCCGTCCACGGGCTTGCTGAGGACCTGTTCGGGGGACATGTAGGCCGGGGTCCCCATAATCTCGCCGGCCTGGGTCTGCAGCGTCGCCGTCGCATCCTCCACATGGGCGATGCCGAAGTCGGTGATCTTGATCTGGCCGTCGCTCTGGACGATGATGTTGCTCGGCTTTATGTCCCGGTGGACGACCCCCTTCTGGTGGGCATAATCCAGGGTTTCGGCAAGCTGGATACCGAGAGCCACCACCTCCCCTATCTCCGGCAGCTTGCCGCGCACCAGGTCGGACAGGGCCACCCCTTCCAGGAACTCCATGGCAATGTAGACCGTTTCCTGCTCCTCCCCCACGTCGTAAATCGCCACGATGTGCGAATGGGTAAGCCGGCCAATGACCCGCGCCTCCTTGAGAAACCGCTTGACGAAGTCGTCGCTGGTCACCCGGTCCTGGCGCAGCACCTTGACCGCCACCAGCCGGTCGATATGGGGATCGCGGGCCTGGTAGACCACCCCCATGGAACCACGCCCCACCTCCTTGACGATCTGATATCGGCCGTAATTCATGACGGCACCACCCTGCGGCATTTTGCAGATTCCGGACGATTCTTCTTATGCAACACCCTGAACATCATTCAAACCTCCCAGCAATATCTTCGGACAATCAATTGATTTAGGACAACGGCCTGCCGACCGGCGCCGATGCCGGCGCTGTTTGCGCGCCTCCCGCAAAGGAGGGGCAGGCGCCGTCGAAGCCGAAGAGCTTCGGCTCCTCGCAGATCACGGCAGCGGAAAAGATGGAAAAGACGTAGTCATGGGTCTCCTTGGGGATATCCTTAATAGTCAGGAGGCGCCAGAAATTCCGGTCCCGCGGGTTTGGCGGCATCTGGTCGATGATCTGCCGCACATTCCCCTCCCCCCAGTTGTACGAGGCCATGACCAGGAGCCCCGAGGCCTGGGCCCCGCCGTTGTTGAGCTCCTTGATGTATTTCGCCGCGGCAGCGGACGCCTTCCCTATATTGAACCGCTCATCCTGCGGATCGTAGACCGGCTGGCCATAGAGGGGGCCGACCTGGAGCCCGAACTGGCTGGCTGTCGGCGCGATGAACTGCCAGATCCCCTTGGCATGGCCGAAGCGGGTCTGCGGCCCCACGG
The DNA here is from genome assembly GCA_027356255.1 of Geobacter sp. GTDB lineage: Bacteria > Desulfobacterota > Desulfuromonadia > Geobacterales > Geobacteraceae > Geotalea. The sequence continues at coordinate 5,184 of DAIEGL010000073.1, read as the reverse complement.
CCCGCTCGTCGAAGTTGCTCTCCTGCAGCGCCAGGAAGAAGAACTGGGGTGGGAGGTTGTTCTCCTTCAGGGTCCTGACGATGAGCGGTGTGTACCCCCTCTGCTGCGCCCGGTCCAGGGCAACCTTGAGCCGCCCCGTGGACTTCCAGCCATTGATGTACTTCTTCACCTCATCGCCGAACCATGTCGGCATGTTCACCTCGCACTCGCCGAAGGTGCGGGCCACCCGCGCAATCACCCGATCCTCCGGGGAGAGTTTGGCGTAGATGTCCAGCTCCCGGATAAAGGAGTCGTACTCCTGCTCCATCCCCCTGAACTTCTCCCTCTTCACCCGCAGGTCTGCCAGCTGGGCAGGATTGACATTCAGGAGCACCACCTCCTCCAGCTTGGCGATCTGGAGTTCGAGCCCCTTCATGACGTAGAAGATGTTACCCGCCGTGGCGCGCAGTTTCTGGAGTTTCTGCTTCTGGTAGAGGATGAGGCTGCCGGCGACGACCAGAAGCAACGCGGCAACGCCGATCAGATAGCGGTATTTTTTCGTCTTCTGCTGGTGCGCCCTGGCAAACGCCCGCCGGAACATCAGGGTCTGCTCCCCCACGTCCTCGCCGTCGGACTTCTCCATGTAATGCCGCAGGATCTGGGTTTCGGAGGCAAGCTCCGGCATTGGCTTCGCCCCCGCGGGAGACGCCGGCGGCGACAGCGGCACAGTGACCGTGACCGGCTCCTCCCGGGGCATCTCCTGCTGCGCCTCCTGTCGGACCACGACCAGCGACAGCTGCGGCCCGCCGCTCCCCAGCCCGACGATACAGTCGTACGGCAGCGGCGCAGACTGCACCCGCTCCCCGTTCAGGAATGTGCCGTTGCCGCTCCCCAGGTCCTCCAGCCGCCACTGCCGGCCGTCGAACGCGATCTGCACATGCCGGCGGCTGACCGCATGCTCCTTGATCTGGAGTTCGCACTCACTGGTACGGCCGATGGTGAAAGTAGCGGTAAAGCGCTGTGCCCCTGCGGGGCCTTCCCCCTTCAGGACGGTTACCAGCAAAGCATTGTCCATAGAATAGCCAGCGTCATGTGATTGAGTCTGATCCAAACCAATACTCCCCATCGTAAATTCAGTTCTTGAGTAGCTTCGGTCTACCGGACATGCTATTTGTATGCTCAGCGAGCATCAATGCGTACCGCCCCCACCTCATGCACCCGACCGTGTATGTTCAACGTCCCGCGCCAGACCAGCACTAGCCGCGACTCGTCCGGCTCCACGACAACGGTGTCTAGCCGTAGCGACACCTCTTCCTCGCCGCGCTGCCGGCGCACCGTCGCCCGGAGAACGACACCGGGCAGGGCAAACTGGAGGCGCCCTTGCCGCGCTGCTCCCTCAACCAGCACCTGCTCGCTGCCGGTCAGGTGGCGCGGCGAGACGAGCCCCGGCGCGGCCGCCGAGTGGAAACGCGGATCCAGATCGGCCGGTGGGAGCGGACTCATCGTCCGGCGCCAGGCATCGTCATAGGTGCCGGCATAGCCGAGGCGCGGCTGCCAGTGGGGGGCAACCATCCCGAACCCCACCGGTCGTGGCCGCTGGGAGGGCTTCTTGATCGGGTCCGCAGGATTCTCAATGTTCGGCAGCGCCAGGCCGTCGATCGTCACCGCGGACTTCTGCGCCACGAAACCTCTCCCCACCGGGTTTTCCAGGAAATACTCATGCCCGGCCGGATCATGCCAGCTGGTGTCCGTGCCGCCGAAGGCCCGCTCCCAAGTCAGAGGAATCTTTTCGAAAGGGGCTGGCCGCGACATGGAAACCATCCCCAGCATCTTCTGCCAGATCCGCTCCCCAAATACCCGCGCCTGCTGCCGGACTGGCCCCACGGCAAAGGTGACGTCAACGTAAGGCGCTTTTTCCTGAGGAGCCCAGGCATGGCCGAGCAGCACGCAGTCGGTGCCCGGCTTTTCCAGAACAAGCTCGGTATCGAGGATCAGGCTCGACGCGCCGGGATCGCCATAATACTGGGGCGCAAACTGTATCGGCACCTGCTCTTCAGCCAGATTCAGTGCACCGTCCCAATTGATCCGCCAAGTCCCCTTGACGACCACAAGGAGCGTTTCGGCACCATGGTGGTCGGTGAAAAGGAACGGTGCAGCGTTGAGAGGAGTGGTATTGTTCAGATCCACAAGTTACCCCTTGCTCAACTTATTCTGAATTTCTTTACGGCAGATATTTTCGATGGCAGTGAACGTGATGAACTGGGCGCTCTTGGTTTTGTAGATCGGCTCGTGGCCCCGGTCGAAGAAACCTTCGTCAAAATCGGGGTCACGCTTGGGCTTTAGCCGTTTGGCTTTTTCCTCGACGAAATTTGCTTCAAATCCTGACTTGTCGGCAATACAGAACGTCCGCTGGGTGTCCTCCGCCAATTTGAGCGCCCCGGCCGATGATTCTGGCACAGTGCCATCGCCGGCGCCATCGGGAAGTTGCATGGTTACTAACTGCAATTCCCCCTCATCACTTGGCTTATCGTCAGTGCTGACCCGATCCCGGTAGCCACCGCGATTGGCGAACCAGTCAGTGTCCCTAACCAGAGCCCCACCGATTAATGAATTGCCAGTATCAATCAGCACCGGCAACAAAGGATTTCCGCCACCCGTGGCAGTCTTGAACACAAGCGATTTTGCCGCGCCTTTCAGATCATTCGGCACGTTATTTCCCATCGTTGTAAAGAGCCGCTTGACCTTCTCCCAAAGCGAATCTTCCGCACGGGTGAAAACTACCCGGTCAGGGCTGGCTATACCGGACGCATAAAATTGATAAGTTTCGGGATGGACCTTTTCAGAAAGCTTGGCGAGGGCGTCGTGAAAACGTTTAGCTTCCGCGAGATATTGCACATATAAAGTCCACGAAGAAATTTTCTTCTTAAGTACAGAACCGTCTGCTGCTCCTGGATTCAACCATTCCGGGTTCACCAGTCGATAATATTTTGTCCTCTCTTGATAGATTTCCTCATAAGGATCAGATACTGGCAAGGCGGTCCTGTTGCCATCCTTGTCGAGCAGTTCCAGCCACCGTTCCCAGCCATTATTGTTCTTGTACTGCTTATTTGGGAGCAGTTGGAGGCCCCCCGGCATATTGCCGAGCAGAGCCGTCACCTCCTCGCCGTCGGTTCCCAGTACCCAGGCGGTTATATGAGCTGTGCCGATTTTAAGGTCAGTATACGGTATCCCAAGGAGTTCACTGTTGACCACTTTTCCCTTCATGTGCTTGAACATCTTGACGGGATTCCTGAACCATTGGCTGAATTCTATGTCCGGAATTGTGTGAGGGCGTTCGAAACCACCCTTCATCCGCCAGTAGGCAGCAGGCGAGCCATCTGAAGGCTGTACGCCATGAACCACCCCGAGCACGTTATCCCTGGCACCATGAAGCAGGCAGGCAGAGCGTGCCACCAGCCCCCCCATGGAGTGAGTTACCAGAATAACCTTGTTGCAGATGCGCTTTTGTTTGTCCGGGGTTGTAATTCCCTTTTGATAATCATCGATTACTTTGTCGATGTACTTTTTGAGCGCCAGACCGGCATCGTCATTGGAGGCAGTCCAGTTATAGCCAAAGGCGTGAACGGGGAGCTCGTAGAAAAGGTTTACCGACTGGTCCCACTCGTGGTTCTGCAATGCCTTGAGGATATCCCCGTAGCTGTTCCAGGACACCCCCCCCCAACCGCGCTTGTTGCGGGTCGTATCGGTTTCGTCGGCAAATTTCTTATTATGTTTGATGTCGTTGTCCAACACCTGCAAGTAATTCTGCTTAAACTCGCTGCCGACTAAACAATTCTTTTTACTTTTTGCGGTAGCCGCCCACAACAGGCCAAAATTACCCAACATAAATTTGCCATCATCCGGGTCCCAGACCCTATCGCCCTTTTGATTCCGCAATCGGCTACCCATTATCCCTGGAACGAAAATAATCGGCATTACTTCTCGCTCTATGACTAGACGATTTTGGCTCTCTGTTTCAAATCCTTCAACAGGCTTATTCAGTGCTTTACTTTCAACTTCTTTGGATACTGGCGCATTTGACATATCACTTCCATTTCTCGACAAGAAACTCTGGGTCTATTTGTATAACGGACGAAAGGAGTCAAGCACCCGGTCCCACACTTTAAGCTTTTCTTTCTGGTTCCCAGCCGGGCACTCAACTCCAATCTTGATTTCAGGGTATTCTCCTGAATTCTCTTTACCCAGATATTCCCAAGCAAAAAAAAGTTCCTTACCGTTATCGTCGCTCATCTGCGTAGCTATTTCCTGCCCAGCCAGCCCGGCAACGGTTCTCTTACCGCTTCTTATCTTATCTACATCGACGCCAGGAGCAAAGTTAACAGCCAGAGAGGCCACCAAACGATCCATTACACCTGCTTCTTCCACTTTGTGTGTTTCCGCCATCTCAATACGCAAAATCATTTCCATTGGCCCCTCAAAGCGGGCATACGTCTTTTCCTGTTCCAAATACGGGAGCGTTATTTTCCCATAGTTTAGGTAAAACGAGTCTCTCGCTGATTGATCAAGAGCCCCATATCTGTAGTGAGATAGTATGTTAGTAAAATTAGCTATTGTCATGTCGTTATCCGCACCATCAATGGTCAACATTACTCCAACATCGCCATAGTCAACTAAAACTGTCCAATACAAGCTCTCAGTCACCAGATAGTTGCCGTAGTACTGCACAGCTTTTGCCCAAGATCCAAGACCCTTAAGATCTTTCTCCTCTATGATTATTTGTTTCTTATCTATTGGCTTGTGCAATCTGGCTATCTCAGACATTTTATTAGCCCACAGCTCATTGCGTTCATGCTCATGATTACCGTGAGTTTGCCACTTATAATCAACAACCTCTGCATATCTTATCGTCTGGCTCCTCATCTCCAACTTGTAGTCAGCCGGCACATCAACAGCAAATCTACCCAAATAGTATGTTTTCATCCCTTGTTGCGCTCCTTTCGGTGTCGTTCCCGATCTTCTTTCCGTTTTTTCAGCGGCATTGCTGCAACCGCAGATAGCCACTGACAACAATATGGCCGGCACCAGATTCTTAAATATCTTCACCATCCCCTCCATTCTGCTAAATCGACTGCCCGTTTTTGGCCTCTTCAGTAATTGGGCGGGCTTTAAGATTAAAATCATCGATCTTAAATGTGTAACGTCCCG
>DAIEGL010000035.1 GCA_027356255.1 Geobacter sp. | reverse complement strand
GCGGACGTCGAGCAGGATGAAGTCGTCCCCATCGTCCAGCTTTTTCTTCACCTCCATGGGGGAGATCCCCCGGGCGTGTCCGGCCAGCTTGTTCTTCAGGATGTCGGCCGCGACAATGAGGTTGTCCATGGCCGCGGAGTAAGGCGGCGCATAGGCCAGGTCCAGGTGTGCGAGCTGGTCGGCCGTGGCGCCGAAGGTTATTGCCGCCGCAGCCGCATCCACCCTCTTGTCTACGACGCCTTCGCCTGCGGCCTGCAAACCGAGGATTTTCCCGCTCTTCCTGTCCGCCACCAGCTTCAGGGCAATCGGTTTTGCACCGGGGAAGAAATGGGCGCGGTCCGGCGCGGGGGAGAGAACCGTTTCGATGTCGTAGCCGCAGGCCTTTGCCTCGGCTTCGGTAAGGCCGGTCCTGCCGGCATTGACGTTGAACACCTTGACGATGCTCGTCCCGAGGATGCCGTTAAAGGTCGCCTCTCCGCCCGCGGCGTTGATCCCCGCCACCCGCCCCTGCTTGTTGGCCGTGCTCCCGAGGGGAACGAAGACCTTCCTGCCGGTCACCAGGTGGGTTGTTTCACAGCAGTCGCCGCAGGCGTAGATATGCGGATCACTGGTGCACATCCGGGCATCCACCGAGATGGCCCCGGTCGTGCCGATCTCCAGCCCGGCCTCTTTTGCCAGCTTCACATTCGGCGTGACACCCGGTGCGAGGACCACCAGGTCGGCCGGCACCTCCCCCTTTTCCGTGATGACCCTTGCGACCGCGCCGTCCCCGGCGAAACCGGTCACCCGGCATGCCGTGATCAGCTCGACTTTGTTCATGCGCAGCTGTTTGCCCACCAAAAAAGCCATCTCAGGGTCAAGCACTCCAGGGAGAAGCTGATCGCGCATCTCGACGATGGTGACCTTCATCCCCTTCTTTTGCAGGGCTTCCGCCGTCTCCAGGCCGATCAGGCCGCCGCCGACGATGCAGGCGCTCCTGCCGCTGACGGCCTGTCCCTTGAGGAGTTCCGCATCCTCGATGGACTTGACCGTCAGGATGTTTTTCAGATCGGCGTTTTCCAGCCGCGGAACGAATGGCGAACTCCCCGTGGCAATGACCAGCCGGTCGTATTCGATGGCGAACGACCTTCCCGTGGCTGTTTCGAGCAGATGCACCTTTCTTGCCTGCCGGTCGATGCCGACCGCTTCGGTGCCGGTGACGACATCCACCCCTTTCACCTTCTTGAAAAAGGGGGCGTCGCGCACCACCCCGACCGGCGTGCTCATCAGATCCTTCACCTCGGCCACGGTGTCAGAAACGTAATAGGGGATGCCGCATGCGCCGTAGGAGATGAACGTCCCCCGGTCGATCAGGGTCACTTCCGCCCGCGGGTTGATCCGCTTCGCCTTCGAGGCGGCCTTGGCTCCGGCAGCGTTGGCACCGATAACGACAATTCGCATCTTCATTGTATTACCTCCTGTTTAGTTTCTGATGTCTCTGAATACCCGGTAAGCCAGCAGTGCAAAGGGCCAGGCATGCCAGAACAGGTCAAAGATATCGATCGGCTTTTTCAGCGTACCGGCCATCAACATCCTCATCTTTTCCACGATGTGTGGTTGAGGATAAAACGGCGCAAAGCCAAGGAGCAGCACAAGCGGGATGAGAAAGCGGTAGTCGAGCAGATCTTTCACGAGCGTCCTCATTCTCCGGGCTGCTGCTTGTTCCGCAGGCACCGCATGACCTTTTTCACCTCTTCCGTGGTATCAGGATAAAGATCGAGGGGGATCTCCCCTTCACCCGCCGCCTTGTAAATTCTGAACCTGTCGCAGGATTCAAAGTCGCCGAAACAGAGCTTTTTCCTTATGTATTCCGTTGTCTTGGGGAAGTTTTTC
>DAIEGL010000012.1 GCA_027356255.1 Geobacter sp. | reverse complement strand
CTTCTTCTCGTTATCCTCACCGGTATCCCGCCTCTATCCAGGCATCGATCCCCCCCTCAAGAGCCGAAACGTTCGGATAACCCTTATCGGTAAATTCCGCTGCCCGACCGGCAGACGTGTGCTCTTGCGGTCATTTGCAGTAGAAGACGATCTCCTGCTCCCTGGCGAGACCGGAGAGCCGGGAGTTCAGCTCGCCGAGGGTCATGGACCCTTCCAGCCGCATCCGGCCGCACATCTCCTCGTTGTCGTAGGCGCAGACAAAAAGCGCCTCCCCCGCCTGCACCTTGCGCCGCACATCCTTGGGTTTCATTCGTCTGACTTCCGCCATTTTTCTCCTCCTTTCGCGGTCTACTTCTTTGCCATCTGGGAAAAAGCGGCCCGGGCACCCGCCCTGATCTCTTCCGGTGTCAGGTCCTTGATATGTGTGGCGAGGGTCCAACTGTAACCGAAGGGGTCCTGCACAGTGCCGACACGGTCACCCCAGAACATGTCCTGGACGGGCATCCGGCTCTCGGCGCCTGCGGCTACTGCGCTCCGGAAGGCCTCGTCCACGTTCTCCAGATAAATGTAGAAGCTGACAGGAGAGCCGCCGATGGTTTCCGCGCTCTTGCAGGGCTCCTGCGGATGTTCCTCCCCCATCATGATGATCGAGTTGCCGATCAAAAGCTCGGCGTGCATCACCCCTTTGCCGTCTGGCCCCGGCATGACGTACCTCTCCCGGGCGCCAAGGGCAAGTTTGTAGAATTCTATGGCTTTACGGGCATCCTTGAACACGAACATCGGCGTTACGCTTTGAAATCCTTCCGGGATTGCTTTCGTCATGGCGATCCTCCCTGTTGCGGGGAGCGGAGGCCCCCCGGTTTTCGACGCGACTCAAGCGATAATACCTTCATAAAAGAATATGCCATCATCGGTCCATGTCAACGGCTGGGGGAGAAAGGCGCAAACCAATATTTTAGTATCACTAAAAATATTTTTTAGTTATAGTACATTCCATGAATTCTCTGGCCTTTTTCCTGATCCTCTTCTCCGGCATCATGCATGCCCTTTACAACCTCCTCATCAAGCGAAGCCGCAACAAGACGGTCTTCATCTGGTGGATGTTCGCCTGTTCCACCGCGCTGTTTACCTGCGCCCTCCCCTTGCTGCCCGGACCGTTCCCCACCCCGCACCCTGCCGTTTTCTTCCTCAGTACGGCAGGGGCCGTCTGTTTTGTCCTCTACCATCTATTCATCGGTCGCGCCTACCAGGCGGGGGACCTGTCGCTGACCTACCCCCTCTCCCAGACAGCAATGCTGTATGTTCCCCTCTGGGGGGTGTGGTTCATGGGCGAACACCTGAGCCTTGCCGGGACCTGCGGCATCCTCTTCGTCATGGCGGGGGCATACCTGATCCAGATGCGATGCCTGAGCCTGAAGGAACTGCTGCGCCCCTTCAGCAGCCTCATCGACCATTCCGTCCAGTCAGCGCTTGCCGCCGGCTTCGTCTACTCGCTGGGGGCGATCATCGACAAGACCGGCGTCAATTACTATTCTCCCCTCTACTTCACCTACATCCTCGTCGTTTCCATGCTGGCGATCATGTCCCTCAATCTCCTCCGCCCCCCGTACCGTCCAAAGATCATCGCCGAATGGAGGGAGAACCGGGGCTTCATCCTGGCCGGGGGGCCGATGCTGATGGGTTCCTTCCTCTCATACCGCTATGCCCTCACCCTCACCCCCATGAGCTACGCCGTCCCGGTGCGACAGGTGAGCGTGCTCGCCGGCGTCCTCATCGGCATCCTCTTCCTCGGCGAATCCTGCGGACGGATCCGTGTCATAGCCGCCACGCTGATCCTTACCGGCATAATATTCATCCGCCTCGGTTAAAACGACGAAAGGGGACGGAGTGTATCACCCCGTCCCCTTTCTCGTGCATTTCCCATCCGGCAGGTCGTTGTCAGCCGGCAACCTTCTCCCGGATCGTCTTTTCCACCGTCTCAACCATCTGTGCCCGGGCAAAGGGCTTTCGGATGAATCCGTCCGCCCCCGACTCCTTCACGAGGCGGCGCATTTCATCCTCCGGCTTCGATGAGAGGAGCAGGATCGGAATCCCCTTGGAGAGCTCGTTCTCCTTCAGCATTTTCGCCTTCTTGTCCCCTTCGAGTATCGGCAGCATGACGTCGAGGATGATGAGGTCCGGTTTGTCCTGACTGAAGATGTAGTTGTCCGCCCCCTTCGCATTCAGGGAGGTAACCACGTCGAACCCGCCAGCCTCCAGTGCTTCGCGGGCCATAGCCAGGACAATTTCGCTGTCATCAACCACAAGGACTGTCTGTTTTTTCATCATTATCCTCCGAAAACGCGCTCTGCACGTTTCATGTCATATTTCAATACGGCGCACCCAATGCTTCCATTGTTTACCATAACGCACATTCATTAGCTACATATTTTCCATTGTCGTCCCGATCGGGCGCTGCAACGGAAAACCGTATGCCAAACCTTATAGTATCCGCAATGGCACTCCTGGCGCTACAGAAACTCCTCGAAGTAGTCCAGATCCTTGTGGAAGGTCTCTTCAAGCCGCCAAAGGGAGAAGAGAGCGACGGCCAGGCAGAGGGAGCCGACGATCAGTGCGCCGGGCTCCAGGCCGAACTGCTTGCGGCAGAGCTGGAAAAGCATGGTGATCGGCACAACCATCCCCCGCACAAAGTTGGGTACCGTGGTGGCAACGGTGGCCCGCAGATTGGTGCCGAACTGCTCGGCGGCGATGGTGACGAATATGGCCCAGTAGCCGCTGCCGAACCCCAGGAAGGCGCATATGCCGTAGAACAGGGATGGAGATACGCCTTGGGCAAGGAAATACCAGCCGACGCCAGCCACGGTGAAGATCAGGAAGATGAGGACCGCCTGCCGCCGGCTCTGCAGGACCTGGCTCAGCATGCCGCTGGCGAGGTCACCGAAGACCAGCCCCAGGTAGCAGAACATGACCGCGTTTCCCGCAGCGATCGGGGCGGTGACGCCGAGGGCCCGGGCAAACTCCGGGGAGAAGGTGACGAGGATGCCGACCACGAACCAGGTCGGTATGCCGATGAGGATCGAGTGCAGGTAGCGGCCGAAACGCCCCCTTTCCGTGAAGAGGGAGAGGAAGTTCCCCTTGCTCACGGACGCCGATGCCATCTGGCGAAACATCCCCGATTCGGCCACGCTGATCCGGGAGATCAGGAGCATGAGCCCCAGGGCGCCCCCTATGTAGAAGGCGTTGCGCCACTCGAACGCCTTGGCGACGAAGTTCGCGAGTATCGCCCCCGAAACCCCCACCGAGGCGACCACCATGGTGCCGTAGCCGCGGACGCTCTGGTGCAACACCTCGGAAACCAGGGTGATGCCGGCACCCAGCTCGCCGGCAAGGCCGATGCCGGCAATGAAGCGGCATACGGCATAGGCGGGGAGCGAAGTGACTGCGCCGTTCAGGAAATTGGCCGCCGAGTAGAGAAAGATGGAGGCAAACATGATCTGGAGGCGACCCTTGCGGTCCCCCATCACCCCCCAGATGACGCCGCCGACAAGCATGCCGGTCATCTGCATGTTGAGGAGGAACACTCCCTGGTCGATCAGCCCCTGCCCTTGCAGGCCGAAGGACTTGAGGCTCGGCACGCGGACGATGCTGAAGAGCACCAGGTCATAGATATCGACGAAGTAACCGAGGGCGGCCACGATCACCGGAACGGACAATATTTTACGGCTGACGTCTTTCTGCCGGCTTTGCATAATCACCTCGTCATGGCTCATTGCCATTTTGGGAGCGTTGCCGATCTTAACACCCCGGTTTTGTCATCGTCAAGGCCCATTTCGACGGGCGCTGCGGGGGATATTTTTGCTTGACCCGCCGGAAAGCGCCGTCTAAACTCCTCCATGATTGTAAATGACCACTGGCAGACGTTGCAGGGAGAGGTACGGAGACAGTATGACCTCTTCGACCGGAAGATCACGGAGTGCATAGACGGTTACGTGCGCGCCGGGGGGCGGGTGCATTGCGGCAAGGGTGGCAGGGTAACCATGAACGTCCTGGAACAGTCGGGGCTATTCCACCCCTTCCTGGTATCGCCCGTTGAGTTGTAGGGGCTTCCTTAAACAATGAGACAAAACAAAGGCGACCGACTTGCGCAGCAGCCGGTCGCCTTTTTTGCAGGCAACGAGGTTCGGGCATTGCCTCATTATTCCGGATTTCCGGGACCGGTGCGTCTCAGCCGAGCCCTCCGGTCAAACCTCTGCCGGCTGGGCACTGCCGGCGCAGCCGTTGCCGGCGGGGCCGGTGCGTTCTGCTGAATGACGCCAGTCGCGGGAGGCGCAGGTTGCACTGGCTGTGCCTGCCCGTTCGGCTGTGGTGCGGTCTGGTCCGCCTTCTGGTCGATCCCCAGGTTCACCACCTTGGCCTTGGCCCGGTAGCGGGCGGGTATTTCGTAAACGCTGTTCGTGTAGTGGCGGGTCCCCCGCGCATCGGTCCAGGTATAAAACTCGCCGTAGGCAGAAGATGCGGCGAAAAGGAGCAGCAGCAACAGCGGTATTTTCATGAATCCTCCCAGCAGATTTTCAATTTCTCAATAACTGAACCAGAGCGTAATGGCGCTGAAAACCGCCCATCCCAGCACTGCCACGGTTATCACCGCGCAAAGCAGCGCCAGGAAGCGATGGACGGCCGTCTCCCGGCCATGGTCCTCATACCCCAAAAGCTTGCCCAGAATGATCCCGCCGATGATCCCGCCCCCGTGTCCCCAGTTGTTGATCCCCGGCATAACCAGCCCGAACAGGACAAGGCCGACCACCCAGCCGCTCACCTCGCGGTAGACTGCGGTTCCGTAGGCCCCCCCACGGCTCTTGCCGAAGTATAAGAGCGCGCCGATCAGGCCGCAGATGGCGGCCGAGGCGCCGATGGTAAAAGGGACACCAGCCAGGTAGGAGACCCAGAAACCGCACACCCCTCCGAGCGTATAGATTGTGAACATGCGGCTCGGCCCGTATTCGTGATTGACCCACGGTGCGATCTGGCGCATGGCCATCATGTTGAAGAAGATGTGCAGTATGCCGCCGTGAAGGTAATTGGCGGCGAGGAGCGACCAAAGCCGGCCGAACCGGTCTATGGGAATGGTCCCGGTCCCGCCGAGCAACAGGAGGCTGGTCATGTCCGGCGAGAGGAGGGTAAAGGGGTTGGCAGTAAGCCTGTGGCCGGTGCTCAGGAGGAGGGAGAGGAGATAGAAGGCGATATTTGCCGTTATGATGGCCCTGACCACCCAGTCGCCGTCCAGGGCGCTCCGGGTCCAGGCGGTCGCCCGCCACCAGGTGGAAGTTCGCGGCGTTCCGCACCATGAACAGGTGGATTCATTGCTGCCGATCAGTCGGCGACATCGTGGGCAAAGCGTGGCCCGTTGCTTCATCATAGTTGCTCCGTCTTTCCGGTTGGTCTCCGCCCCACTATATGCCGTCTGCCGATGTTTTTCAAGGGGCGCCCTCTCCGGCAAGATCAACCACGCTCCCCGCAGCCGGAACAGACATCCCCTTGCGCCGGTTTTCGCCGCCGGCAAACACCAGGTAGCCATACTTGCCGTAGTGGGTTATCTTCAGCGCATACCGCTCGGCCGCCCCCTCGGACAGGGGGAGAAAGACTGCGGCGACCCGCCCCCCGGCAAGGGGGTGACGCATCACCGCGAACAGAAGACCGTCGGGGGCGGCGTACCGTTCCCCCTCAAGGGAAAAGTCACCCCCTGAGACAGCCATTCCGTCGGGAAGAGGCGGAAAAGCCGACCGGTGCTGCGGTACGCCGCAGAAGAGAAGGTCGTGGTCGCGCAGCTCTGTCGCGACAACCTTCTCCTCGCCGACAACCGTCGCCCCCCCCTGCGACATGGATTCCAGAAAGAGCTTCACCGTCTCCTCGCGCGCCCGGCAATCTTTCGTCATGACGACCAGGAGGTTCTCCGACCCTTTGATCCGGTTGACCGTGGGAGGGAGCTCGTCGGGGGATAGGATGCGGAAGAGCTCCACATCCGGGTCCATAAGGAGTCGCCTCGGCAGGGAAGGGGCTGGAAAGTGAAACGGGGTCCGTTCCCGCTCCACCGCCAGGGTCTGGCTCAAGGTTCCCCCTTCGGTCTCCAGCCGCAGCGGCAGCGAAACATCAAAGAGCGGCGGGGTCTGGACGACCGTTCCGGCAACGCCCCACCCCCCATTTCCCGGCCGCATCCTTACGTCTGCCAGGGCAAGGCGGGGCCCGCCTGGCCGGTCGAGCCACTGCGCCATGAACCGGGCAAGGTCCTTCCCGCCGCTGCGGGAGAAGGCGCGGGTAAAATCCTGCCATGCGGCGGTCTCGAAGAGCTTGTCCCGGAAGAGTTCCCGAAGCGCCCCGAAGAATGCCTGA
>DAIEGL010000299.1 GCA_027356255.1 Geobacter sp. | reverse complement strand
AAAAGGGGGAAATTGTCAGTGGTCAGGATAACCGGGCAGGCATCGGGAAAATGTTTCATGAATGCCTCAAGACCTTTTGCGGATTTTCGCCGGCCGGATTTTACTTCGATAGCGTAGAGTCGCCCCTGATAACGGTAGACGAAATCAACTTCAGCGTTTTTCTCCCGCCAGTAGAACAATTCCCCGGGCAATTGCAGCAGCTGTGCTCCCACAGCCAGTTCAAACACCCGCCCCCGACTGTCAGGGTCATCAAGCACCCGTGGCCCTTCGGTCATGGTGTAGAGAGCGGGACAGGAGATGAGGATTTTGGGGCTGGATGAGCGCGTCAGCCACCCCTTTGCGGAATACTTTTCCAGAGGATGAATCAGGAACGCCCCGGCATACAGTTCTATGTAATACTTGATGAGATCAGTATTCCCCTTGTCCTGCAGCTGTCCCAATAGCTTGGTGTAGCTTATTTCCTGTGCCGGATAGCGGCAGAGGATTTCAAACGCCTGCCGGAACAGTGCAGGATTGCCCACCTTGCGGTTCAGGAGGATATCCCTGCCGATGACCGCCTCCACAATCGAGTCCTTCAGATAGGCGTACCAGCGGTCATACTCATCCTCATATGAAACCGAGCCGGGATAACCACCATACAAAAGAAAGCGTTCAAGGTCATATCCAAAGGCATTCTTCAGTTCAGTATATGTCCAATGGTAAATCCTTGTCAGTTCGAAGCGTCCTGCAAGGCTCTCCGTGAGTCCGGTCTGTATTTGCAGCGAACTTGAGCCAAGCACAACCACACGGAACTTGCGGGGATTCTTGTCCCACAATGATTTGAGAGTCTCGGACCAGTTTGGAATTTTTTGGATTTCATCAATGACCAACAGTGCACCGCCACCCAGCAGCAGGGCTTTCTGCCATTGCTCCAGCAGCCATGTCCGGTCTGCTACCAGCAGGTCATCGGCATTAGCATAATGGTTGTTGTGGGGATAGCGGGCAAGAAGCTGTCGCATGCCGGTCGTCTTGCCAACCTGACGGGGGCCGACAAGTACCTGGATCAGAGGTTGGTTGCCGAAGAGACGTTTTTCCAGCTGCGCCACAAATGGTCGTTCGTACGAAATGGTCATGGAGGAAGTGTATCGCTATTTGAAAGGTTGGTCTAGTAAAATCACTAGCTTTGGCTTGTGAATCATGTATTCCCAGATAGCCTGGAGGAAAACCTCCGAGTCAGGTTGCAACACCCACCCGACAACATCAAAGGCTCGACATAAAATAAGCCGGTTTTCTTGAATGAACCCCCGCGTTCAGTTAACCGCAAAGCGTTACGCGGCGCCACTTACGTACCGAGTTGACCAGGAAAATTTCGTCGGCCCTTTCCAGCTCCTCCCGGCAGATCACCCGCTCCCTGATTTCCCCATTATCCAGCAGTTCCTCCCGGAAAACACCCGGCAGCAGGCCGCAAGGAAGGGGAGGTGTGACCAGTTCCCCGCCGATCCTCGCCACGATATTGCTGATGGCCCCCTCGGTCACCTCCCCCCGCTCGTTCGTGAAGATGACGTCTGCGCACTCCGGGCGCCGCGCCGCTTCCGTTGTGTAGAGCTCCCGGCAGCTCGTCTTGTGGTAGAGGAACGGGTCGTTCGAGTCCACCCGCTTTTCCGCGAAGGCGACGGTTCCTGCCCCCGGCGCTTCGGCGATGGGGGCCGCTTCGCAGGTGAGTTCTCCCCTGCGGGAGAGGAGGAGGCGCACCTTGTGCCTCCCCCTGAGGGGTACGGCCACTTCTGCGAGCTTCTTCGCCGCCGCGTCTCCGTCGAGTGGGAAGGC
Organism: Geobacter sp.; assembly: GCA_027356255.1. GTDB lineage: Bacteria > Desulfobacterota > Desulfuromonadia > Geobacterales > Geobacteraceae > Geotalea. The sequence goes on along the minus strand of DAIEGL010000299.1, from coordinate 14,230 downwards.
GAAGTAGACCGCCGACCGCATGAGCCTCGCCAGGTGTCGCTCCAGAAGGAAATATCCCTTCCCTTCCTCGAAGAGGAGCGATTCGATGAGGTGGAAATCCCGCGGCTTCTCACGGGCGAATCGTCCCTTGGCGAGGCATTCCGCGTATTCGGCGTCCGCCAGCGAATCGAAGGTGATGCCGCTGCCGATCCCCAGTTCCCCCCGGCCGGTTGCGGCATCGATGACGATGGTCCTGATCGCCACACTGAACTGCGCCTCGTCACCGGGGGAGACATAACCGATGCAGCCGGTGTAGGCGCCGCGGGGGGAATCCTCCAGTTCGGCGATGATCTCCATGGTCCTCTTTTTCGGCGCGCCGGTGACGGAGCCGCAGGGGAAGAGGGCCTGGAAAAGCCCGGTCAGGCCGACCCCGTCCCTGGGCCTCGACTGTACGGTGGAGGTCATCTGGTGCACGGTCCCGAGCGTTTCCACGTCGAACAGGGAGTTCACCTGCACCGAGCCGGTCTCGGAAACCATTCCCATGTCGTTTCGCAGCAGGTCGACGATCATCAGGTTCTCCGCGCGCTCCTTTGGTGTCTCCCTGAGCTTTTGCTTCGCCTCCTCATCCTCCTCCCACCACCGGCCGCGACCGGCGGTCCCCTTCATGGGGCGGGTGGTGAGAATCCCCTCCCGCAGGCTGAAAAAGAGCTCCGGCGAGGCGGAGAGGATCTGGAAGCGTCCCGTGTCGATATATGCGGAGTAAGGGGTGGGTTGGCAACGGCGGAGGTCCGAGTAGAAGGCGGCCGGGTCGCCGCTGAACCGGAAGCGCTGGCGCATGGTGAAGTTCACCTGGTAGGTGTGGCCGCATGCGATGAGCTCCCTGATCGAGGCGACGGCGCGGGCGTGTTCCGCGCCGGTGAGCGAGCTCGTCCAGCCGGATGTTCGATAGGCTTCCGCGGTGGGAACCTCCGCAGATGGGTCAAGCGGAGAACGTTCACTGAAGAGGCCGAACCAGAGGAGCGGAAAACCGGCCGCCGGGCGGGTGGCAAGACCCGTCTCGAGCCCCGTGGCCGCCTCGTAAGAAACAAAACCTGCCGCATGGAGCCCCCGGGCGACCGCCTCTTCCACCCGGTGCAGCGCGGGGAGCACTTCTGCCGGGGTCGATGCGGTGATCTCATCCCGGAGGCCGGCAAAGGAAAAAGAGTTAAAAAACACCCGCTTTTTCATGCTCAAACCGCCCCGACCGAACATATCCCGGCGATGGGGCATTTCAGGCACTTGAGGCGGTCCTTGCCGTCGCACCCCTCGGAGATGCCCAGGTGGCAGAGGCTGAAATCGTACTTCACCGGGTCGAGCGGGTCGAGTTCCCTTAAGGATGCGGTGATTTCCCGCGCCATCCGCCAGTCGGCCTGCCTGCGGCCGGTGAGGCCGAGAAAGCGGCCGATCCGCTGGATATGGGCATCCACCGGGATGACCAGCTTGGCGGGGGAGACGTTCCTCCACAGTCCCAGGTCGATGCCGTCCGCCGGGCGGACCATCCAGCGCAGGTACATGCAAAGCCGCTTGCAGGCGCTCCCCGAAGCGGGGGAGGGGAAGAAAAATGGGAAATAGGAGCCTTTGGGGATGGTCCGGCAGCCGAACACCGGCGAGTAATCCATGGCCAGGATGGCAGCGGTGAATTCGATGAGGGATGGGGTGATGTCGTCGGCAGCGGCATCGTAGCAGCCGAGGAAATAGTCGCCGATGGAGTCCGCCTCCTCAAGCATGGTCCGGCAGGCAAGGATGAGGGCGCAGAGGTCGCGGCCGTCGTTGAAACGGTGCTTGAAGCCGGCGAAGAGATCGGCCCCGCGCGCAGGGTCGAACTCCTCGACGAATTTCCGCGGCGACGGACCGATCTTCCCGAATACGGTCTCAAGGTTCCTGAGGATGATCTTCACGTTGCCGTAGGCGAAGGCGGCGGCGATGAACCCCACGATCTCCCGGTCTTCCGCCCTCTCGTACCGGTGGCAGAAGGAGATTGGGTCGTTCGCCAGATGAACGCTGGAGCGGGCCGCGTAGAGCCTGTCTAGAACCGGTTTCAACTGCATTTACTTTTCCCTCTTGCCGCGATGAACTTTTGAGCGTGGCAGATTATCACAGGGGAGGAGCGAGGGGCGAGGATAAAGGATCGAGGATCGAGGATCGAGGATCGAGGATCGAGGATCGAGGATCGAGGATCGAGGATTGTCCTTGTTCCTTTATCCTTTATCCTCGCTCCTCGCTCCTCGGTCCTTGGTCCTTGGTCCTCGCTCCTTGCCTTTCTGGGTCTCCAGAATAAATGTGACCGGCCCGTCGTTGACCAGGGAGACCTTCATGTCGGCTTGAAAGATGCCGGTCTGCACCGGTATGCCCAGTTCCCAGACCCTGCCGACGAAATACTCGTAGAGCCTGTTTGCCTCTTCCGGTGGGGCGGCGGTGTCGAAGGAGGGGCGGCGCCCCTTGGCGCAGTTCCCCGCCAGGGTGAACTGGGAGACGGCGAGGAGCTCCCCCTTTATGTCCAGAAGCGACAGGTTCATCTTCCCCGCCGCGTCCTCGAAGATGCGGAGGTTGACGATCTTCTCCGCCAGCCAGTCGGCATCCTCCGCCAGATCCCCCTTTTCCACGCCGAGGAGGACGAGGATCCCCCGCTCGATGGCGCCGACGTTCTTGCCGTCAACCCGCACCCCCGCCTCGCTCACCCTTTGTATTACAGCTTTCATGCAAAAATTTCCTTGTACTTTTCCTGGTATATTGCCAATGCGCTGCTGCTGAAAGGGACGAAGGCCACCCGCTCCAGCTCGGGATACCTTTCCAGTGCCGCCTTTGCCTCCTCCATGGCGATCCCGCATGCTTGATCCATGGGGTAGCCGTAGACCCCGGCGCTGATGGCGGGGAAGGCGATGGATTTAAGGCCGTTTTCGTGGGCCACCTCGAAGCACCGGCGGTAGGCCTTGTGCAGAAGCTCCGGCTCCCCCTTGCCGCCGCCGTGCCAGACCGGGCCGACCGTGTGGATGACGTGCTTCGCCGGCAGCCTGTAACCCTTGGTGATCTTGGCGTCGCCGGTTTCGCAGCCGCAGAGGGTGGAAGACTCTGCCACCAGTTCCGGCCCGGCGGCCCGATGGATGGCGCCGTCAACCCCGCCGCCGCCGAGCAGGGTGTTGTTGGCCGCGTTGACGATGGCGTCGATCGCCAGACTGGTGATGTCTCCCTGGATGATCTCGATTTTTCCCATTTATGACACCTCCTTTATGTTATGGAGAAGTAACCCCCGGTGTCGGATTTATCGTAGACAGTTTATCATCATTCCCCGTGTATAACCGTAATTACCAGCAGCTTCAACAATTTTTTCGTTATGCCCTCTATTGTCGGCTTTACCCCTGAGTCAAAAATCTTTTCCCCGGGATATCTACGCTTTTGGGGAATCTCCGTGCCTTTCGGAACGGACGATCAAAGCGACGAAAGAGCTTGGCCAGATGATAAAGGCCATTCAGGCTGAGAGAAAAGGCGCTGTTACATCAATGGAAGAGGGGGTAAACGAGATTGAACCGGGGACAGGGTTATCCCTATCATGTCGGCTTCCAGGAGGCGTCTCCCAATGTCGGTGGTTGCGACCTGGCAGGTGAGGGCCACCAGCGGAGTTGAGTCCATGTGGGCGGTGGCGATGCCGGTCACGAGGTTCGTCGCGCCGGGGTTGGGGGTTGTAAGGCAGACTCCCACCTTGCCGGTAGTCGGGCATAGCCGTCTGCGGCATAGGCCGAAGAGGTCAAAAAAAGGCGGGGCATAAGGCCCCGCCTGAAATCAACTTTAACTTTTGATGACAATCGTTACCACATAACCGTAGCAAGTTCCCTGCCGTAACCGTCCCACGCTCCCAGCCAGAGCCCTCCCTGTGTTATGGTAAAGGATTGCCCGGCGCTTGTTACCGGGTTAAGCGTAAAAGATTTGCCGGTGTCCGTCGGCAAGAGTGACGCTTCAAACATGGCAGAGTTGCCGGAGTTATCAGCTATCTGGGCAGACAGCCAGTCGTTGGTGAGGCCGGTCGGCAAGGTCCAGCTGACAGTAGCATTCCCGCCGGTAAAAGCATGAAGCTGGGCCAATGTTGGCGAGGTGATGCTCGGGAAGCTGGCAGTAGTCAATTCAGATTTCAGATACGGCCGCTTCTTGAGCTGTTCGGTGTACGTGGCTACCAATGTGGTGCCGATATACAGTTTAACAGTGTAGCTTTCTCCTGCATCGGCTATTCCACCAATGGCTGTATCGGCCATTGAGTAAAGATTCCCGCCATTTTGCCCCTGGATTTGAAATTCATGGTTCGCAATGTTATTGATTATCGTGACACCAGCAGAAGGAAGGCCGGCTCCGGTAACCACTGCCGATGTAATACCCTTGCCGCCACGGTCATCAATATTAAAACGTAACCCGGTAATAATCGGGGTAACTGCATCAGACACATGATATTCCGCCACGGATTCAACTTTGACATGGGCGATGTACTGGTCCCCCTGCATGTACCATTTACCATCTGCTTTTTTGATCACGTGGAATGGTTTCGGCCCGTCGTTGACAGCCTTACCGTTCTGCATCACATCAATCGCGACCACTGCCGTGCCATTTGTCATATCCATCGATTGTATGGAGATATTGGTAAACGAGATCCCGATCATGCTTTTATCAGTCGTTATCTGGGTGAGGAAATCGGCCAGGTTTTGCCCCTCCGAAAGGAACGTGGCGCTGTCAAACAGCCCAAGCAGGGTTGCGTTGGTATCACTGGGAAGACCGGTGGCAAAAAGATCAGAGAACTGCTTGAATCCGGCGCTGATCATCTGGATGTCGGTGGCAGCGGTTGCAATACCCGTTGCATCTGTAAGGGCACCTGAGTAGGTTCCTGTTGTGATATCGGATGTCATGGTCTGTTGCGTGACGATGTTTGTAATGGTGGCGACGTTTGTAGCGGTATCAGTATTGACTCTGATTACATCCAGAGCAGCATCAAGTCCTTTATGGTCGGCACTGAACGAGGTTCGCAGCAGGTCGATTGATCCGCTGACACCAACAGCCGCAAGGATTGGTTGAAGCTTGGCTGCCATGGCATCGGACTGGGTTGTGAGTTGGGCAGCGGTAAGGCTTGAGAAATTGCCACTGGTAAAATAATCGCTGGCGACAGTTTTGGCGATATTTGCCACGATCAGGTCGGTGAGCGGGGTAATATTGATCGTGCCGCCAACGTCCGCCGAAGTGCCGGCGGAATAGAGGTGATATTCGTTGCCGCCGACGTATCCGTCAGCCCGCACCATGTAAGGGGCCTTTAATCCGGAGACATCCACCGTGTACTTCCCGTCGGCTGCGATGGAAACAGTTTTTGTCTGGGCGGTAGGTGTTGTACTGTCTTTGATGGTTACGCTGCCGATGATGGGGGCACCCGCGGCTGCTACTCCTGATATCGTCGTGGCAGCAGGAGTCGAACCGCCCCCCCCGCCACAGGCAGCAAGGGCCATGGCCGTCGCCGCGCAGAACATCACCAGCTTGATGCTATTCCACAATTGTCTCATGTCTATTTCCTCCTTGTCTGTTGAATAACCTGGAACATACCATTTCAGATGTTTCTTTCTGCAAACCCTTCCTCCCTCCCTCCTTCTTTCTTAATAGTTGTTACCCCCCCTGCGTGAATCTTGTCCTCAGCGCCGCTATTTGTCTCGGCGTGCAAAACCGGCTTCCCTGTGGCTGTTTCCACTTCCGAAGTATTTTAAACAGAAATATAGCCTAATAAAAATTCCTTCTTAATTAAAGTCGTCCAGGTGTAAACCTGCGTTATTTTTTTGCTATTATTGTCAACTTTTTTGTAAACTATTATGATATCCTCACTTCATTACATCGTCAGGATCGGCATATATGTTCGTAAACTCATACCTTGCGGTTCTGCGATTCTCCATATTTATCCTCTGGCTCCTCGCCTTCCCCATGAACGGTTTCCTCCTGGGGAAAACCGGCCTAGAACATGCCTTCCTGTTTTTTGTCATCCCGGATGCGCTTGCCCTTTTTGCCACAAGATTTGTCATTAACAACCGTTTCTTTCCGGCAATCGTAAACGTCGCGATCGGCATCGTCGTAGCCGGCACGGCGCTCTTCCCTTATGCCGGCAATAGGGCTCTGCCAATGCTCGCGCTACTCGGGGTTGCCGCAGCGGGGTTGTTGGTCAAGTCGATAGGGGATATGGGCCGTGTCGCCAACCCGCCCATGGCCGGAGCTATCAGTATGGCCGGTGGAAATCTGGCACTGCTGTTACTCATGAAACTGCCGTTGACACCGCAGACCATCCACCTCTTGCTGGCGCTGCTGCTTCTTGTCCCTCTTTTTTCACCAATTTCCCGTTGCGGAGCGGAGGAAAAGGATTCATTTGTCGGGTATCTGCCGTTCCTGTTCGTATATGAGCTGGTGAGCGGCGTCATGTACGGCTCTCTAATGGCCATGTACAACCGGTACGCCTTCCTTGACGGAATAGAGCTTCTCTTCTACGCGGGGACTGCGTTTATCGGTGCGTTTCTGGTACGCAGGGGAAAGGATGCACTTCTGGTGCTCGGTATCCTGGGGGGAATGCTCTCCTTTTCCCTGCTCCAGATCAGGGGGGGGCTCTCCGTCAACCTGAGCATGTTCGCGTTTCAGAGCTCAGCGGGCTTCATCGATTTCTTTATCCTTGTTCTGCTGTTCACCCGCACCGACACTCTCCGTGCTGCCGGGCCGGTCTTCGGGACCGTTTGTGCCGGGATTGCCGGAGGATACGTCATATCCGGCGCCACCGGCGGAGAGGGAAGCCTGGTCGTCGGTTCGGCAAATCTGATACTGACGATCGCCGTCTTTATCTTCGTTTTCTTTGTCCGGAAGAGGGGAACGGAAAGGGATGTTTGTCCCGAGCCGGAAGAAAGCCGGCAGGGACCAGCCGGCATCAACCTCTCTCCGGCCCTCAAAAAGCGTCTGTCGGGACAGGAACAGGCTGTCCTCGACTGCGTTCTCCGGAAAATGACATTCCGTGAAACGGCAGAGGACCTCTCCCTTTCTGAATCTTCCGTCAAGACCTACATGAAAAGGATCTATGAAAAGACGGGGGTTACCGGTAAAGAAGAGCTCTTCACCGTGCTTGCCAACGGGGAGAGTGGCTCTGGCAACAAGGAGGGATAAAGGAGTGCGTGCGGAATTACATGGAAGAAGGGGACCGCGGCCGGGCTCCCCTTAGTTTCGATTTGCGCCCGCGATGCCGAGCATGCCGCGATAATAGCTGTCGTGGCGGGGTTCCGAAAGGATCGTCCCGATGCTCTTGTCTACCCGTTTGCGTGACAGGTAGAGGTGGTAGATGAAGCCCGAGATGCGGGTGTCGCCGATGATGATGTAGCCGTTGATCATCCCCTCCTTCATATAAACCCTTCTCCAGATGTCCCCTTGCTGCCGGGTGATTGCCTCCCCCTCGAAGCGTCCTGCCGAGACGATCGGAAAATCGATATGCTTTTTCAGCACGTTGGTGTTGACGGAGCCGCCGAACGAGCCGTCGCCATGGACCAGATGACGTGCGGCGATGCGCGCCTGCTGCATGGCGTTCGGATAGGTGGCGAATATCCCCTGCTCGCCGGTCACGGCATGCCTGGTAACGGCAACGTCGCCCGCCGTGTAGATGTCCGGATCGGCGAGCATCTGCTCGTTGCTCGGCACCCCCTTGTCGTTTCCGCAAAGCGCCTCCGAATTGGGGGATACCCCGATGGAGACGATCAAGAGCGCTGTCTCCATCCGCTCACCGTTTGAAAACTCGACTGCCGTGAGCTGCCCGCCTGCGGTGACGATCTCGCTGACCGTGTTCTTCAGGCGGATATCGATGCCGGTCTTTGCTGCCAGCTTGCGGGTTGCGAACTGTCCGCCATCTTCGTCGGTCATCTGGGAGAGCAGGCGGGTATTGCGATGGACCAGGGTTATCTCAAGCCCCCGGTGCCGCAGCGCCAGGGCCGCATCAACGCCGATAAAGCCGCCGCCGAAGACTACCGCCTTCTTTATGTTCCGCTCCCTGATGTAGCGGTCGATGGCCATCATGTCGGTCAGGGTTTTGAAGCCGAATACGCCACTGGTTTCCAGCCATTCGGGGTGCGGGTGCCAGCTCCGGGCGCCGGTGGCAAAGAAGAGGCGGTCGTATGTTTCCTTTCGCCCGGAGGCGCTTCTTACCAACCGCCGCTCGGTATCCACCTCGACCACGGGGTCGGAAAGATTTGGAGTCACCCGGTAACGCTCGTAAAAATCTTTTCCTTTCCAGTAAACGGTCTTCAACGGCTCGCCCGCCAGATAGAAAGGGATCACGCAGGGGGAGTAAGGGGCGAACCCTTCGTCGCTGCACATGACGATCTCCCCGCCGAACCCCTCCAGACGGAGGCGTTGCACGAATTCCGCCGCTGCCATACCGGTTCCGACTGTTACGACCTTCATTACTCGTCACCTCGCCGCCGTGCAAACTCTTTCCGGCGCAGCTCCCTGAACAGTTCGACATGCGCAGGCATCCCTTCCGCCCCGAGCAGATACGTCCGGAGGCTTTTGGCTGCGTGCTTGCCCCGCAGCGAGTCATGCTCGGCGTAAACCAGCGCCCCGGAATGGCAGGCCTCCACGCAGGCCGGATTCTTTCCCTCCTTTATCCGTTCGTTGCAGAGGTCGCATTTATAGGCCACGTCACGATTGTACTGGGAGCGGTGCGTAACCTTGAAGGAAATGGCGTCGAAGGGGCATACCATGGCGCACATGGCGCACGCCTTGCAAAACGAGGCGTCAAGGAGCACCGCGCCACTCTCCGGGTCGCGGCTGATGGCTCCGGACGGGCAGGCGTTCAGGCAGTCCGCGGGGTCGCAGTGGCGGCAGGAGAGGGGAAACGCCTCGTGGTCGATGCCCAGCACGCGCACGTTCACCTGGGTTTTGTGGTCGCACAGTGCGGCCAACAAGCTGTGGCCGGGGTGATGTTCCACTGCGCAGGCTGTTTCACAGGCCTTGCAGGCCAGGCACTTCTTGTAATCGACAAATATCCGTTTCATGGCGGATCTCCCTGGTCCCGATAAACGGGATAAGTGCGTTAACTTACTAATCCTATAAACGACAGTTGAACCGCAAAGGACCCAAAGGGCCTAACACGCCAAGAACGCTAAGAAAATCAATAATGAACTGCTTTTCCCAGGCTAATTAATGAGCGTGATGATGATGTGTTGTTCCGCTGGATGAACAGCTGCACGGCGGTGCATTCAGCAGCGAGGCCAATGATGTGACCGCTGCTGCGTATTTACTCTCCCGGTTTTCCATGATCCTGGTAACGTCCGGATCGAGGGCCTCAAGCGCGGGCTCGGCAGGGAGTTCGACGATGGCGTCGAATGTCTCCTCCAGTCGGCAGCCGTTCTCCTTCTGGAACCGTTCCAGTTTGGCGCTTCCCCCGGGGGCGATCCGGTTCACCACCAGATATACCAGCGGAATGCCGGTCTGACGTGCCAGGGCTGCGGAATGGCATGCCACGGTCAGGGCGTTGAAGGTATTGTCGGCAACCACCAGGCACTGGCCGAACCCCTTGGCCAGGGCCCGTCCGAAATGCTCCATCCCTGCCTGGGTATCGAGCAGGATGGCATCGTTGCGGCGGAGCGCCAGGTGGCGGATCGTGGCGTCCAGCAGCACGTTCTCGGCGCAGAGGCAACCGCCGCCTGCCTGCTTGACGGTTCCCATTACCAACAGGTTGAGATTGTCGCGGATTTTAAGGCCGAATCGTTCCACAACGTCTTCGACATCCGGGTTCAGCTTGAACATCGCCCCCCAGCCGCTCCGACCGGGGCGGATACCGGTCTTTTCCTCGATGTAGTCGGCATGGCGGTTCAGCGGCACGATCCGGGATGCCGCCCCGGCGTTCAGCCCAAGCGCATGGGGCAGGTTCATCTGCGGGTCTTCGTCCACGGCCAGGACGTTGATGCCGTTAGCTGCGAGCACCGTCGCCAGGCATGAGGTGAGGGTGGTTTTCCCCACCCCGCCCTTGCCGGTGATCACTACGCGAAGTCCTTCGGGTTGTGGTTGGCACATATCGATCCCCCTTGTCAAATCCCGAGCGCGCTGCGCCGCTCCATGACGATCCGCTCCATCTGGTCGGCGGCGGCGACCGGGTCTTCTTCGACGAAGAACCATCCACCCAGCACATCTTTCGCATCCCGGGTAAGAATCCTGGTGACCGCCGGTCCGCCGAGGATGGGGGGGAGCGGCCAGAGATGGACCGGGATGCCGGAGCCGACAAAGTAGGCGCCGATGGCGACCGCTTTTTCCGTGGTCCACTCCGGCGCAGAGCCGACCAGCGGCAGGTCGGAGATGTCGACCTTGAGATGGTCGGCAATGGCTCCGGCCAGGTTGAGCATCCGCGAGCAGTCCACGCACGATCCCATGTGGAGGACCGGCGGGATCCCAAGTTGTTTGCAGACCGCCTTCAGTCCCGGTCCGGCCAGTTCCTGTGCCGAAAGGTCCATCAGACCGGCCTTGGCAGCGGCAACCGCCCAGCAGCCGGTGCCGATCACCAGGATATCGCGTTTCAGGAGTTCCATGGTGAGAACGCGGTGGAAATGGTCCTGCTGCACCTTCACGTTGTTGCAGCCGACAATGCCGGCCACCCCCTTGATGGTACCGTTGACAATCAGGTCGATGAGCGGCTGGGGGGTGCCGCCCAGGGCCTTCAGGATCTCTTCGACAGTGAAGCCTACCACTGCGGTTGCCGTGTGTTTCGGGATGTAAACCCGCCCCTTGTTCCGGTTGGGGAAGGCGTCGATGGCGGTCTTGATGATCCGGCTGGCAATCACGTCCGCATGATGCTCGTCGAACTGGATGTGAAGCGCGCCGGGGATCTTGGCCTGTTCGCTGGTGGTGATGAATTTCGTATGGAAGCAGGAGGCGAGATCGGCGAGCGCGGGAAAGATGCACTGCACGTCCACGACCATGGCGTCCACCGCTCCGGTCATGATTGCCAGCTCACTGTGTGATTCGTTCCCCGCCATGCCCACACCCTGTCGAAGCAATACCTCGTTCCCCGTGCAGCACAGCCCGACCACGTTGACCCGTTTTGCGCCAACGGCTTCCGCTGCCTGGCGATTCTCGGCCGAGAGGGCCATCTCTGCCACCTTGGCCGAAAGGATCGGCTCATGGCCATGGACCACGACGTTGACGCTCTCTTCTTCCAACACACCCAGGTTTGCCTTGACCGATTTTATGGTGGGGGTGCCGAGGAGGATATCCTGCAGCTCGGTGGCGATCAAAGAGCCTCCCCAGCCGTCGGAGAGCGAGCTGCGGATCGACTGGGCCACCAGCGAGAGCGGGTCGTGGTCGCAGCCGAAATGGGTGCGGTGCAGGATATCAACAGCCTCGCGGTCGATACCACGCGGCAGGAAGCCGGTTTTCGCACCGGTTGACTCGTACAGCGCGCTCTCCAGTCCCTTCAGGCGCTCAAAACGTTTTACTGGCATGTACTTTTGCAGAAATACGAGCGGTTCTTCTTCCTGATTACCGAAGCAGTCGATGGCGACTTTTGCGACATCCGCGGCGATTTCCATTTGTTGGCGATCGTCAGTCGGAATGCCGAGGCGGGCGGCGACAGCCATCAGCTTATCGGGATCGGTGATATGGTAATCGGTGTTGGTTCCGTTTGCCACGGCCCTGAGCAGCAGCGCCACCTTCCGGCCATGATCCGAGTGGGAGGACGAGCCTACCGCCGCCATGCGCGCCAGGTTGCGGGCCACGATGGTATCGGCGGTTGCCCCGCAGACGCCGTGGGTCGGCCCTTCGCCAAACGGGTCGATGCGACAGGGTCCCATGGAGCAGATACGGCAGCAGGTTCCGAGTTGGCCATAACTGCATTGGGGCTGCTGCTTCTCGTAACGTTCCCAGACGTTGGAGTACCCTTCACGGTCGGCGATCCGCAGCATCTCCACCGCCGCCGGGTCCACGCTCCTGTGGTCATCTTTTATTGCTTTCACCTTATCCATAAATCCCTCCCCACGGTTATGATCCGGGTTCAGGTTATGCGATGAGTGGAACGCTATACAATACTCTGCTTGTGGGAGGGGGGCTAAGGCTTGTAAAAGGTGGGATTTTTAAGGTGAACAGATTCGGACGCGAGGCTATTTCAACCCGACAGCGACCAGAAACTCCTGCATCTTGTCCCGGCTGATCGGCAGGCGTACCTCGCTCCCGGCGACCTCCACCGTGCATTCGGACGGATCGCGCAGGACCTTGCGCACCTTCGCGATATTGACCAGGTAACTCCGATGGATGCGGTGGAACATCTCCTGGGAGAGGCGCTTTTCCACTGCGCCGAGGGAGAGGTCGCAGTGATACTCGCCGGATTCGGTCCGGACCGTGGTGTAAATATTGTCCGCCTTGAAATAGACGATCTCTTCCGGCTTGAGGAGGTGGATTTCTCCGCGGGAGGTGACCGGAACCCGCGTCAGCTTCCGCTCGTCCGCGATATACGGCGTGATATCGTAAAAAAGCGCGCTGATCTTCTCGTCGGCCATCTCCCGATCAACCAGCGGAATCAGCTTGATGAGGAGATAGCGGTCCTGGCCGTCGTTGCGGATGATTTTGAGGGAGAGGGGTATCTGCCGTTTCGCATCTTTGGCGAGGCGGAGCATTTCGCCGACCCTGCTGCGGCTTTCCTCTCTGTGAAACCCCAGGATGTCCCCCTGGAACAGCTGGTCCAGGGGGACACCGCTGAAGAGAAGCATGAACATGCGGTTGATGTGGGATACGCTCATATCCGGGTTCAGGATGACGATTCCCGGTTCGATATGCTCGATTATGTTGAGAAGGGTGCTTCTCCCCATTCATCCTTCCTTGTCGCGAATTTGCCGGGGGTATTGTATTTGTCCTGATTCCGCATGTAAAGTGGAATTGTCTTGGCTCAGGGCCGTGTCAAGAGCTCTGCTGCCAGATGTGCGCGAAATCGTTAAAATCCCGGTCCGTTCACCCGCGTAACGTTCGGTTTCCCGACTTCTCCCGTGTAGAAGACCACCAGCCTGGCGGTCTGCGTGCCGTTGTTGCGGCCGTTGTGTGGGGTGTCCCTCACCTCGAAGATGGCGTCCCCTTCCTTGAAATCATACTTCTTTCCTCCCGCCATTTCCACAGTGATGTTTCCCGCGAGCATATAGGCGTAAACCGGCACGGCGTGCGTATGCCAGCCGGTTTCGGCGCCTGGAGGGATCTCGACGATCATTGCCGTGACCTCGGGATTGTCGGTCTTGAGATAGCTCAGCTTCTGGCCGTTTGGTGCGGTGGTAGATGTGAGGATCCTGGTGGCCTTGACCCCCTGATAGTCGTCGGCACGGGCAATTGCCCCGAATCCGCCCGCCGTAAGCAGGCAGAGTGCCGCCAAAAGCGGTCTTGCGTTCTTCATGTTCGGCCTCCTTAAAGTCAGGCTAACGGTCAGAGTTGACCCGTGAGCGAACGCCGTTTTTTGTAAAATGCCAATAGCCAATAGCTGATTAGCAAGCAATGTCCCCCAAGTTTTCCTCTCTTTGGCCGGTGGGGATGCCGGGGACGCTGGGTCAGCTCTTCGAGGGGGGAATTGACCAAGGCCTTCTAACCATGTACCTTCCCCTTCTTGATCTCTCCGGCGCAGATCTTTATCACAGCCGCCAGCGGGATCGCCAGCACGATGCCCCAGAATCCCATCAGTTCGCCCATCGCCATGACGGCAAAGATTACGGCCAGGGGATTGAGCCTCAGGGTATGCCTCATGACCAGCGGCTTGATCAGGTTCCCTTCGATTATGACGTTGATGAGGAAATATGCGCCGCATATCTTGGCGATGATGAGCGGATCGCCGCTCTGGGCGTAGCCGATCACGAGGGGCGGGATGACGGCGACGGCCACCCCGACGAAGGGGACGATGGAGGCGAAGCCGGTGATGAGTCCGTTCAGCACCGCGAACCGGACGTCTAGCAGGTATAGGGCGCAGGCGATGAGGATGCCTACCAGGAGGCAGTCCAGGAACATGCCGACGATGAACCGCTCCAGGGAGCGGTTTATCCTTCTCCCCAGTTCGGTCAGCTGCGGCCTCTGCGCTGGAGGTGTCAGGCGGAGGAGGAGGTCCTTGATGTGCTGCTTGTAAAGGAGCATGAAAAAGACCAGGACGGGCGCCAGGACCAGGTTGAAGATCCCGTAGAGAAGGGCGGTGAGCCGGTTGTACCCCAGACCGGATATCTCC
>DAIEGL010000297.1 GCA_027356255.1 Geobacter sp. | reverse complement strand
GGTCAAGACAGCGGCCAGGGAATGGCCCGAGGTGGCCTGCAAGGCCATAGACCTGGGAGAGTTCCCCGAACCGACCGCAATGGCCCGCGCCGTCGCGGATGAGCTCTTCAGGAACGGACCGGTCGAGGTGGGACTCACGCCGGGCAAACGCGTCACCCTGGAGCTTGCCGAGCTTCCGGCAGCTGCCGTTCCGGTTTCCCCGCCGATCCGCGAAGGAGAGGTGGTGGTGATAACTGGCGGCGGCCGGGGCGTCACTGCAGCGACTGCCGTTGCCCTGAGCGAAGCATACCGCCCGCTGCTGGTCCTCCTCGGCAGGAGCCCTGAACCGACTTATGAACCGGCATGGCTCAACTCTCTCAGCGAGGAAGCCCAGATCAAACGGGCGATCATCGAACAGGCGGGAGGAAAACTCCACCCGCGCGACATCGAAGAACGCTACCGGGGGGTGATCGCCGGCCGTGAACTGCGCGCCACGCTTGACCGGATTGCAGCGGCTGGCGGCAAGGCCGTTTACCGCTCCCTGGACATCCGGGATGCGGGGGAAGTAAGGAACCTCCTCGCGGAAATCCGAAGCGAACACGGCCCTGTCCGGGGCATCGTCCACGGCGCCGGAGTGCTTGCCGACCGCCTCATCACGGACAAATCGCGGGAGCAGTTCGCCCAGGTTTACAGCACCAAGGTGGCCGGGCTTCGCTCGCTCCTTGACGCCACGCGGGACGACGACCTCCGCTTCATCGCCCTCTTCTCCTCCACCACCGGCCGCTTCGGCCGCATCGGCCAGGTAGATTACGCTGTGGCCAACGAGGCGCTCAACAAGCTCTGCCAGGCGGAAGTGCGGCGTCGCCCCGCATGCCGGGGAGTCAGCATCAACTGGGGACCGTGGGACGGCGGCATGGTCACTCCGGCGCTGAAGAAGGTCTTTGACGGCGAAGGGATCGGCCTGATCGGCCTTGCAGAAGGCGGCGAGTTCCTCGTCAGGGAAATTGCAGCGGCAGGCGCACCGGTGGAAATCGTAGCCATGGTTGGCGCAACGGAGGAGATGACAAAGGCCCCCCAGCCCGCACGCCCAAGTGCTCTCAGCGAGGCTTTCGCCCTCACCCTCACCGTTGACGGCTACCCGTTCCTCCGTTCCCACGTACTGGACGGCAAGGCGGTTCTACCGATGGCGGTGATCGTCGAATGGCTCGCCCACGGCGCGCTCCACGGCAACCCGGGATTCCGCTTCCACGGCTTCAACGAGCTGCGCATCTGCAAGGGGGTCGTTTTCGAGCCGGAAGCACCCTGCACCCTGCACGTCCTGGCCGGACGCGCCGAAAAACGCGATTCCTTCTTCCTGGTGCCGGTGGAGCTTTCGGGCGTCGGCAAGGACGGACGCCCCGTTCTCCACGCCCGGGCGGAGATTGTGCTGGCAACGCGGCTCCCCGAAGGTATCCGCTCGATCATCGAGATCCCCGCTGCTCCCTACGAACCGCTGAACGGTGGACTTTACGACAGCGATCGCCTCTTCCACGGTCCGGAACTGCACGGCATAGAACATGTGGATGGGTGCTCCGCTAAAGGTATCGCCGCCATGGTGAAGGGCGCCCCCCCTCCAGTCGCCTGGATCAAGCAGCCGCTCCGGAGCGTATGGATCACCGACCCGCTGGTCATCGACAGCGCCTTCCAGCTGATGATCCTCTGGAGTTTCGAGCGCTTCGGCGCCGGATCGCTCCCATGTTTTGCCGGACGCTACCGGCAGTTCCAGGAGACTTTTCCCAGCGAAGGGGTGCAGGTGGTGGTCCGCGTCACCGCCGAGCGCGAGCACAGCGCCACGGCAGACATGGAGTTTCTTGACCGCAGCACAGGAAAACTGGTCGCCCGGCTCGAGGATTACGAGTGCATCATCGACCCTTCCCTTGAAAAGGCCTTTCAGCGCAACCAACTGCCGCAGCCGGGACGCGTCCGGTTGGGGGCCGCCTGAGTATGCAGAACAAAGCATCGGTAGCAATCGTCGGGATCGGCGGCATTTTCCCCGACGCCCCTGACCTGGACTGCTTCTGGGACAACATCCGCAACAGCCGCAGCGCCGCCCGTGAGGTCCCGGCCGGGAGGTGGCTCGTACCGGCAGACGCAGCCTTCCATCCAGAAGCTGGCGCAGCGGACGGGGTCTATTCCCGCCGCGGCTGTTTCATCGACGCCATCCCACCCATCTCCGCACTGGCCGGACTCGCCGTTGACCGGGAGCTTGTCGCCGGTCTCGACCCGTTGTTCCACCTCCTGCTCCACGCAGGAAAACGCGCCTTCGACGACGGCATCACGGAGCCGCTCGACCGCTCCAGGGTCGGCGTCATCATCGGCAATCTGGCCCTGCCGAGCGAAAAATCCGCCCTCCTCGCCCGCCGCTGGCTCGGAAGGACCTTCGAAGAAAAGGTGCTCGGCCGTTCCCATGACCGGGAAACGACCGATCCACTGAACCGTTACGTTGCCGGACTTCCCGCCGGGTTTCTCGCCCATGCGCTCGGTCTCGGAGGGGGCGGCTGCACCCTCGACGCCGCCTGCGCTTCGTCGATTTACGCCATCAAACTGGCCATGGACGAACTCCTCTCCCACAGGGCAGACGCCATGCTCACCGGTGGCCTCTCCCGCCCCGATCCGCTCTATACCCAGATGGGTTTTTCCCAGCTGCGCGCCCTTTCCCGCCGAGGGGTATGCTCCCCGTTCGATGCCGCCGGAGACGGCCTGGTCGTGGGCGAGGGGGCAGGGATATTCCTCCTTAAGCGGACCGAGGACGCCATGGCCCATGGCGACCGGATCTACGGGATCATCAGGGGGATAGGCCTCGCCAACGACGTGGGGGGGAGCCTGCTCGCCCCTCTTTCCGAGGGACAGCTCCGCGCCATGCGCGCCGCCTACGACCGAGCCGGATGGAACCCGCGGGACGTGGACCTGATCGAGTGCCACGCCACCGGTACGCCGGTGGGGGACGCGACCGAGGTCGCAAGCCTGCGGGAACTCTGGGGCGAGGAACGGACGGAAGGGGCTGACTGCGTCATCGGCTCGGTCAAGTCTAACATCGGCCATCTGCTCACCGCGGCAGGCGCAGCAGCACTGACCAAGGTCCTCCTTGCCATGAAAGAAGGGGTGCTGCCGCCGACCGCCAACTTCAACGCACCGCAGCCGGGAATGGCACTGGACAAGAGCCCGTTCCGGGTACTGACAACAGGGATACCTTGGCAAAGGCGCGGCGACAACATCCCGCGCCGGGCAGCGATAAGCGCCTTCGGCTTCGGCGGCATCAACGGCCACCTGCTCGTTGAGGAATGGCTCCCTAAGGGGTCGCGCCTCAGGGGGGCTAAAAAACCGCAGCAGCAGGCACCCATAGCCGTGGTCGGCATGGACGCCCGTTTCGGCCCCTGGCAGTCGCTCCGCTCTTACCAGGAGCGGGTCCTGGGAGGGGACCGGAACGACCGGCCCACCCTCCCCCGAAAGTGGTGGGGGGCGGAAGAGAGCGCCTGGTTCCGGGAGGAAAGTCTGGACCGGACAGGGTTCAAAGGCCATTACCTGGACGGGTTCGCGGTCGCAGCAGAGCAATTCCGCATCCCGCCGCGAGAGATGGAGGAGATGCTCCCCCAGCAGCTCCTCATGCTACAGAGCGCAGCCGCAGCCATGGCCGACGCGGGGCTGGACCGGGAGGGGAACATGCGGGCCGGCGTCTTCATCGGCATCGCCCTGGACCTCAACACGACAAACTTCAGTTTTCGCTGGTCCCTTGCCGATAGGGCCGCCGCCTGGCAGAAGGAGCTGGGCCTTGATCTTTCGGCCAAAGAGCTGGCTTCCTGGACCGCAGCCCTCCGCGACGCAGCATCTCCGCCACTTACGGCCAACCGGACCATGGGCGCACTCGGGAGCGTCGTCGCGAGCCGCATCGCCAGGGAATTCCGGGTCGGAGGTCCCAGCTTCACCCTTTCCAACGAGGAGGGGTCGGGCATCCGCGCCCTGGAAACCGCCATCAGGCTCCTCCACGCCAAAGAGATCGACCGGGCATTGGTCGGAGCCGTGGACCTGGCCGGAGACCTGCGCGCAGTCCTCGGGCACCACGCGCTGCGCCCTCTTTCCGGCTCAGGCCGCGTGGCGCCATTCGATGAAAAGTCAGACGGCGGCATCGTCGGAGAAGGCGCGACGGCAGTGGTCCTGAAACGGCTCGAAGACGCCAGGCGTGACGGAGACAGGATCTATGCGGTAATCAAAGGGATAGGCACCACCGGTGGCGGGATACTGCACCCCGGCGAGGCCGCTTATCGCCGGTCACTGGAACGCGCTTACGGCGATGCGGATGTAGCTCCCGAAACGGTCGGCTACATCGAGGCGTGCGGGAGCGGCCACCCGGCCGAAGACGGGATGGAGGCGAAGGCCCTTACCGGCTTCTTCGGACCGGCAAAGAGGCACTGCGCAGTTACGAGCGTCAAGGGGGAGATCGGCCACTGCGGCGCCGCGTCGGGTCTGGCATCCTTTGTCCGCGGCTGCCTTGCGCTCTACCAGGAGATCATCCCTGCCGCCGGCGTGGAAAATCCCGTAGCGGAGCTCCCGGCTGACGGACCATTATACCTTCCCGGTACTCCCCGCTACTGGCTCCGCAACCGCGCGGACGGGCCGAGGCGGGCGGGTGTGAGCGTCTTCGGCGTGGATGGCACCTGCAGCCACGTGGTCCTTGAAGGATGGGACAGCGTCCAGCGCAGCAAAGAAGCGGAGCGGACCGCGCCGCTCGGCCACGGCTCCGAGTTCATCTTCACCCTCACCGGTGAAAACCGGGCAGAACTTGCCCGTGGGGTGGAACTCCTGCGAAGACAGGCAAAAGATGCGCCGGGACGCGACTTTGCGTCATTGGCCCGGGAGTGGCACGCCCGTGAGGACACGGCGAGCAAGAAGCCGCTCGCCATCGCCATGGTTGCCAGAAACCGGGAAGAACTCGACGCGCTCATCGACCAGGGAGCCCGCCTCCTCGCCGACAACGGCAATGGGAACGACACCCTTCTCCATCCGTCGCTGCGCGACCGGCTCTTCTTTTCCCCCACCCCCGTCGGCCGCGAAGGGAAGATCGCCTTCGTCTTTCCCGGATCAGGGAACCACTATGCCGGCATGGGGATGGAGTTGTCCGGCCGCTGGCCCGAGCTGTTCCGCCGCCAAGATGCAGACAACCTCTTTCTGCGCAGCCAGTTCCAGCCCGAACTCTTCTGGAACGGCGCCCCCGCTGCAGAGATCGACGACAACCATCAGGCGGTCATCTTCGGCCAGGTCGCCACAGGGTGCGCCGTGAGCGACATCGTCCGCTCCTTCGGCGTGCACCCCCAGTCGGTGATCGGCTACAGCCTCGGCGAGTCCGCAGGGCTCTTCGCCCTCGGCGCCTGGCGGGCACGGGACGAGATGCTGGCCAGGATGCGCGCATCGACCCTCTTCACCGATGACCTGGCCGGAGAGTGCCGGGCGGCCGCCCGCGCCTGGGGTCTCGACGCGGGGAAAGAAGTGGAGTGGAGCATCGGCGTGGTGGAGGCACCGGCCCATGCCGTGCGGCGCGCGCTCCGCTCCACATCGAGGGTCTATCTCCTGATCGTCAACACCCCGGACGAGTGCGTGATCGGCGGTGACGCCAAAGGGGTCAAACGCCTCGTTGCCATGCTGGGTTGCCGGTTTTTTCCCCTCCACGGGGTGACCACGGTCCACTGCGAAGTGGCGCGGGAAGTGGCCGAACCGTACCGGGACCTGCACCTCTTCGAGACCAACCCGCCGTCCGGCGTCACCTTCTACAGCGGCGCAAAGGGGAGCTCGTACGCGGTCAACCGGCAAAGCGCCGCCGACTCCATCCTTGCCCAGGCCGTGGAGGGAATCGATTTTCCGGCCGTAATCCGGGCCGCATACGACAATGGGGTCCGCCACTTTCTGGAGATGGGACCGGGCGCTTCGTGCAGCAGGATGATCGGTCGCATCCTTGCCGGACGCCCGCATCTGGCGAGGTCCGCCTGCTACCCA
This sequence comes from Geobacter sp., assembly GCA_027356255.1. Classification (GTDB taxonomy): domain Bacteria; phylum Desulfobacterota; class Desulfuromonadia; order Geobacterales; family Geobacteraceae; genus Geotalea. The sequence goes on along the minus strand of DAIEGL010000297.1, from coordinate 12,728 downwards.
GGCGTGAACCAGGCATCGGCGATTCTGCGCCTCCTTGCCCAGCTCGTCGCCGAACGGGTGCCGGTCGATCTCGCCCCCCTGTTTGCCGCGCCGCCGGTGCAGATCCTCACGTCCAGGGAAAAGACGCCGCTACGGGAACCGGTCAGGGTCACGGCCGGGGGTGAACCGTTTCAACCGCCGCAGCCGCCGCAAAGGGTGCAGACTGCCGCACCGGCAATGCAGCCGCCGATGTCAGTCCAGGCGTCAGTCGCTCGGCCCGCTCCACCGGCGCCGGCCACGAGACCCGTTTCAGTACCGGTTGCGGCGCCCCGAAAGCTGCCGCCACAGGTTATCGACATCCCACGGCAAGGTTCCATGGATACGGTCATCCGCGGTTTTGCGGCCGTTCAGGAAGCGCGCCTCCAGGCCCACGACGCCTATCTGCGCGCCGCCGACACCTTGAGCCGCACCATGGCGGACGCCGTGGCTTTCCAGCTCTCCGTTCAAGAGCAGCTCGCCGCGGCAGGGCTGAATATCGGGGAAGCCGACCAGGTGGAGACGCTGCCGGCAACGCCCGCACCGACAGGGCCAAAGGCTGCCTTCGACCGGGAGATGTGTCTCGAATTCGCCCGGGGAATGGTTGCCCGCATGCTCGGCCCCGACTTTGCCGAGGCGGACACCTTCCCGACCAGGGTGCGTCTCCCGGACGAACCACTCATGCTCGTCGACCGGATCATCACCCTGGAGGGGGAAGCAAAATCCATGACCAGCGGCCGGGTGGTGACCGAACACGACATCCATCCCGGCGCATGGTACCTGGACGGTGGCCGGATACCGACCTGCATCGCCGTGGAGGCGGGACAGGCCGACCTCTTCCTCTCCGGCTACCTGGGGATCGACTTCATCACGAGGGGGATGGCTGTCTACCGCCTCCTCGACGCGGTGGTCACCTTCCACCGGGCGCTCCCCGGACCTGGGGAGACCATCCATTACGACATCAGCATCGAGCGTTTCTTCCGCCAGGGGGATACCTATCTCTTCCGCTTCCGCTTCGACGCCACGGTGGGCGGGGCCCCGCTCATGACCATGCGCGACGGCTGCGCGGGCTTCTTTACCGCCGCAGAGCTGGAAGCGGGCAAGGGGATCGTCCGCCCCAACATAGACCTCCGCCCCCGCACCGGAAAAAGACCGGCCGACTGGGAAGAGCTCGTCCCCATGGCGCCGGAATCGTACGATGCAGGCCGATTGGACCGCCTCCGGGCGGGCGACCTGGCAGGGTGCTTCGGCCCCCTTTTCGCCGGCCTCGACCTGAAAGCGCCCCTCACCATCCCCGGCAGCCGGATGCGTATCGTCCACCGGGTCATGGAACTCGTCCCAAACGGCGGGCGGTACGGACTCGGCTCGATCCGCGCCGAAGCGGACATCTCCCCCTCCGACTGGTTCCTCACCTGCCACTTCGTCGACGACCGGGTCATGCCCGGCACCCTCATGTATGAGTGCTGTCTCCATACCCTGCGCATCTTCCTCCTCCGCATGGGATGGGTGACTGAAGCGGCCGGGGCGGCGTGGGAGCCGGTACCGGGCGTTGCCAGCAGGCTCATCTGCCGGGGGCAGGTGCTTGAAACGACCAAGGTGGCCGCCTACGAGGTGAGCATCCGCGAACTCGGCTACGCCACGGAGCCGTATGCGATCGTGGACGCCCTCATGTACGCCGACGGCAGGCCGATCGTAGAGATCACCAGCATGTCGGTGCGACTCACCGGCACGACGAAAGAGAAGCTGCTCGCACTCTGGAAAAATGGCAGGAGCGATGCTGCGCCAGATGTCCGCAAACCCGCAATCTACACCAAGGAGCAGATCCTCGCCTACAGCAACGGCAAGCCGTCGGAAGGGTTCGGCGCGCCGTACCGGATCTTCGACAGCGGGCGGAAGATAGCCCGTCTCCCCGGCCCGCCGTTCCAGTTCATGGATCGCGTCACGGCGGTCCGCGGCGAACCGTGGCAGATGGTCGCCGGCGCCATGGTCGAGGCACAGTACAACGTCCCCGCCGACGCATGGTATTTCAGCTCAGAGAGACAGCCGCGCATGCCATTCGCCGTCCTTCTCGAAGCGGCTCTCCAGCCGTGCGGCTGGCTCGCCGCCTACGTGGGCTCGGCCCTCACCACCCCGACAGATATATCCTTCAGAAACCTCGGGGGGAACGCGGTACAGCACCGGCCGGTCACGCCGGATAGCGGCACCCTTACCGCCGCAGCGACCATGAAGAAGGTGGCGACGAGCGGCGGCATGATCATCCAGGAGTACGACTTCTCGGTGGCCGACCGGCACGGAATCCTCTACGAGGGGGATACCATGTTCGGCTTTTTCTCCGCCGAGGCCCTCGCCAACCAGGTGGGGGTGCGGGACGCAGACCCTTACCTCCCGACAGCGGAGGAGACGGAGCGCGGCCGAAGCCTCCCATACCCGGAAACCGCCCCGTTCCCTGAGAAGAAGCTCCGGATGATAGACCGGATCGAACTCTTCGTCCCGGACGGCGGCCCCGATGGGCTCGGCTATATCAGGGGAATCAAGGAAGTGGATCCGGACGAGTGGTTCTTCAAGGCCCACTTCTACCAGGACCCGGTCACACCCGGCTCCCTCGGCCTGGAATCGTTCCAGCAACTGGTGAAGTTCGCCGCCGTGGAGCGCTGGGGATGGCGCGAAGGGAACACCATCGCCTCCGTCGCCCTCACCCGGCGCCACAAATGGCTCTACCGGGGGCAGGTCGTCCCGACCAACAGCCGGGTGACGGTCTCTGCATGGATCACCGCAGTGGACGACAAGGAGCGGATTCTCACTGCCGACGGCTTCCTCGCGGTTGATGGAAAGACGATCTACCAGATGAATGATTTTACCGTGCAGATGGAGGCGTAGGTTAAATTAATGTTTTCTGGACTGAGTTTAAAACATTTTGTTTAGCCACAGATCGAGGCCGAAAAGGCGGATTGAACAATGATTGGTTCTAATCGTGCCTTTTCCACAAAATCAGTGGTCAATAAAGAAGTAATCTGACCTTTCAATTGAAATACGTTTGAATCGAATTTACACGAAGGTGAATCATGAAGTATTCCAAGGTACATATCGAAGCCATCGGCTATGAACTGGCGCCGGTGGTGGTCACCTCCGCCGAGCTGGAAGCTCGCCTGGAGCCGCTCTACCATGCGCTCCATTTTGCGCCGGGCCAGTTGCAGGCGCTTACCGGCATACGGGAACGGCGTTGGTGGGAGCCTGGCTATCCCCTCTCCCAGGGGGCCATCGCCGCCGGGAGAAAGGCCCTTACCGAAGCAGGCATCTCCACTGACCAGATCGGGGCTCTCATCTACACCGGCGTCTGCCGCGAGCAATTCGAGCCGGCCACCGCCTGTCGCGTCGCAGATGGTCTCGGCATCAGGGGGAATGCGGCGGTATTCGACCTCTCCAACGCCTGCCTGGGCGTTTTGAACGGCATGCTCGATGTGGCGAACCGGATCGAGCTGGGGCAGATCAGGGCCGGCCTCGTCGTCTCCTGCGAGAGCGCCCGGGAGATCAACGACATCATTATCTCACGCATGCTGGAAGAACGGAACATGGCCAACTTCGCCGTATCCCTTGCCACCCTCACCGGCGGCTCCGGCGCCGTTGCAGTGCTCCTCACCGACGGTTCCTTTACCCAGGCCAAGAGGCGCCGCCTCCTCGGCGGCATCACCCAGGCGGCCCCGGAACACAACGCTCTCTGCCTCTGGGGGATGACGCCGGACGGCAAAGGGGGGTACACCCAGTGCATGAGCACCGACGGCGTGAACGTCATGAACTACGGGGTGGAGCTGGGACGGCGCACCTGGGAGGCGTTCCTCCCCGAGATGGGGTGGCGAGGAGAAGAGGTAGACCGGGTGATCTGCCACCAGGTGGGCTCCGCGCACCAGAGCGCCATCCTCAAGACCCTCGGCATCCCCCTGGAAAAGGACTTCACAAGCTATGAATTCCTCGGCAACATGGGGACCGTCTCCCTTCCGCTCACAGCAGCCCTGGCAGAAGAGCGGGAGATGCTCTCCCCAGGCGACCGGGTCGCCCTCCTCGGCATCGGCAGCGGGCTTAACTGCTTGATGCTGGGGGTGGAGTGGTAAATAATTACATGGACATCGACATAAAAAAATACTACCCCTTCACCGGCCATAACCTGGATCTGGACGGACTGCGCTACCACTACCTGGACGAAGGGAGCGGCGAGCCGGTGGTCATGGTCCACGGCAATCCCTCCTGGTCGTTTTACTATCGCAACCTGGTCCTGGCCTTGCGCGACCGCTACCGGTGCATCGTCCCGGACCACATCGGCTGCGGTTTCTCCGACAAGCCGGGGGACGACCGTTACGACTATACACTCAGCCGGCGGGTAGATGACCTGGAAAGGCTCCTCGATTCCCTGGGGATCAGCAAGAATATCACCCTGGTACTCCACGACTGGGGCGGGATGATCGGTATGGCCTATGCCGTCCGCCATCCCAAGCGGATCAAGCGGCTGGTGATCCTCAATACCGCCGCCTTCCACCTCCCGAAGGAGAAGCCATTCCCCCTGGCTCTGAAAATCTGCCGCGATACCGGGCTCGGCGCCCTACTCGTGCGGGGTTTCAACGCCTTCAGCCTCGCCGCATCCTTCGTCGGCTGCAAGAAATATCCGATGCCTGCCGAGCTGCGGCGGGCCTACCGCATCCCCTACGACACCTGGCAGAACCGGATCGCCACGCTGCGCTTCGTCCAGGACATCCCTCTGTCACGGAGCGACAGGAACTATGACCTGGTGAGCGCAGTGGCAGCGGGGATAGACCAGTTCCGCGACCTCCCCATGGCCATATTCTGGGGAGAAAAGGACTTCGTCTTCGACCGCACCTTCCTCGCCGAGTGGCAACGGCGCTTTCCCCGGGCGGAAGTGCACCGCTACAGCGATGCCGGCCACTACATCCTGGAAGACATGAAAGAGGAAGTGGTGCCGCTCATCGGCGAGTTTCTCGACCGAACTACCCAAGCAGTCAGTGCTGAAGGATGAATTCAGCACGCGTATCCCACAGATATTGCCTCAAATGGCTGACAGAGCAAGATTACTCAGTCATTGAGTATTTTTGATTGCAAGGTTGCCTGAACAGATGAACAATTTCGTCAACATCGCCGCCCATCTCCCGGAGATGGCCCGCCGACGGCCGGATGCTCCGGCCATAATCTTCCCCAAAAAGAACCGCCGTTTGACCTTCCGCGAGCTGGATGCCATGAGCGACCGGATCGCCCACGGGCTCGTGCATCACGGCATCGGCCGGGGAGTGCGGACGGCGCTCATGGTCACACCTGGCCCGGAGTTCTTCGCCCTTACCTTCGCCCTGTTCAAGGTCGGTGCCGTGCCGGTTCTCATCGATCCGGGGCTGGGGGTGAAGAACCTGAAGAAGTGCCTGGCAGAGGCCGAGCCACGGGCCTTCATCGGTATTCCCAAGGCGCATGTCGCACGACTCCTTTTCGGCTGGGGGAAGGAGACCATCTCCACCCTCGTTACCGTGGGACGCAGATTCTTCTGGGGTGGGGAAACCCTGAACAGCATCATCGAACGGCAGGAACCGCTCCCTTTCCCCATGGCGCAAACGGAGCGGAACGAGACGGCGGCGATCCTCTTCACCAGCGGCAGCACCGGCGCGCCCAAGGGTGCGGTTTACAGCCACGGCAACTTTGCCGCCCAGGTGGAGGCGCTACGCCGCGTCTACGGAATAGAACCGGGGGAGATCGACCTTCCAACCTTTCCCCTCTTCGCCCTCTTTGCCCCGGCCCTCGGCATGACCGCCGTCATCCCGGAAATGGACTTCACCCGGCCCGGTTCGGTCAATCCACGGAAAATCCTCTCGGCCATCGAGATCTACGGCGTCACCACCATGTTCGGCTCGCCGGCCCTCATCAACCGGGTCGGCCGCTATGGCGCAGAGCACGGCAAGCGGCTCCCCACCCTGAAGCGGGTCATTTCCGCCGGTGCGCCGGTCCCGGCTGCGGTCATGGAGCGGTTCACCCGCATGCTCAATGCTGGGGTGGAGATTTTCACCCCCTACGGGGCAACAGAGGCCCTGCCGGTCTGCTCCATCGGCAGCGGCGAGGTCCTGGGCGAAACGCGGCGCATCACCGACGCCGGCGGCGGCGTCTGCGTCGGCAAGCCGGTGGAAGGTGTGCGGCTGGAGGTGATCGAGATCAGCGACGAGCCGATCCCCTACTGGGACGATTCGCTCCGCGCACCGGTGGGAAAGATCGGCGAAATCGTCGTCCAGGGCGAGCAGGTGACGCGCGGCTATTTTAACCGCCCCGAGGCAGACCTGATGTCGAAGATCTTTGATCCGGCCGGCGGCGGCTTTTTCCACCGCATGGGGGACCTGGGGGGCAAGGACGAAGACGGCAAGGTCTGGTTCTGCGGCCGCAAATCGCACCGGGTGGTCACCCCGGAGGAGACCCTGTTCACCATCCCCTGCGAGGCGGTCTTCAATACCCACCCGGCCGTCTTCCGCACCGCCCTCGTCGGTATCGGGGAAAAAGGCCGGCAACTGCCGGTCCTCTGCGTGGAACTGGAAAAAGGAGCCAAGGCCGACCGGGAAAAGGTGCGCCGGGAACTCCTCGCCATCGCCGATGCCCACATCCATACCCGCGGCATCACCACCATTCTCTTCCACCCCGCCTTCCCCGTCGATATCCGCCACAACGCGAAGATTTTCAGGGAAAAGCTCGCCGTCTGGGCGGCAGGAAGGCTCCCATGAGAGCGCTTGTCACCGGTGGCGGCGGATTTCTCGGCAGTGCGATTGTCCGCCTCCTCGTTGAACGGGGGGATACGGTACGGAGCTTCTCCCGAGGGGAATACCTCGAACTTGCGCGTCTCGGCGTCGAGCAGATTCAAGGGGACCTGGCCGACCGGGAGGCTGTGCTGCGAGCAGCAGCAGGGTGCGACACCATATTTCACGTGGCTGCCAAGGCGGGTATCTGGGGGAGTTACGCGGAATTTCACCGGGCGAATGTGACCGGGACGGAGAACGTGCTCGCCGCCTGCCGTCACCACAACATCGGCCGCCTCGTCTACACCGGCTCGCCGAGCGTGGTCTTCGACGGCCGGGACGTGGAAGGGGGCGACGAATCGCTCCCCTATCCGACCCACTTCGAGGCCCATTATCCGAAAACAAAGGCGCTGGCCGAGCAACAGGTGCTCGCCGCCAACTCCCCTCCCCTTGCCACCGTTTCACTCCGACCCCATCTCATCTGGGGACCGGGAGACAACCACCTCGTCCCGCGCATCGTCGCCAAGGCCCGGGCAGGAAAGCTGCGCCGGATCGGCAACAGTCCCTGCCTGGTGGACACGGTCTACGTGGACAACGCCGCCCATGCCCACCTGCTCGCCGCCGACCGCCTCGTTTTCGGCGGGGCAGTATCAGGGAAGTCGTATTTCATCTCCAACGGCGAGCCCATTCCCCTCTGGAAGATGGTGAACCTCATCCTCGCCGCCGCGGGGCTGCCGCCGGTGACTCGCAGTGTGCCGCCAAAGGTGGCTTATGCTGCCGGCGTAGTCTGCGAGGGGCTATGGAGCCTCCTGCGACTGGCAGGTGAGCCCCCCATGACCCGCTTTGTCGCCCGGGAGCTGGCCACCGCCCACTGGTTCGACATCTCCGCAGCCCGCAGCGACCTGGGCTATGCGCCTCAAATATCCATCGATGAAGGGATAAAAAGGTTGCAGGAGTGGCTTGCCGGAGCGGCTCTGTGAGCGGGGAAACAGCACCTGCGACGGGCGAGGTGCAGATCCGCTTCGCTTCGCTAGACCCGGAAGCGGGTGAGCTGGCGCGGCTCGGGCGTTTTCTTTCGGAGGACGAACTGGCGAGGGCCGACCGGCTGCTCAGCCGCCGGAAAAGGAACCGCTTTGTGGCAGGGCGCGGCTTTCTCCGCGAGACTCTGGCAACTTATCTGGATATTGAACCGGCGCATCTGCGGATCATCGAAGGTGAGCACGGCAAACCTCTCCTGGCGGAAACAGGGGCGCCGCTCCATTTCAATCTCTCCCATGCCCATGACCTGGCCGTTCTGGCAGTAGCCGTCGATTGCCGGGTTGGAATCGACCTGGAAAGGGTCGATGAACATCTGCCGTACCGGGAGATTGCCCAGCGCTTCTTTGCCCCCGGCGAATGGCAGGAGCTGTCCAACCTTCCGTCTAATCTGCAACTGTCGGCCTTCTACCGCTTTTGGACCCGCAAGGAAGCATATCTCAAAGGGTTGGGCACCGGCTTTTCCCGCCCAGCCGACAGCTTCGCCGTATCCCTCCTCCCCGACCAGCCTTGTGCGCCCATGGATTTCCAGGCCCATGATGGCGGACCTTCCCCATGGCGGATCGTCGAGGTACCAGTGCCTGAAGATTACCACGGAGCCCTGGCAGTAGAAGGCGCAACCCCGGTCCTGCGCTTATTTCCGTAATTGGCTGATCCGCAAAAAAAAGAGCGCCAGCGGCGCTCCTTACGACTTCTCCCGGCATGCTCCAACTCAGGCAACTGCCAGCCCAAGAATAATGCGAAAAACTCTTTACACTACCTAAACAAACTACAACGTCCTGATAAATGGCTTAATCATACCTTCCCTTTTCCGTTCAGAATTGGATTAGTGGCCTTGTATTGCACCCCAACGCCTGGGAGCTAACCGGCGCGAAGTTTTTTTGCGCGACCGGTTGAGCGCTTTGTATCAGCCATTAAGACTTGTTCTTTTCCTATGTCGAGTAGGGCTTCTGGATGACGGGAGGCGATTCGTAACAGCACTCGTGCCGGTCCTTCCGGTTTGCGGCGGCCCTGTTCCCAGTTACGGAGCGTTCCTACGCTGATACCTACAAGGTGGGCAAACTTATCTTGTGAAAGGCCGAACTGCTCACGCAGTGCACGAACCTCGGTCTCGGGAAATTCAAACGAGCGGGAGGGCTGCATTGCGCCTTTCATGATCGCCGCTCCCTGTTTTACGCTCTCCAGCAGTTCCTGAAAAAGTTCATTCTTCATGGTATTCCTCCTCAATGATCTTCTTGAGTTGTTTGAGTTGGCCCTGGGTCAAATTGTCCTGAACATTCTTCGGATACATGAACAGGAGCAGAATTGTTCCCCGCGACGTGAACCAGTAGTAGATCACTCGTACACCGCTACTTTTCCCTCGCCCTCCCATTGCCCATCGCACTTTGCGAAGGCCGGCGCCACCGGGAATGATCTTTCCGGCATCAGGTCGTTCCAGCAGGGTCGCCTGAAACAGGCGATATTCCTCTTCGGAAAAGGTGGAGAGGAGCTGCTTGGTAAAAATGGGGGTTTTGATGATGACCATAGAATTAATATACGCCATTGACGCAGTAGAGTCAAGAAAGATGGTTCATTCCGTAATTGGCTGATCCGCAAAAAAAAGAGCGCCAGCGGCGCTCTTTACGACTTCTCCCGGCATGCTCCAACTCAGGCAACTGCCAGCGAAAAACTCTTTACACTACCTTTTCGGGCGGAAAACAAAGGTGCGGTTTCGACAAAGCCTTTGCCGCTCTGTACCCATGTACCGCCTTAACTTGTTAACTTGGAAGCCAGACCCCAGATTTTCCTCCGGAAAACAAGGCAGTAAAGTTAAAATTCGGATATTTTAATTGATTGCCGCAAAAAGTAAATGATATAGTTCTGCGGCACAAAAGATCGTTATTTCCGGGGTGAAGAATGGTAACCCGCCTGAAGCTGAAGCCTGGCCAGAAGGGAACAAAGGCGCTGGTTGAAAAGTATGGTGACGCCCTCGTCTGCGTACGTTACCGCTATGACGAGACGAACCGGACTCGCCTGAAGACCGTGGAACTCATCGTTGAAAAAAAGGAATTGCCTGCTGTACCGCAGCAAAAAGTTGCGGATAATGCGCTTGTTCCTGTGCGGATATCCTACGGTGAACGGGAATTGGGGAAAATGGCGAAAACAATGGGCGGGAAGTGGGACCCCGACGTCAAGTTATGGTATATCCAGCATGACAAGATCAAGGGGACGGAACTGGAAAAGCATATAATATTGGATGCCGGGAAGAAAAACGGCGGCGCATGAAAGCATATAATAATAGATGCCAGCATATAATATTAGATACTTCTGTTGAATAGATAAGCATCTAATATTATATGCCGACCGGCATCTAACTTTAGATGCCAGCATCTAATATTATATACTGGCATATAATATTAGATACCAACACTGGCCGGTCAATAACGAGTTAGATCGAGAGAAAATGAAATGCTGATAAAAACTATAGCAATAATTGATGGGGTAATTTTCGCACTAATGGCGGGAGTTGCTGCGATAACAAGTGCAAGATATGGAACCCTCTTGTTGTGGTCAGGGGTTGTGGTTGCATTTGTCGGAGGAATGTGTGCTGTCGGGTCTGTCAACGTGGCAGGAGGAGAATACAACCTGAAGTTTGACCAGAAGATTCCAAAACTGAATTACCACCGAACAGACGACAAACTAAGAGAAATAGAGAAAAGTTATGATTTCGGTGTCCTGATGGCAATTGCCGGTGCCGTAGCGATTGCGGCTGGCCTGATTCTAAACAAAATCATTACAGGCGAGATCTAACATGGCCATAGACTCCGACTCCCTTCGGTCGCGGGTCATGGCCAGAGCCGTTATACCAGAAATAAATTAACCCCATAAAAACCGAGTGCTCTATAGTGGGCACCATTACCCAAGAGGAGGAATTACAAATGGCCTTATCAGCAGTATCAAAAAAGTGGTGCTTCGACACAGCAGTTTCAATGGGACTCAAAGCTGCCGAAAGTGGCGGGATGCAAAAAGGCATTGAAATTGCCGACACAATCGAACATGTTTACAACGTCCTGAAAAAACTGGCAGAAGAACAAGAATAAAAGGCAATTCAAGACAAATCTATTTGGACCGTTCGAGCAACCAACTCTGAAATGGAGGCAGGAGAAAGATCAGGGAATTGTTCCTTCAAAATCTTGATTACTGCCTCCAGTTTTTTTTCAATACTTGGGTTAATGTCGTTCATTGTAGTTCTCCTTTTCTCTCCCCGAAGGGAGGCCAAGGAGCCGGAGGACATGGTATAACCACGTCCATGGACGCCGACCGCCCGAAAAGGCTGGGCGGGCGGGTCATGGCCGGCCCCGTTAGCCAAAGAAGGAAAAAAATGGGAATATTCAGCAAACGCAAGTATGTCGAAGCAGAGAAATGGCCTGAGGTGATAGCCACAATTTCTCGCGCATTTGAAGCCTTGAGAGAGGAATACATCTTCGGGTCGCTCTCTCAGCTTAAGAAAGAAGGTGCAGATGTCTCCCAAATCTCACGAGACATTGCGCCTGAAAGTGAGTTGGAGGATCTTTTGAAAGGCTTTCAACTTACTTGCATGATGGGAATTGCTTACGATTATCTCAAGGAACCGAAGGAACAAATTGCATTTGAGGAAAGCTTAAGCTCCCGGTTAGGAGCCAAGGAAGGCTCACGCCCCTGGCAATATCGAGAGAAATACTTGGACTGTAAGGGAAACATCCCCACCCTTTGCGAATCACTTTCATCAGACATTCATCGAGCCATTGGTTTTCCAGAACCGAGGAAGGAATTCTTAATCCAGTTCCAGGGCGGAGCTCAGATTCTTATCATTCTTTGCCAAGTTGAAACCTGTAATGCTTTTGGCGACGGCAAGAGGGCAAGTTCTCTGCGGCAGGAAATTCATGGCTAACCAGAGAGATACACCTGACCAAAAAACCGTCAGGTGATCTCACGCCCCGTTGGACGAGGAGAAAATGAAAATTATACTCAGTATGGCTTTGTTCTTGTGCCTCTTATCATCGGCATTTGCTGCCGTAGATGATGGCATGCCTTTTGGCGACATAACAGATTCAAATGTAGACACTTTGGGTGCCTTTGCAAAAACAAAGGGACTGGATCTTCTTTCGGAAATGGACAAAGTCTATAAAAATAAGGACAAGACCGCTCTAGGCCGTGTCTTCCAATTCTCTATAAAGCTGACGAGTCTTGATATAAACACAAAGACATACGGACAAATCATTTACAGCAGTTTTCTAAACCTAGGAGAGTCTTGGGGTGTGAAAGCCTATGCACAGGTGCTCAACTCCCAGCGTCCTGAAGTTCAGCAACGAATTCGAGATTTCATCTATTACCCTGTGACACTACTGCCAGCAAAAGAGCGAGAACATCAAGAAAGAGAAACGAAAAAAGCATATCCTCTTCTCTTTCCTGCGGATTACACGTTTGGGCGTGGGAATCAAATATTTCTGACAACGCCTAACCATCGGGTGGTGCGGTGAAACCCGCACACCCTCAGCCCCGTTATGCAGACAAGAAAAATTAAACCAAACCCCCATCACACATATCTCTGCAAGTTTTTTCTAAATGCTCTCGGAGGTTTTTCCCTTGAATGCTGTTTGTGACCATAACAATTTTTACCATCTCCTTTGGATGGGCTATGTCGTCGATGGGCGGCCCGGAGGTTTTGTGCTCGGACAGTCCCATGAAGAAGGGCATATTTACATGCTTCGGCAAGAAGAGCATAAGTATTACATCTCTGAATGCCTTGAAGGTGTGAATCTCCCCCGGTATTGTGGACAGTCCGAAAAGCTGCTACAACAGCAGATGGAGGACAGTCATGGTATCGAAGAGGAAGTCGTACACCCGCGAATTTAAGATCGAAACGGTTAAACTGGTTACCGATGGTGGCGCCAA
>DAIEGL010000041.1 GCA_027356255.1 Geobacter sp. | reverse complement strand
TGGAGGAGCCCCGCGACCAGCGCGCCGGTCACCACGTCGCCGGTCATCCCCCCCAGGCGGTTGGCCACGTTGGCGAGGAGGACCGACGCAAGCCCTATGGCCATGATCCTCGCATAGGAGACGATGTTGCCGATGTTCTTCAAGAGCTCCAGGGGGGCCAAAAGGCCGCCGGTGACGATCAGGACCAGTACGGCCGCGAGGAGTGAGAGGAGCACAGGCACTGCCATTTCCCGGGGGAAGAGCTCGAAGAACGACACCGCCAGGACCGCCAGACAGAGGATGATGAAGATGTTGAGAAGCTTGAAAAACGCCTCCCGCTTCGTCTTGCGCCGCACCGCCGTCAGGAAGCCGAGGGTGAGCCCCAGCACCACCTGGACAAGGCCGACCGAGAGCGCAAAGATGAGCATCGGCGCGATCCCCCTCTCCCTGGAGATGAAAGGCGTTTCCAGGCCGGTGAGCGTGGTCCCCAGGCTGCCGAAGAATTCGCCGTAAAACAGGCCGAAAACGATGGCGTAGGTGGAGGATATGAGCAGGATATGTGCCCCGTCCCGGACTGCGCTCCCTTTCTTGACCCGCCTGAGCAGGATGAGGGAAACGACGAGTAGGATCATCCCGTAACCGGCGTCCCCCAGGATCATGCCGAAAAAGAGGGGGAAGAAGATGCCGATGAACGTGGTCGGGTCGAACGAGGTGTAGCGCGGCAACGGCAGGAGCCGGACGAACAGTTCAAAGGGTTTGAAGTAGCGGGGGTTCTTCAGGGCGACCGGCACCCGGTCCAGGTCCTCCTCAAGCATCCGCTTTTCCGCCACCACCACCTTGCCGCCGTACCGCCCGTTCAGCCCTTTTCCCAGGGAAGCCACGTCCGCCGACGGCATCCAGCCGTGGATGAAGAAACACATGGAGGTCTCGTGGACCATGGCGCTCTGCCTGAGAAGGGAGAGCCGGTCGTCGAGCCACTCCCGCACCCTTTGGTAAATGGCCGTCCAGCGCCCCGCGAACCGCTCCAGCTCCCAGTCGATGGCCGCAATCCCTGCCGCGAGCTCGGCCAGACGCTGCCGGGCAAAACCGATCTTTTCCGGGAAGGTGAGATGGTCGAACGAGGCGGGAAAGGTGAGCTCCGGGATCCGCTCCTCGGAGAGCGCCCGCTTCACCTTTTCCGAAAACTCCTTTGCCGTGGATATGAGCCCGATGACGGTCCCGTCCGCCGCCTTCGAAGTGACGACCTCGAACCTCCCCCCGGTCAGCCTGGCCAGCAGTTCCCGCAGCTTCTCCAGGAGTTCCGGCTCTTGTATCGTCACCCCGATGAACTCCAGGCCGCTCTTCTTCTCCACGCCGGACAAAAGCCCTTCGATGGCTTCGAGAAAGGCCTTGTAGCGGCCGAGGTCGCGCTCTTCCCTGCGCATGGTCTCCTTCTTCAGGCAGATCCCCCTGAAGTAGGTGCCGTGCTTCTCCACGACGGCGGCAATGACGTCGATCACGCTCTGCGGGTCCAGGTAGCTCTTCCTGGCGGAAACCACGGGGAGACAGGCGCTGAGTTCATCGATCTTCCGCCGGAGGTCTTCGAAGTAGATGCGCTGCGCCAGGCTCTTTTCATCGAGGAGGAGTGACCTGACCTGCGATTCCTCCGCCTCCGCGACAAAGCCCCTGATGTCCGGTTCGACCTGGAACGCCCCGAGCTCCTTGAGAAACGCAAGCACCGGCAGGAGCAGCTCTTTCGGTCCGACGATCTCAACCTTGGACATCCCGACTATCATGCTATTTCCCCGGCACTATCCTGGCAAGATGCCTCATTATCTGCCGCAGCATGGCCTCGTCTGCAAGCCCGGCCAGCCTCTCCGCCCACGCGGCTGCATCGCCGACAAGCGCTGCGCCCCGACTCTCCGCATCTCTCCCGGCGGCTGCCAGCGCACCCTTGAGCTCGATCTCAAGCCGCTCCTCTTCCCTCGACAGCTCCTCATCCCCTTCCCGCCGCAATCGCTCAAGACGCGCCTCCGCCTCACTGCGCTCCGCTGCGAGCCGCTCCCGAATCTCCGTCTCCACCTCGACGATGGCGGTGAGAATGTCCTTTTCCATGGCGGCCGCAGACTAGCGGGGATTCCGCCGTACCAGTTCCTCCGCCTTCGGCAGGTCCTCTTCGGCCACCTGGATCTGCAACGGACCTATCCCCTTCTCGGGCTCCCTGGAGACGAAATACTCGATCCCCCCCCTTTTCAATATGGCTTCCACCCTCGCCAGCTCGGCCTCGTCCTTAGGATCGAAAAAGCGGACCATAAAGCACCTCCGATTTTTATTAATATTTTATCACTACGCTCAAGATTCGCATCATCCGGCGACGCGAACGGCGGGAGACTGTTCTTTCTGGGAGGGGAAATGGCATAATGAGGGAGGAAACTGGAATGGCAGGAAGGGCTTGCCAGAAAAGACCGGCGATCACATGTCGCCGGTCAGTTCCTGGAGGAGGTACAATTTGGGGTTCAGCTCGCGCACACAGTCGATGATCTCCCGGAGCAACGTCTCCCCGACTCCCTCCTCCATGTCGGTCCCCTGGAAGAAGGGGTACCCCTTGGGAAGCGGGGAATAGGCGCCGTCCTTCAGTAGCGACACGTCCACCATGTCATTGACCCTCCCCTCGGCCTCCCAAGGGTCGCGGTAATTGAACTGGCGGGCGACGATCTGAAGCCCCATGCCGTTGGCAAAGACCCCCCTCACCTCGAAGGTGAAATCCCGCGGCGCGCCGTAGCTGTCGGAGCGGCCGGACCGGACCATTGCCTCCGCCCCCGCCCCTTCCAGCATCTCCCGCACGGAATCCGCGGTCATAGGTGCAAACTCTTCCATCATATCGGTCCTTTCAAACAAAAAACAGCTTTTGGGGTTAAATCCGCCTTTTCCGCTTTTATCTGTGGCAAACGCGCTTTTCAGGTTTTCTCCATGCCTCTGTGAACTCATACGTCCAGCCGCAGCTCCACTCCCCAGGGGACCGGCTTTTCCCCGGCTTTGGTCAGCACCCAGAGGGTCGGAAATTCCATCGCCTCCGGCGCCTGGCCGAAGCCGTCGGTGAGATAGATCACCGCGGCCGGCAGCGGCTGCATGGTCCTGGCATGATCGAAGACCGGCCTGAGATCCGTGAAGCCGCCACCAAAGTAACTCTCGACCTGCACCCCGCTCCCCCGCAGATTGGCAATCCGCTGGATGCGGCTGTTTGCGTAGAGGACCGTGATCTCAGCCTCCCGGCCGCGGGCGATCCTCATGAGCTCCCGGGCGAACTCCTCGCGCAGGATGGGGGCGTCGGTGGAGTCGCTCACGTCCACCCCGACCAGCAGGTTGAGGCGATGGCGCTTGCGGCTGCCTGGGGTCGCGTGCTCGAAGCGGCGGTGCTCCCGGCTCCATGTGCTCTGACGCCCCACCCTTCCTGCGGTCGCCACGAACTGGCGCAGGAGCTGACGCCAGGGGACCGGTGACGGCGTCAGGAGTCCCGCGACGAGCCGGCGGATGTCCGCCGGCGCCTCACCGTCGGCGGCGCGCAGGGCATCGTTCACCATCCCCCGCACCACCTCCTCCGCCAGGCGAAGCGGCGTGCTGTCGGCCTCTTCCCAGAGGGTGTGGTCGTCTACGGTGCTCCCTGAAAGCCGGGGAACGCTACCATCCCCCGGCCCCGCATGGCCGCCGCTGTCGCGGCTTGCCGTACCGACCCCGCCACCGGCCAGGTTGCCGGTATCGAAGGGGGAGGTGAGCCGGGCGTAGTACTCCTCTGCCGCCAGGCCGTCCGGCTGCCTGTAGGCAGCAGGGAAAGGCGCCTCTTCGGGGAGTGAGGCGATGGAGGGATTTATGGCCAGGTCGCAGGCGATGTCCCAGTCGTGGCCGTTTCGACCCTTGCGGCGCGCCATGTGCAGATGGAGCACATGCTTGATCGCGTGCTCCAGGAGCCCCTCCTGCTCCGACTGCGCAAGCCGGGCGAATCTCTCGCCGTTGACCGCCAGCACCGGCACCCCGGCACGGATGGTCACCCCGAGGGGCTGCTCACCGGAGCACTCTTCCCGGCGGAAGTTGAGGAGGAACTGGCCATAGAAGGGACGCTCCCTGAGGAACCGGACGACGGCGTTTTCCAGTATGCTGTTCATGGGAAAGACTCACGCCTCCGCGCTTATCCGGCGGATCGCGTCCAGCACAACCCCGTCGTATTTGTCCTGGCAGAGGGCCTGTGCCACGGGAGGGACCTTGAGGAGCGACTTGACGAGGCCGAAGCGCATGTCGCGGGGGAGGCAGTCCAGATAAGCCACAAGGTTCTCCTCCTGCTGGCCGGAGACCGTCGTCGCTGCCTGGAGCAGAGTCAAAAGCTCGTTCATGGTCGCGGCCTGGGCGTCGTCGCGCTGCCCGGCTGCCTGCTCCGCCACAACGGGCCAGTTGTCGAGCACTTCCCTTGCCGCAACCGGCCGGTGGGAGTGATCCGCGCACCACCTGAGAAATGAGACGGCCGCCTCCCTGCCGATGACGCCGGCGTAGACCTCCATCTCCAGCTCACG
Source organism: Geobacter sp. (assembly GCA_027356255.1). GTDB lineage: Bacteria > Desulfobacterota > Desulfuromonadia > Geobacterales > Geobacteraceae > Geotalea. The sequence goes on along the minus strand of DAIEGL010000041.1, from coordinate 3,198 downwards.
GGGGAAGCGGCAGAGCCGGCGCAGGGTGCTGACCATCTCCCACCCCCGCTCGGTCGGCTCCACCTCCATGTCCAGAGGGCTCCCCTGCCGGGCCAGGAAGTGGGGGTTTCCCGCCAGGAAGCCCCGCACCCCGCCGTCGAGCTCACGGGCCATGGCGTAGCGGGCCCAGCAGCCGTAATCGGTTTCCACATAGAGCATCACCATCCGGTCGATGAGCGCCCGGTCGAGGGTCGCCACCTGGTAGGTGCCGTCCGGCGGATTGATGGTCACCACCACCTTGTGGCGCAGGTTGAGCTTGTGGGTGTGCAGGGCGCGGCTCTGCCCTTCTGCGGAGGGCTCGACGAACTGGAAGATCGCCTGGAGGGTGTCCTCCTGCTGGGCCCGGTTCAGCTCGTCGCAGTGGACTATGGTCTCGGGCGCCTCGTCGTCGGGCCACCAGGAGGGGCGCGACCAGTGCATCACCCCGCCGTCCCGGTAGGGGATCCCGACCAGGTCCCCGACCTCCATCTGCCCGAGCCGGAGCGGCACGTACCGGCGGCCGATCTCCCGGCAGACCTGGATAATGCCGGCGGTCTTGCCGACCCCGCGGTGCCCCACCACGCATGGCGTCAGGTCGGTCTTGGTGAGGATCTCCCGCAACACGGTTTTCATCTGTTCCACATTCATGGCCGTCTCTTCTTCCTTCGCTGGGCTTGGAATTTGCGCCGGGCGAATGTTACCAGCAATGAAGGTATTTTCTCTGAGCTATGCCTTCTTCACGAACTCCGATTTCAACTGCATCGCGCCAATGCCGTCAATCTTGCAGTCGATATCATGGTCCCCCTCGATAAGACGGATATTCCTGACCTTGGTCCCCACCTTAACCACAGATGTCGAGCCCTTTATCTTCAGGTCTTTCACCACCGTGACAGAGTCACCGTCATTCAGTACGTTCCCGTAGGCATCACGCACGACACGCTGTTGCTCACTGCTCTCTTCAGCCGCAATCATCGCCCATTCATGGGCGCATTCCGGGCAAACATACATATTTCCGTCTTCGTATGTGTATTCTGAACTGCATTTCGGACATTTAGGCAAACTGCTCATATTCTCTCCTGTTTTTAATTGTGGCTTGCCGTTTATCACCATCCATGCGCTTCTCGCATGCGCCACCTTTAGCACATCAACTTCCAATTGGCAACGCTTCAAGGTCGTTTCATCAGACATTTCCCACCCGAAAGCGAGCGCACCGTACCGTACATGCTATACTTGAATGTACTTCATCGTCACCCCTGAACCAACGGGCGAAAGCGTACGGAGCGCTATGGACACGGCATTAACAGACGATAACCGCGGCAACCTGACCGAGAATGGTTTCCGGTCCCGGGTCTGCACCCTGGACCACAGGCAGATCGGGGCGATGTCGCGTAATGTGAAGGGAAAGGGGGAAGTGCCATCGACATCATAGCGCAAACGGGGGAAAACCGTGCGGAGGGAAAAGAGGGGTGGTGTGCAGCCTTTTTCGCCCTGACCAAGCCGGGAATCGTTGCGGCCTCGGCCCTGGCCTGTTTTAGCGGCATGCTCTTGGGGAAAGGCGGTGTGCCCGGGGCAAGGGAGTGCCTGGCCTGCCTGGTTGCGCTCGTTTTGGCCGCTGCCACTGCCGCCCTGATCAACGGCGTTCTGGAGGCGGAAACGGATATCCGGATGGCCAGGCTACAAAGGCGGGTTGCGTCTCTTGAGCGGATCGGGGCGATCAGGGCAACGGGTGCGGCGGTGGGGATGCTGGCCGTAGCGCTGGCGCTCTGCGCGGCGTTCCTCCCTACGCTGACGGCCATCCTGCTCCTGTCCGCGGTCCTCGCTTACGCTCCTCTCTACACCCTCTGTTTCAAGCGCCGCTCGCCCTGGGGGGTCATGCCAGGCGGGATTCCGGGTGCGCTGCCGGTCCTGATCGGTGCAAGCGCCGCCGGGGGAGGCATCACCGGCGCCCCCCTCCTCCTTTTTCTCGTCATGCTCCTCTGGCAGCCCCCCCATTTCTGGGCGCTGGCGCTCTTGCATCAGGACGATTACCGGCAGGGAGGCATCCCGGTCTTGCCCTTGGTCCGGGGAGAGGCATACACGAAACGATGCGCGCTTCTCTTCATCGCCATGCTCCTCCCCGCTGCCACAGCCCTCTGGTTCACTGGCGCCTGTTCCGGTCGATTCGCCCTCTTCTCCCTCTGCCTCGGGCTTTCCTACCTGTTCGGTTCCTATCTCTGCCTGGTAAAGGGGCGATTCCGGCTGGCGGTCCTCCTCTCCATCCTCTATCTGGTCGGGCTTCTCTCGGGGATCGTGATCGACATCTGCGGGAGAATCTCTCCCCTTCCCTAGCCCTCCACCGCCAGGGGGGAGGGGGCTGTTTGTTTGTAACTTGTGAAATTTTTCGGCAATTCCGGGGACGGCTGCCGTGGCTTCGGGAGTGAGTGACAGAGCCGGAGCGGCGAGCGGACACCCGGCCGGGGCTGAAAGAAGCACCGTCGCCGGTAAACGGATATTCTGGTGATTACATGGAAGGCGGCGCAAGGTCCGCAGCTTCGGCGAACGAACGAACGGACGAAGTCGCGGCAGACGGCCTTACGCCGATGCCGCAATGGCGAGTCCCAAAGAGTGGAAACTCATGGGGAGGCGGCCGCATCGGTCAGGTGCCTGGCAACGAAGCGCTCGATCCCTCTCAGCATCACGTCCACGTCCGAGACTGAATACTGGTCGCTCAGCCCGCGCAGGATGTCGTCCCTGATGCACCCCCAGTCGCTGACCCGCTGTTGCGTGCCGATGGAGTAGACCCCCGCCTTGTAGAGGCCCTTGTTCATCTCATCGTGCCCCCCAACCGGAAGCCCCGCCCGGTCGCACAGCTCCTTCAGGGCCGATTCCAGGGCGACGACCGACAGGATGCAGGCGGCCTCCTTTTGCCCGGTACGGAGCAGCTCCAAGGCCTCGTTCGAGACGTATTTCAGGACCGCCTCGTGGAGGTGGTCGTGCAGTTCGAAGGTGTTGCCGCCCTCGTAGTCTTCCTGCGCCGCCTTGAGTATCCCCTTGCAGGTATTGAAGCTCTCCAGGTAGGCGATGTTGATGATCTTCGAATATATGGCGTCGAAGTTCTGGTAATGGACGCTATCCCCGCCGAACACCCGTTGCAGGAGATTCATCGCCTCCGTCGCCCACTCCTGGAATTTCTTCGAATCG
>DAIEGL010000275.1 GCA_027356255.1 Geobacter sp. | reverse complement strand
TCGAACGGCGGGTCTCCTCGGATGAACCCCTGACGCTCCAGGAGATCGCCGACCATTTTTCCATCTCCCGCGAGCGGGTGCGGCAGATCGAGGAGGGCGCGCTGAAAAAGATGAAGCGGGCGCTTACGCCGCTCGTCGCATAATTGGATGGTTTTCCGGTTTTTGAGGGGAGGTCATGTGAGTGGTCTCCCCTTTTTCATGTTTTCATCAATAAGCTGTTGCATTCAGGGGGCAAGTTGGTTATTTAAGTAGCGATTCCTTAAAATTCAAATCTTTTGTACTGCTGCCGATAAGAGCAAAGCTGGAGTAATCCAGCGACGCAAAACCCAAGGGTCCATGGGATGGATTGCCGGTTACCGAAGAGCAGATGGATGTTTTCGCACTGTAAAGCGCCCATCCCCGCTGTCGGGATGGGCGCTTTTATTTTATCCGGGGGGATTCATGCACCATGTCAGCCACAGGCGCTTCAGAGACAGGGCTCTCCTGACGAAACCCCTACCTTTCCTTGCGGCCGTAGCGACGCTGCTCCTGATGGGCGGCTGTGCCGGGACGACCACATTCACCGCCTACCCGAAAAAAATCAACCCGTTGATAGCCGATCTCCGGAGCGGAAAACCGATCGACTTCAGCAGTTGCCTCACGAGGGAGTCCAGAAGCCGCGACATGATCCTGTATAACATGGAGCTGGGGCGCATCGCCCAGATCGTCGGCAACACCGACGCCAGCATGCAGAACTTCTCCGCCAGCATGGAGTCCATCCGGGAGAAAGAGCAGAAGGCCATCATCAGCGCTTCCGGTGTCGCTTCCCAGGCGGCCGCCGTTACGGTAAACGACAACGCCATCCCCTACGAGGGGGAAGGGTACGAGCGGGTGATGCTCTACCACTTCCAGGCCATGAACTATCTCGCAAAAAAGGACCTGGAAGGGGCCGGGGTGGAGATCCGCCGCGCCAACGCCGAACAGGAGGAGGCCCTGAAGAGGCATGAGCGGGAGCTGGAGGGGGCGCAGGAGGAGGCAGAGGAAAAGAAGGTCGGAGACCCGCTGCAGAACAGCGCGCTGGCGAGCCAGTACGCCCAGCTGGACGAGATTGCCGGCAAGGTGAAGAACTCCTTCCAGAATGCCTATACCTTCTACCTCTCGGGGGTTGTCTACGAGCTCACCAACCAGCCGAACGACGCCTACATCGACTATAAGAAGGCCCTGGAGATCTTCCCGGGAAATTCCATCCTGCAAAGGGAGGTCGTCCGACTGGCCAGGAAACTGGAAATGTCCCAGGAGCTGGATGAGCTCAAGGCCCGTTTCGGGATCGACCCGGCAGCGGTGGGGAACGAGATCGGGAAGGATGCCGGCGAATTGCTCGTCCTCTTCGAGGACGGGTTCGCCCCCCAGAAGCAGGAGGTGAAGATCCCCATCCCCGTACCGAAAGTGGGGGTCATTGCAACGGCATTTCCCGTTTACACGAACCACTGGATTCCGGCAAGCCCCCTGGTCGTGACCGAGGGTGGGGCGGCGGTCGGCTCCACCGAACCGATCTGCGACATCAGGGCGCTGGCCGTAAAGTCGCTGAAGGAGAATGTCCCGGCACTGGCCATCCGCCAGACCCTGCGGGCCATTGCGAAAGGAGCCACAGCCAAGATGGCGAAGGACAAGCTCGGAGCGCTGGGCTTTTTCGGCGCGACCTTGTGGAACCTGGCCAGCGAGAATGCCGACCTGCGAAGCTGGATCACGCTCCCCGAGGATGCGCAGATCATGCGGGTCACCCTGTCGGCGGGGAGACACTCGCTGACCCTGCAACATGAGGGGTCCATGGCCGCAGCGAAGGTGGAGGTGGATATCCGGGAGGGGGGAAAGACAATCCTCAGGGTGGTCAGGGCGGGGGAGGAGATGTACAGGACGGCCCTAGTTTTTTAATCGTTATGAGTCACGGGGAGGGTATATGAGGAATAAATTGTGGTTGGTCCTGAGCGCGCTTTTCTGTCTCCTGCCGGCATTCGCCTTTGGCGACGGGGAACCTGCAAAGGCGGACGAAAAGCCCATGCTGCGTGCGGCCATCTTCGTCCAGAACAGGGCCGGAGAAGAGTTCCGCGACAAGCTCGACGTGCTGAACGATCTGATCACCACCCGTCTGACGGAGAAAGGGTTTTCCATCATCGACGGTGACGCCGCCATCCGGAAGAGCCTCCGGCAGCTTGAGGCGGCCGCGGGGAAATCCGGGGCAGACGTGGAAGAGTCCATAACCGGGGCTTCCGCCCTGCGCATTGCCCAGATGATCGGCGCCGATTACATAATCGTCGCCACCATCAACTCCATGGGTAAGGAGACGAAGAGCTTCTCCGGCTACGGTGCACGGACACAGGACAATATCTTCCATCTCCGGATCGCCCTGAAAGTCCTGGAGGGGAACCAGGGGAGGAGCGTCTACGGCGATACGGTGACCGTTTCGGAGCGCGTTTCGGCGGGGGAGAACCTCTCCGTCGAGACGAGCGAGATCGTTCCGAGGCTTCTCGACGCCGGCGCGCAGCGGATCGCCGAGAATGTCTCCGGCAAGGTGGGACGGATCAGGAACATGACGGTCAAAAGCCTGCCGACGGCGGAAGTGACCGTCCAGAGTAATGTGGAGGGGGCGGCGGCAGAGCTGTCCCAGGGGGAGAAGGACACGATCTTCATCGGCGCGCTGCAGGTAAAGCCTTCCGTGATCGAGGCCGCCGAACGACAGGGGCGGGGGGTGGAGCTTAACCGGGCGCTGGAATCCCTGGACACCCAGTTCATCAATGCGCTCAACGGGACCAGGGTCTTTCAGCTGGTGGAGCGCAAGCGGTTAAGCGAGCTGAAGCTGGAACAGGACTTCGCCCAGAGCGGCAACGTGGATGAAAACGACAGCCGTGCGGCGCAGGCCGGCAAGATGGCGGGCGCCCGGTTTGCTTTTCTCCCCGTCGTGGATGCCTTCGAGGACAGCGCCGAAACCGTCGAATACCGGAAGATCGGGCGGGCAGACATGAACCGCAAGCTGTTTCTCTCGGCGACGGTGCAGGTGATCGACACGACGAGCGGCAAGGTGCTCCCCGATTCCCCCAGCGTGCAGTTGGCGAAGGAGGAAGTGGTGGAGGGGGGGCGCCCGGGTCAGGTGCGCGGCAGCGAGCAGGCGCTGGTGGCGCTTGCCAGGGAGACGGCGCAGAAGCTTTCCCGGGAACTGGTCGGACTGCTCCGCCCGGCCAAGGTTTTGGCTGTCACCGGCAAGCAAATTATGATAAACAGGGGGAGCGAGGCGGGCTTCGGCACGGGGGACCTGGTCGAGATCTACGCCACCCAGGACGTTAAGGACGACGACACGGGGGAGGTCTATCGGAACGAGGTGCCGGTCGGGCAGGCCGTTGTTGACCGCCTGGACAAAAAGCAGAGCTTCGCCCGGCTCAGCGGCGACGACATGGGGATTGCCAAGGGGTGCATCGTTCGCCCCGTCAAGGCAAAACCCGTCAAGGCGGAGCCGGTTGCCGATGAGCCATTGACCCCCGGTTCCGGCGACAAACCACTCAAATGGTGATGAAAGGAGATGCAATGTACGGTTTTATATGCGGAAACAGGGGGCGCCTGTCGGCGGTACTGCTCGGCCTGTCGCTCTTGACATCGTTGGCGGGTTGCAGCACCACCGCCGGCATCGAGGCGGCGGGAAAGACGGGATGGAACCAGGAAGGGGAACGGATCCTCAACAAGAACGTGGTGATCAACAACTCCAGTCTGGCCGGGGAGATCGAGGTCGTTGACATGAAAAGCGCCCTGGCGGGGGACATGATGAAGGCGCAGGTCTCGCTCCGCTCAAGGGACCGCGACACCATCAACATCCAGTATGCCTTCGACTGGTTAGATGCCCAGGGGATGGCGGTCGGCGGGGGCACTACCGTCTGGAAACCGTTTATTGTCTATGGCCGGGAGACGAGGACGATCCAGGGCGTCGCGCCTGACCCCCGCGGCCGCGAGTTCAAGCTGAAGATCCGGGAAACCGACGATTAAATTAAAAAGGAGAGGAGTTCATATCATGCAATATCTACGCAGCCTGTTGCTCTGCCTGTCGATTGCCGCAATGTCCCTGGCCGGTTGTGCCGCCAACACCGTCCAGTACGGCGATGCGGGTTCGGCAAAACCGCTCAGCACCGAATTCGGTTCGTCCGACCTGCAGCAGATCGCAGAGTCGATGGTCGATTCCCTCGTCACCTTTCCTCCCGTGGTCGAACTTACCGGCCAGCGGCGTCCCGTGCTTACAGTGGACAAGGTGAAGAACAAGACCATGCAGCACATAGATACGGAATCGGTCACCGATTCCATCAGGGCAAAACTGATCAAGACCGGCAAGTTCCGGTTCATAGACCGCACTACGGACGATGCGGCGATCGAGGAGATCCGGACCCAGCAGGAGAGCGGCCTCGTCAACAAGAAGACCGCCGTCAACTTCGGCCAGCAGATCGGGGCGGAATTCCTGCTGACCTCCAATTTCTCGGAAATCAGGCAGCAGGCGGGGAGCGTCACCGACGTCTACTATAAGTTCACCATGAGCCTGAAGAATCTGAAGACGGGCATACTCGAATGGTCGGACGAAAAGGAGATCCGCAAGGTTCTCAACCGCTCCATGTTCGGGGGGTAGAAAATGAAAACGATCGTGCTTTTGTGCGTGGGGCTCCTCCTTGCGGCGTGCGCCCCGAACCACAGCTTCGTATTCCTCGACCAGACCGCCGTCGATCAGGGGACCGGCCTGGTCTGGTCGCGGAACGCCAATCTCCCCGGCAAGCCGCTCCTCTGGAAGGCGGACGACAACGTCTACTCCTTCATCCAGAAGCTGAACAGCGACAACTACGCCGGCTATGCCGACTGGCGGGTGCCGACCAGGGAAGAGATGGCCGAGCTGATCGCCTATGCGAAGAGCCTCGGGTATGAGAGGGACAAGCTGGAGACATGGCCTTTCCAGAAATTGCGGCAACTGGGTTTCATCAATGTGCGTGACTACGACTACTGGACTTCGACGCGCCAGTCGCCGGAGGAGATGTGGGTGGCCGACCTGGCCGGCGGCCGGGTCCTGCCCAAGTCCGAGGCGAAACCGTACTGCCTCTGGCCGGTGCGGGGAGGGAGTCCGGCAAAATAGGCGCACTTCATTGCGGAAACATAAAAGGATTCGGGTCCATGGCCCGGGTCCTTTTTTTATGGCTTAACCGGGATTTCGGGGAAGGACGGCTGCCGCGACTTCGTCCGTTCGCTCGGTCGCCGCAGCTGCGGACCTTGCACCGTATCCCAATTGATCGTCTGCATATCCGCTTGCAGGCGAAGGTGCTTCTTTCCATCTCGGGCGGGTGTCCGCTCGCCGCTGCGGCTCTGTCGCTCACTCCCGAAGCCACGGCAGCCGTCCCGGAAATGTCGGAAGGTGCCGGTACGCGGTCTAGCAATCAACTAGTAAATTTTGACAAAGTGGATTAACTGTACTACACCAAAAAACTAAACTAACATTGCCGATTAACTTGACAATTACGTTTAAGATGGTGTAGGGTCTGGATAGATAATTCAAGACAAAACCCGTGCTTTATCGAGAGTGGCGGAGGGGAAGGCCCTGTGAAACCACGCAACCGGTTCGCTAAGCGAACGCAGGTGCTAAATCCTGCCGACACCAGGCGAAGATGAGGTGGGGTGCTCAACGGTCCTATCCGGAAAAGCCCCTTTTCAGTAAAGATGGGGCTTTTTTGCTAAGGGGAGAACGGATGACAGGCACGGCGAGAAAATTCAGCTTTGACACGCTCCTGGTTCACGGTGGTTCGGAGCCCGGGCCGGGAGGAGCCACCACGGTTCCCATTGTCCAGTCTTCCTCCTTTGCCCACAAAACGGCAGAGGAACTGGAAGATATCTTTCGCGGCCGGAAACTGGGGCAGGTCTACACCCGCGTCGGCAATCCAACCACTGAAAGCCTGGAAAAGCGCCTGGCGCTCCTGGACGGCGGCATTGCGGCAATCGCCACCGCTTCAGGGATGGCAGCCATCACCACGGCGGTTCTGGCCATAGTCAGGAGCGGCGACGAGATACTGGCCTCGTCGTCCCTGTTCGGCGGCACCTTTTCCCTGTTCAGGGACACCCTCTCCAACTACGGGATAAAGACCGCCTTCGTCAACCCGACGGACCTCGCGGCGGTCAGGGGGGCGATCAACGAAAGGACCCGCCTGATCTTTGTGGAGACCATCGGCAATCCGAAGATGGATGTCCCCGACATCCATGAGCTCTCTGCCATCGCCGGGGAGGCGGGTGTGCCGCTCATGGTGGATGCCACCGTCACCACCCCGTATCTGGCGAGGGGGGCTGACCTTCGGGCCGATATCGTGGTACACTCGACCAGCAAGTTCATCAACGGCACCGGGAGCACCATCGGCGGGGCCATTGTCGATCTGGGCAGATTCAACTGGCAGAGCGGCAAGTATCCCCACTTTGCGCCGTTTTTCAGCAAGTACCGCGGCTTTGCCTTCACCGCCCGGGTGAGAAAGCTGATGCACAAGGACTTCGGCGCCTGCCCGGCCCCGATGAACTCGTTTCTCCTTTCCGAGGGGATCGAGACCCTTGCCCTCAGAATGGAGAGGCACTGCGCAAATGCCCTGGGACTCGCGCGGTTTTTGAAGGGGCACGCCCGGGTGGGGTGGGTCAACTATCCGGGGCTTGAAGACTCCCCTTGCCACGGGGTGGCAAAGCGGCTCTACGGCGGCCGGTTCGGCGGTGTGCTGACCTTCGGCCTTGCCGACAAGGCCGAGGCCTTCAGGTTCATAAACGGACTCGTCCTGGCAAGAAACCTGGCTAACATCGGCGATGCAAAGACCCTGGTCATCCATCCCGCCAGCACCATCTGCAGCGACTTCGGCCCGGAAGAAAAGGGGCTGATGGGGGTCAAGGAGGAGATGGTGCGGGTATCTGTTGGTATCGAGACTATTGATGATATAATTGAGGACTTTGACACCGCCCTCAACAACCTTTGATGGAGGAGACTTAATGATGAATCTGACGGTAAACGGCAAGAAAGCGGCCATCGACGGCAAAGATGCGGTAAACATCCCCGCGCTCCTGACGGAGCTCAAGGTGGAGCAGCCCGATTACGTGACGGTCGAACTGAACGGCGACATCCTGGAGCGGGAGAACTTTGAAACCACGCTGGTGAAGGACGGCGACAGCGTCGAGTTCCTCTACTTCATGGGCGGAGGGGGTCGCTGATGCTGAGCGAAGAACAGATTGCCCGCTATTCGCGGCACATCATCCTTAAGGAAGTCGGCGGCAAGGGACAGCAAAAGCTGTTCGACGGCCGGGTTATGATCATCGGCGCCGGCGGCCTCGGCTCCCCCATCGCCCTCTACCTGGCCGCTGCTGGGGTTGGGACCATCGGCATCGCCGATGCGGACGTGGTGGACCTCTCCAACCTCCAGCGCCAGGTGATCCACCAGACCAAGGACGTGGGGGTTGCCAAGGTCCTGTCCGCCAAGGAAAAGATGCAGGCGATCAACCCGGAGCTGAAGGTCAACACCTACCGGGAGTGGATCAGCTCCGCCAACATCGGGGAGATCATCAAGGATTACGACTTCGTCATCGACGGCACCGACAACTTCGCCGCCAAGTTCCTCATCAATGATGCCTGCGTCCTGGCGGGGAAGCCCTATTCCCACGGCGGCATCCTCCAGTTCGACGGCCAGACGTTCACCATCGAGCCGGGCGAGTCGGCCTGCTACCGCTGCATCTTTCCCACCCCGCCACCCAAGGATGCCATCCCCACCTGCTCCGTTGCGGGGGTGATCGGCGTGCTCCCCGGGGTGATCGGCACCATCCAGGCGACCGAGGCGATCAAGTTTCTGCTCGGCAAAGGGGAACTCCTGACGAACCGCCTCCTCACCTACAACGCGCTGCGGATGCGGTTCCGCGAGGTGCCGGTGAAGAAGAGCGCAAAGTGTCCCATCTGCGGCGAGAACCCGACCATAACCGAGCTTAAGGACGAACTGGACGCCCTGAACGTCTGCGATCTTGATGATAGATGATCTGCCCACAGGAAGAAGAAAAACGATTATCGCCACAGAAAAAACGGATAAATGCGGATAAAACCTTGGGTTTGACGTAATCCGATTTTACCGCCTTTATCTGTGGCTAAAAGGAAGTTTGTTCATGCTGAAGATTCCCAAGGCTGTCCACGACGATATCATCTCCCATGCGAAAGAGGGATTCCCCATAGAGGTGTGCGGCATTCTCGGCGGCCGTGACGGCGTCGTCTCCGCCATATACCGGATGACCAACACGGACCAGAGTAACGAGCACTTCACGATGGAGCCGCGGGAGCAGTTCTCGGTGGTCAAGGAGTTGCGGACCGGCGGCCTGGAGATGCTCGCCATCTACCATTCCCACCCGGAGACCCCCGCGCGACCATCCGAGGAGGATATCCGCCTGGCCCTGACCCCAAACGTCTCCTATCTCATCGTCTCCCTGGCAGAGCCGGGGCGGCCGGTGCTCAATTCCTTCCGCATCGCTGCCGGCCGGGTCGAACCTGAAGCGATCGGGGTCATTTAGCCCTCGCCACATTCTTTACTCATTTGCCGTACTATATCTTAATATTTTATCTTGACTATTTTGATAGTAATTTGTAGTATCAAAGCACAGCCGGTTGATCGGCAATGGAGCGGGCTATGGCAGACGAAAACAAGACGAGTATCGATCTGAACAATCTGAAGGCGGGCGGCTTCATCAAGGAGCGGGGTAGAGACCTCTTCACCGTCAGGCTGCGGGTTCCCGGCGGCCGGATGACGGTGCCCCGGCTGAAGAAGATCGCGGAGGTCGCCGAGCGGTTCGGCGGCGAGTTTGTCCACCTTTCCATGCGGCAATCCATCGAGCTCGTCAACATCAACTTCAGGGACTTCGACGCGGTGGTCGCCGAGCTGGGCGACGGAGAGCAGCGGGTTGCCTCCTGCGGCGCACGGGTACGGGTGCCGACGGCCTGCGGCGGCTGCGAATACAATCCGAACGGCCTCGTGGATACCCAGAAGGCGGCGCTGGAGGTGGATGAGAAACTGTTCGGCACCCCGACCGGCCATCACAAGTTCAAGGTCGGCTTTGCCGGCTGCCCCTTCGACTGCCCCAAGTCTGCCACAAACGACGTCGGTTTCCAGGGGGCAATCTGGCCGGAGCTTTCGAAAGAGGAGTGCATCAGTTGCGGTCTCTGCGCCAAGTCGTGCACCGAAGGGGCCATTGCCATGGGTGATGACGGCAAGCCGGTGTTTAGCGCGGACAAATGCATCTATTGCGGCGATTGCATCAAGGTTTGCCCGACCGAGGCCTGGAAAACCGGGAAAATCGGCTACACGGTACGCATCGGCGGCAAGTGGGGGCGTCATCCCCTCGTCGGCACCCTGTTCGCCACATTTGTCCCGGAAGAGCGGGTGGTGGAATTCATAAGCGTTGTCCTCGCCTGGTACAAGGAGAAGGCGGACGGGTCAGGACGGGTCAGGATCGGCGACATCATCATCAAGGAAGGCCCAGACTCGCTCCTGAGCCGCCTGCGGCCCAGATTTCCCGAATACGTGGTGGAGAAGACCATTGCGCCGCAGGTGATCTCGACCCAGGTGGGAGCGTAAGGGGATCGAGGAACGAGGCACAAGGAACGAGGAACAAGGAACAAGGAACAAGGAACAAGGGTTGGATCCTCGAACCTCGCACCTCGGACCTCGCTCCTATCCAGCGAAGCCGCGGAGGAATATATGCATACAGTAGATTTGAGAGGGGTTTCCTGCCCGACGAACTTCGTCAAGGCCAAGCTGGCCCTGGAAATGCTGGACGAGGGGGCGGTGGTGGAGTTTCTCCTCGATGACGGCGAACCGGTCAAGAATGTGCCGCGCAGCCTGAAGGGGGAGGGGCACAAGCTCATCGGGCTCAAGGAAGCGGACGGTCACTACGTGCTCACCATCGAAAAGGTGGGGGAATAAAGGAACGAGGAGCGAGGATAAAGGATCGAGGTGCAGGGAGCCAGGTTTCTGACCTCGATCCTTTATCCTCGCTCCTGACTTACTGCCATGACCATCGACCAGGACAAACTCCGCGCACTGATCTCCCGCCCGGCGAGACCGGCAGCGGCAACCGAACTCCGTCGGGAGGAAAACGTCTTCTTCATCGGTGGCGGGTTGCAGGCGAGGGAGACCCTCGAAGCGCTCTTCGACAGCTACTGCCAGGCCCCGGCCGAGCTCTTCCACCTCACTTTCGGCGACATCGACCACTTTCACCTGGGGGAGGAACTGGCCAGGCAGATCAAGAAGAACTTCAG
>DAIEGL010000265.1 GCA_027356255.1 Geobacter sp. | reverse complement strand
AGCAGCTCATACTCGGCCGGAATAGTCTCCTCCTCCGCCGTCGCTTCACTGCGCCGCCTTGCCTCGTCGGAGATGGTGATACTGTCGTGCCCCTCGCCCCTCCGCACCGGCCGTCTCTTCTTCTCCCTGTCGGAACCGTGTTTGTCCGGGTCAACGGCCAACGTCCCCGCTATCCTGTTTACGCTGTAGTCCATATTTCGTCCGTTCGTCATCGGTTGTTTGCTGCCGCATCTAGCGTATCGGCGGCAGCTCAGATTTCTTTAGGACGTTTCTAGCGGGACATACTCCTTGTCTACCCGGGTACGCTGTTGTATAATCACTTCTATTTACGCATAATTACGAAAAGGGACCCGACCCGTGAAACTCAATACGAAACTGGTGATGATGATGCTTTCCCTGCTGATCATCGCCACGATAATCCTGTTCCTCATGAACCAGTACAGCCAGAACGACCTGGTCCAGGAGATGCAGGAAAGCTCCACCGAGGTTTCCAAGGCGATCCAGCTGAGCGTGGAAGACCTGACCTCGGAAACCGACGTGGAAAACGTGCGTCTGAAGGATTACCTGAAGCAGGCGAGAAACAAGGGGATCAACGAGGTAAACATCATCAACAACGAAGGGGAGATCATCAACTCTTCGGACCCGGACAAGGTGGGGAAAAAACGGGAGATCAAAAAACTGGAAAAGGGGCTCAAGGCGTCGCGCAAGGGGAAAGGGACCACCGGCTCCCATTCCCTCCGCCCTTACGACCTGGTCGTCCCGGTCATCGTCGGTGACGAGCAGCTCGGCTACGTGCAGATCAACCTGCTGCTCGACAACATCCGGGACATCCAGCACGCCAATTTTCTCCGCAGGCTGATGGCCACCAGCATGATCTTCATGTTCGGCATTTTTCTCACCATCTACCTCGCCAGGAGATATACCGACCCGATCAACAGGCTGGCTGCGGGGGTCAAGAAAGTCTCGGCCGGCGACCTGTCGGTCACCTTCCCGGTGAACAGCAAGGACGAGATCGGCGAACTGGCCGAAAGCTTCAACGAGATGGTGGAGAAGCTCAGGGAAAAGGAGCACCTGGAAAAGCGGCTCTACGAGGCGGAGCACCTGTCCAAGGTGGGGCAGCTGGCATCGGGGATCGCCCATGAGATCAGGAACCCTCTCAACTACATCAGCCTGGCCATTGACCACCTGAAAAGCGAACTGCTCCCCTCCTGTCCCGAGCGCGGCAGCGAACTGGAATCCATTGCCGACAACATCAAGGAAGAGGTGCGTAAGGCCAATTACATGGTCCTCAACTTCATGAACTACGGCCGGCCGCTCAAGCTGCGCCTCCACGAAGTTCGTTACCCGGAGCTGATCTCCAAGGCCATGCCGCTTCTGCAGGACAAGCTGAACGAGCAGCACATCCAGGTGGTGGCGGATATCCCCGCCGACCTCCCCCCCATGCAGGTCGATCCCGAACTGATGCGCAACTGCCTGTTCAATTTCATAACCAACGCAGCGCAAGCCATGCCAGACGGAGGGAAGATAACCCTCGGCGCCTCCTTCAGCGCCGCGGAAAACCGGTTCCGGCTCACCTTTACGGATCAGGGGTCAGGCATAGAGCCTAACGACATCGACAAGATCTTCCAGCCCTACTTCACCACGAAAGAGGCCGGCATCGGCCTAGGGCTGGCCATAACCGAACGCATCATCAAGGAACACGGCGGCGAGCTGGTAGTTGAAAGCCGGCTCGGCAGCGGAACGACATTCACCATCATCCTGCCGATGAAGAAGCAGGGTGAGGTTTAATTCCAGGAGAGTTTGTATGCCCGGCAGCATTTTGATAGTGGACGACGAAAAGGGACAGAGGGAGATCCTCGACACCATTCTCCAGAAACAGGGGTACCGGGTCGCAACCGCGCCCGGCGGGAAGGAGGCGCTCAAGGAACTCGAAAGCGCCGAATTCGACCTGATCCTCACCGACCTGAAGATGCAGGGGATGTCCGGTATGGAGCTCATGGAGAATATCCTTGCGGAAAACAACCGGCAGTGCGTCGTGATGATGACCGCCCACGGCACCGTCGACTCCGCCGTGGAGGCCATGAAAAAGGGGGCCTTCGATTACCTGGAGAAACCGCTGGAGCGGGAAGACCTGCTCCTGACCGTGCAGCGCGCCCTGGAGCACGTAAGCCTCCTCCAGGAAAACACCATGCTCCACAAGAAGCTGAAGGAAGCCACCCCCCTCCCCAACATGATCGGCGAGCACCCGAAGATGAAGGAGGTCGCCCGGATCATCGGCAAGATCGCGCCGACCAGTTCCACCGTGCTCATCTACGGCGAATCTGGAACCGGCAAGGAGCTGGTAGCCAAGGCGGTCCACGACGGCAGTCCCCGGAAAAGCAAACCATTCTTCGCCATCAACTGCGCCGCGATCCCCGACACCCTCATTGAAAGCGAACTGTTCGGCCATGAAAAAGGGTCCTTCACCGGCGCCGCAAGCCGTGAGATCGGCCTGTTCGAGGCTGCCGCAGGTGGGACGGTGTTCCTCGACGAAATCGGGGAGATGAACGTGGCCATGCAGGCCAAGCTTCTGCGCGCCATCCAGGAAAAGGAGATCCGCCGGGTCGGCGGCAAGGTCAATGTCCCGATAGACGTGCGCATAATCTCCGCAACCAACCGGGACCTGGAGGCGGAGATAAAGAAGGGAAACTTCCGCGAAGACCTCTTCTACCGGCTCAATGTGATCCGGATCACCCTTCCGCCGCTCAGGGAACGGGGGAGCGACATCGCCACCCTGGCCGATTTCTTCGTGAAGAAATACAGCGCGGCCTCCGGCATCCCGTTGAAGGGGATCGCCAAACCCGCCCTCAAGATCCTCATGAACTACAGCTGGCCGGGGAACGTGCGGCAGCTGGAATCGGTCATCGAGCGCGGGGTCCTCATGGCGGATAGCGACCATATCCAGCCGGAAGACCTCCCCGCCGAAGTGCACGAGGAGATGACGCACCCGGGCAAGTTGCCGTTCGAGTTCCCGCCGCAGGGGATCTCCATCGAGGAACTGGAGCGGGACCTGATCCTGAAGGCCATGGAAAGGGCCGACTGGATCATCAGCAAGGCCGCCCCGCTCCTGGGGATGAGTTACAAGACGCTGCAGTACCGTCTGGAGAAGTTCGGGATCGAAAAACCGTGACGTAGTTGAGCTCAGCACCTGGAGGCTTTCATGAATTTCAGCAAGATTCTCCACAGGTTCACCGTTACCCCCTCCCTGCCGAAGGAGTTGGCGGGGCTGCAACGCATTGCCTACAACC
The DNA here is from genome assembly GCA_027356255.1 of Geobacter sp. Classification (GTDB taxonomy): domain Bacteria; phylum Desulfobacterota; class Desulfuromonadia; order Geobacterales; family Geobacteraceae; genus Geotalea. Next base: position 38,929 of record DAIEGL010000265.1, on the reverse strand, counting down.
TCTGGTGGAGCTGGGAGCCGGACGCCACCGAGCTCTTCACGAGGCTCGACCCCGAACTGTGGCGGGAGACCCGCCACAACCCCGTGGAAATGCTCGGCATCCTGCAGCAGGCCACCCTTGAAGGGTTGAAGGCCGATGAAGGCTTCATCTCCCATCTGGCCATGGTGGACGACAAGCTCAATGAATACCTCACCGCCAAGACCTGGTTCGACAAGCTGCACAAGGGGGAGAAAAACCTCAAGGTCGCCTACTTCTCCATGGAATTCGGTCTCCACGAGTCGCTCCCCATATATTCCGGCGGGCTCGGCATCCTGGCCGGCGACCATCTGAAATCGGCCAGCGACCTGGGACTGCCGCTGGTCGGCGTCGGCCTCCTGTACCGCCAGGGGTATTTCCGCCAGTACCTGAACATCGAGGGGTGGCAGCAGGAGTTCTACCCGGAAAACGACTTCTACAACCTGCCGCTGCACCTGGAGCGCGGTGCCGACGGCGCCCCCCTCTCCATCGAACTGGAGCTGGCCGGAAACAGGTTGAAGGCGCATATCTGGAGGGCGCAGGTGGGGCGCATCCCCCTCTACCTCCTGGACACGAACCTGGAGGAAAACTCTCCCGAAGACCGGAACATAACGACCCGTCTCTACGGCGGCGACCAGGACATGCGCATCAGGCAGGAGATGCTCCTCTCCATCGGCGGCGTCAGGGCCCTCCATCTCATGGGGATCGACCCCAACGTCTGCCACATGAACGAGGGGCACGCCGCCTTTCTCGCCCTGGAGCGGACCAGGATACTCATGGAGGAGCGGAGACTGAAATTCAGCGAGGCGCGCGAGGCGGTCAAGGCGGGGACGGTCTTCACCACCCATACCCCGGTCGAAGCCGGCATCGATCACTTCCCGTCCGACCTGATCGAAAAGTACCTGGGGCGCTATTACCGCGGCCTGGGGCTTTCCCGCGAAGAGTTCCTCGGCCTCGGGCGGCAGAATCCGAAAAACCCCCACGAGACCTTTTGCATGGCGGTCCTCGCCCTGAAGCTCACGGGGCACGCCAACGGCGTCAGCCAGCTGCACGGCGAGGTTTCGCGAAAGATGTGGAAGAACATCTGGCCCGACCTCCCCGAAGAGCACCTGCCGCTCACCTCGATCACCAACGGCGTCCACAACAAGTCGTGGCTTTCCCGCGAGATGGCAAGGCTCCTCATCCGCTACCTGGGGACCCGCTGGCTGGAAGACCCGACCGATGCCGGCGTCTGGCGGAGGGTTTCGCGGATTCCGGACGGTGAGCTGTGGCGCACCCACAAGCACGGCCGTGAGCACCTGGTGGATTACGCGCGGAAGAGGCTCAAGGAGCAGCTCTGCCAGGTCGGTGCCACGGCCAAGGAGATCGCCGTGGCAGACGAGGTCCTCGACCCGGACATTCTCACCATCGGTTTTGCCCGGCGCTTCGCCACGTACAAGCGGGGGACCCTGCTTTTGCACGACACGGAGCGGCTCGCCCGGATCGTCAACGACCCGGCCAGGCCGGTGCAGATCGTCTTCGCCGGCAAGGCGCACCCGGCCGACCACCAGGGGAAGGAGCTGATCCGGCAGATCGTCCAGCTCTCCCACCAGGAACGGTTCCGCCACCGCATCGTCTTCATGGAAGACTACGACATGTCGGTCGCCCGGCACCTGGTGCAGGGGGTCGATGTCTGGCTCAACACCCCGCTCCGCCCGCTGGAGGCAAGCGGAACGAGCGGCATGAAGGTGGCCTTCAACGGCGGCCTCAACATGAGCGTGCTCGACGGCTGGTGGTGCGAAGGATACCGGGGGAACAACGGCTGGGCCATCGGCAGGGGGGAGGTCTACGACGACCTGGAGTACCAGAACGAGGTGGAGAGCAGGGCCATCTACGACCTCCTGGAAAAGGAGATCGTACCGCTGTTCTACGACCGCGGCAGCGACGGAATCCCGCGCGGATGGGTCGCCTGCATGAAGGCGTCGCTGCAATCGCTCTGCCCGACGTTCAGCACCGACAGGATGGTGCAGCAATACGCGGAGAGCTTCTATTTCCCTGCCTACGAACAGTGGCAGAAGCTCAACCGCAAAGACTCGCTGCTCGCCAGAGACCTGGCGCAGTGGAAGGAAAAGATGCAAAGGCTCTGGCACCAGGTGAGGATTGAAGGGGTGGAAGCGGAGATGAGCCAGGAAATCACGGCCGGAACGAAGATCCCGGTCACGGTCGCGATCTTTCCGGGCGAGATCCCGCTGCAGGAGATTGCCGCCGACATCTATTTCGGGGTGCTCGATTCCCGCGGCTCCATCGTTGGCGGCGAGATCGTCCCCCTGGAACCCGTCGGCGAGACCGACGGCGGGGCCCATTCCTTCAGGGGGGAGCTGGATTGCCGGTTCTGCGGCAGGCACGGCTTCATGCTGCGGGTCATGCCCAGGCACCACCAGCTCGGCGCGGTCTATGAGCCGAAGCTCGTGCTCTGGGGGTAGTTCGTCTACACCCTCCCCTTCAGGCTGTACACGTAGGCCAGGATCTCCGCCACCGCCGCGTAGAGGGCCTCGGGAATCTCTTCCCCTTCCTTTACCTGTGCATAGAGCTCGCGGGCCAGGAAGCGGTTTTCCACCAGGGTGACATTGCTCTCCCTGGCTATCTCCTTGATCCTCTGGGCAAGGAAGTCCGCCCCTTTGGCCAGCACCACCGGGGCGGCCATTTTTTCCCGATCGTACTTGAGCGCCACGGCAAAGTGGGTCGGGTTCGTCACCACCACATCGGCAGTGGGGATGATCTGCTTCATCCTGCGCCGGGCCTGCTCGAACTGCCTCTGCCTGATCTTCCCCTTCACCTGGGGGTCACCCTCGGCATCCTTGTTTTCGTCCTTCACCTCCTGTTTGGTCATCTTCAGGTTTTCCACGAAGCGCCACTTGACGAAGGCGAGATCGAGCAGGGAGAGGATGAACAGGGCGCCGCAGGTGTGAAGGACTATCTTGAAAGAGATATGGCTCACGAACTCCATTATCCCGCCGATATCCATGTCCACCAGATAAACGAGGTTGTTCACCTCGTCCCGCATCACCCGGTAAGCCATGTAGCCGACGATCACGATCTTCAGGAACGACTTGAGCACCTGCACTGCCGCGTCCTTGTTGAAAAGCCTTTTGATCCCTTCGATCGGGTTCAGCTTTTCCAGATCGAAGCCGATCTTCTCGAATGAGGTGGAAATCCCCCCCTGGCTGATTTCGGCGAAGAGGCCGGCGGCGACAACGACCAGGAGAAACGGCGCCAGGACCAGGGTCGTGGTGAGGAGGAGCTTCAGCATGAGGTTGTAGACCCCCGCCTGGCTCATGTCCTGGGTCGCGATGTTGGCCAGAAGCGCCCTGGTGCTCTCCTTCAGGGTCTTGAACATGAAGCTGCCGGTCACATAGAGGGCGATGATGCCGGCCATCAGGGTGACCGTCGAGGTGAGGTCGCGGCTGCGGGGGATGTTCCCCTTCTCCTTGGCTTCGGAGATCCGCTTTCCCGTCGGCTGTTCTGTTTTTGAGTGTTTGTCCTGTTCAGACATGGGGCGGCCCTAGGACAGGAGCTTGAAGAGCGTCTTTATCTGCCCGTCTATCCCGCCGAACGCGTTCTCCATGGTGCGGAGGAAGGTCAGGAGGGACATGCCGAGGACCAGAAAACCGATGCCGATGTTGAGCGGCATGCTGACCATGAAGACGTTCATCTGCGGGAACGAACGGGCCATTATGCCGATGGCCACGCTGGTGGCGAGGAGCGCCACCATAACCGGCGCCGAAAGTTTCACGGCCAGGATGAAGATCGAGGCGCCGCTCGCGATGATGAATTGCATGAGGCCGCCGCTCATGTGCCAGGCCCCCACAGGAACGACCCGGTAGCTCTCCACGATGGCGCGGATGAAGATATGATGGACCCCGAAGGAGAGGAAGAGGAGCATTGCCAGCATCCCCTGCAAAACGGACACTGTCGGCGCGTTTGACTGGGTATTCGGGTCGAACAGGGCGGCCATGGATATCCCCATCTGCATGCCGACGATCTGGCCGCAGAATTCGACGGCGGCGAAGATGGCCTGGGACAGGATGCCGACGGTGAGCCCGATCAGGGTTTCCCGGATGACGAGGAGTCCCAGCGAGATGCCGTCGGAAGGGAGGGGGGGGATATGCGTTCTTACCACCGGAAAGAGGAGGAGTGACATCACCATGATGGCGGCGGCCTTGATCCGCACCGGCACGGATTTGGAGCCGAACAGGGGAATGGCGGAGAAGAGCCCGGCCATCCGCCCCACTACGAGACTGAAGAGCGCGAGGTCGTTGATGGTGGAGAGGGGAATACCGGGAAACAAGGTCAGTGCCTCATGTTCGCTATCATGCCGTAGACCTCGCGGGTGAAGTCCCCCATGTAGCTCATCATCCAGGGGAAGAAGATGACCAGGGCCACCATGACCGCGGCGATCTTGGGGGCAAAGGCGAGGGTCGCCTCATTGATCGAGGTGACCGCCTGAAAGATGCTGATCAAAAGACCGACGACCAGGCTGAAGATCAGAAGCGGCGCGGACAGAAGAAGCGTCGCCTCGAAACTGCGGCGCGCCAGCTGGACAACCAGTTCGGGTGTCATGAAAAAACCTCCGGAGATAAGGTTCGGGGAACGAGGAACGAGGTTCGAGGAACGAGGTTCGAGGTTCGAGGTTCGAGGTTCGCGAGGTTCGAGGCATTTATCCTCGTTCCTTTATCCTCGTTCCTTTATCCTCGTTCCTTTATCCTCGTTCCTCGTTCCTTTCTTTATCCAAAACTCTTGACCAGCGAGCCGATGACGAGCCCCCACCCGTCCACCAGGACAAAGAGGAGGATCTTGAAGGGGAACGAGATCATGACCGGCGGGAGCATCATCATCCCCATGGACATGAGGACCGACGCCACGACCATGTCCAGCACCAGAAAGGGGATGAATATCAGGAAGCCGATCTGGAAGGCGGTCTTCAGCTCGCTGACCATGTACGCAGGGATGAGGGTCAGGGTCGGAATGTCATCGGCATTCCTCGGCCGGGGAAGTTTCGAAAGGCTCAGGAAGAGGGCGAGGTCCTTTTCCCTCACCTGCGAGAGCATGAACTTCCTGAGCGGCGCAACCGCCCTTTTCAGGGCCTCGTCCTGGCTGATGGTCTGCGCCTTGTACGGCTGGAGCGCCTGGGTGTTGATCTGCTGCCAGACGGGGGCCATGATGAAAAAGGTCAGAAAGAGCGACAGGCCGATGATGATCTGGTTGGAAGGTGCCTGCTGCGTTCCCATGGCGTTCCGCAGGAAGGAGAGGACCACGACGATGCGTGTGAAGGATGTGGTCATCATCAGGAGCCCCGGCGCAAGCGAAAGGACCGTCATCAGGAAGAATATCTGGAGGACCACCGACACGTCGGCCGGATTGGACACCTTCCCCACCCCCACGCTCACGGTGGGAAGCGCCAGAGGCTCGGCAAATGCCGAGGCAGCGGTCAAGAGGCACAAAAGGACCAGGGCCGTTTTGAAAAAGGTTCCGTATTTCACAGCACTTCACCATGTTTCTTCTGCACCGGCACAAGGCGCATCAACCGGGACGGCGACAGCGCCGTCAGGGACGCGAGCCGGTCGCGGAGCTGCGCGGATACCTGCGCCCTGCTGATCCTCTCCTCGACCACCTCGATCTCCTCCAGCATGTCTATCTGCTTGACGAGTTGCAGCGCATCGCCGCTGTTGCTTAAGAGGAGGTATTCCCCCGCGACTTCCACGAGCAGGAGCGATTTCTTCGGGGCGAGGAAACGGGTCTCGACCACCCTGATATAGCGGGACCCGCCCCCGGCAGACGGCGTGATCTTGAGCCAGCGGCAGGAGACGTAATAGACCAGGAAGATGACCCCGATCACAAGCGCCAGCGACGCCAGCATCTGCACGAAACCGGCCGCCAGGCTGAAATCCCCTTTTCCCCCCATCTCCGCAGCCATGGCGGGGACAGGGGTCATAAGCACCCCCCATGCGAATCCGCTCCGTCTCATAACACCTTTTCCACCCGTTCGTTGGGACTGACTATATCCACGAGTCTGATGCCGAATTTGTCGTTGACCACCACGGCCTCGCCGCGGGCAACCAGCTTGGAGTTGACGAACACGTCAAGCGGCTCGCCGGCAAGCTTGGACAGCTCCACCACAGCCCCCTGGTTCAGTTGCAGGATGTCCTTCACCAGGAGCTTGGTACGCCCCAATTCAACCGTAAGCTGCAACGGGATATCGAGTATGAACTCCAGGTTCTTCGCTTCCGGGCCGTTGTTTTTGAGTTCGTCGTTGTCCGTTTTTTCAGTCACCGTTCGCCCCTCCCTGCAGAATTCGGCATATCTTCACCGCCTTGTTGCCGTCCCGCACTCCCGGCACCCCCATGAACTTGTTGACCCCCCCCACCTTTATCAGCAGTTCGCCCCTGGTACGGTTGTTCAACATGATGGTGTCTCCCGGTGCGAGGTTCAAAAGCTCTTCGAGGGTTATCACCGAATTGCCCATTTCAACCGATATTTCCAGCGGCGCCTCCGCCAGCTCTTCCGACAGGCGGTAGGACCACTGCGGATCCACGGCCATCATGTCGATCTGCATGCCGCTCTTCAGCTTGTCGCGCACCGGCTCGATGGTCATGTAGGGGACGGCGAGGATCATCGTCCCGACGGTCTCCTCGATCTGTATCTTCAGCGACATGGTCACCACCTGGTACTCCGATGGGACGATGTTCACGAGCCTCGGGTTCATCTCCATGCGCAAGAGGTTCATCTTCACCGCCAAAAGCGGCGCCCACGCCTTCTCCATGTCCACCAGCGCATCCTTGACGATCTTTTCCATCAGCCGCAGTTCGATGGGGGTGAACAACCGGTTGTTGTTCGGGATGTTCGGGGCGCCGGTGCCGCCGAGGATGCTGTCCACGATGGTGAAGACCAGGGTGTTGTCCAGGGCGATGAGCGCCGCCCCCTTCAGGGGCTCGATCTTGTAGATGGCCATGCATACGGGCGAAGGAAGGACCTGGAGAAAGTCGTCAAACTTGTAGGTATGCGCCCCCTCTTTTTTTATCTCCACCATCTTGCCGAGACGATTGGACATGGTGACCCGGTTGTAGCGGATGAACCCGTCATAGATGATGTCCAGGTTCGGGACGAAACTCTTGTGCGCCTCCGTGTTGAAGAGGTCATAGGCGCTTGCCTGGCCCGAAGCCTTGGCCAGTTCCTTCGCCGGCTCGATGCTTCCGTCGAAGACCGCGCTCAGGAGCGCCTCTATCTCGTCTTTGGTGAGAATCTTTTCCATCACGGCCACCCTTACTGCACCACGAAATCGGTGAAGTAGACTTTCGTCACCTTTCCGGCGGAGAGGATCTTGCCGGTTGTGGCCAGGATCTCGTCCCGCAGTTGGTTCTTGCCCTGGAGGTCCTGGATCTCCCGCATGCTCTTGGTGGTCAGAAGCACCAGGATGGCGTCACGCAGCGCGGCCTGGCGGGCGTCGATTTCCGACTTGACCTCCGGCCCGGCCATCTCGAACTCCACCTTTACCTTCAGATAGCGGATTTCCTGACCGTCATAGATGTTGACGATAAACGGGTCGAGCGGATAGACGGTGGAGCTCCCTCCACCCTTCTCTCCTCCTTCCCCCTTTTTTTCCGACTTCGCTTCAGGGGCCTTCGTCACCTTCTCCGCTTTCCCGTCTCTCCCCATCAGCAGGACGACAACGGCTATTACCAGGACGGCAATAATTGCGCCCCCAATGATTATGATAAGTTTGTTCTTGTCGTTGTGGGAATTCTCGTCCTTGACTTGCTCGGCCATCCGGATATCTCCTTTTCTCCCGTAATATCGGTCAGTTTTCTTCTGCCACCACCTTATTGCAACCGGGATGCCAGTAGCAGTTGTCATAATTTTGTTATGGGCAGAAATCGTGTCTCCACCTCCAACAACAGGACTGGCAGACTTTTGCACGGGATAGACCGGGTCGGCAACAAGATGAAATCGGTTAAGGGGGGGGAAATTCGGACGAAGATTTTGAAGGAGGGGGTCAAGGTTTTGACTTGGCTACCGGGAGCGGGAGGGGCGGGGCTTCATTCCCGACCCTCCCTCCCATTGTCAGCGTTTCAGGTTCAGTATGTCCTGGGTCATTTCATCTGCGGTGGTGATGGTCTTCGAGTTTGCCGAATAGGCCCGCTGGGTGGTGATCATCTTGACGAACTGGCTCGCCATGTCCACGTTGCTCTGTTCCAGGGAGTTGGAGAGGATTTTTTCACTGGTCCCGTTCGGCTGATTGCTTGCCAGGGAGAAGGCGGCAGCGGAAACCCCGGACGAACCGGTCGCCTTGTACAGCGAGCCGCCGGTCTTCTCCAGGCCCGTGACATCAGCCGCAGTGACCACGGCGAGTTTCTGCACGCTCAGGGCATTGGCGGGGGTCGTGGGGATGCCGACCGCCCCGCTGGTGTTGTAATACATGGTGGTAATGCCGTCCTGGCCGAGATAGCTGATCAACCCGTTCGGCTCCACCTTGACGACCTTTGCAAAGGCTTTCCCCGTTTCCGTGGTCACGTTCGCATAAGCCGTCGTGTCTGTATTGACCGCAGCGGCGGAACCGGCTGTTGACGTCCCGCCGGCTGCAGAAGCCGCGGCCTGGAGCGCCGCGTAGGAGAGGGCAAGGGCCGTGTTCGCCGCCTGGGCGGTGGTTGCGGACGGAGAAGCTGCAAACGCCTTGTTCGCGTTGGTGGCAGCGGTATTGGCGTTTGTGGCCGCAGTGACCAGGGCCTGGGCGGCCGTTTGGGCAGCTCCGGCCGGCATTGCCGTCACGGCCGCCTGGGCCGTCGCTATGTCGGCTGTGATTGCGGCGACGGCCGGAGCGACCGTGGCACCGGCATTGTATGCGGTGGCCGATGCGGCGATGGCAGCAGCGTTGTCGCTGAATTTTATCGGGTTCCCCTGCGTATCCAGCACCTGGTACCCGTCGGGATTTACCATGGTCAGGTTCTGATCCACGTGGAAGTCCCCCGCCCGGCTCAGAAGGGCGGTATTCTGGGCGGTCACCGGTGACGCCGTCGTCGGCGGCTTCAGGGCAAAGAAGCTGTTCCCCTGGATACCCAGGTCGGTCACGTTTTCCGTAGTCTCGAAAGAGGTCGAAGTGAAAACGTTTTCCACCTTCTGCATCTGCACCCCGCGGCCGACCTGCGAATCATTGCCGATGTTTGCGGAAAGCATGTCCGAAAAGATCGTCCTGCCGTACTTGAAACCGACGGTATTGACGTTGGATATGTTGTTGCCGATGACGTTCATGGCCTCGCCGTTGTTCAAGAGACCGCTTACGCCGGTATACATCGCACCTGTAATACTCATTTGTTGCCTCCTTATTTGCCTGCTTGTTGTCGGACACCTCTGTCGGTCGGTGTCCGCGGGCTTCCTCCCGGAGGTCCAGCCCGTTAAAAGTTCGAGGTTTGAGGTTCGAAGTTCGAGGTTCGAGGTTTAATTGATGGAACGTCGAACAGCTTCATTTTAGAAATACGGCGGAGTCGATGTTGGTAAAGACATTCCCCTGCATGTGGGCCCGGTCCATGGCCGTAACCACTGTCCGGTTTTTGACACTCACCACGAAAGCCGCATCACCCAGCATGACCAGGGACTCCTTCCCCCCCTTTTGCGCGACGCTGTCGACCGCCCCCGCGAGCTTTTTCATGTCCGTTTCGGTCAGGTTTATCCCCCGCGCCTTCAGTCTCTCCTGGGCGTGTTGGGAAAATCGGACCGCCTGATGCGGCAGCTTGTTCTCAAGGACCCTGGCAAACGGCGAATCGCCGCCTACCGCCCTTTCCTGCGGCTTTGTCGGGGTCTGGCGGGTCGGAGTCTGGATCGGCTGCGGGAAAAATATGCTGTCGATCACTTACACCACCCCTTTCACGCTGAGGACGCTGGTAATCGGTACCTGCAGCGAACCTATGGTCAGGCTTGGGCTCGTCCCTTCCATATCGACGCCGTCAACCTTCCCCTTGACGAGCGCCGTGCCGGCAAAGGTGGAGCCGTCCGCGTTGGCACCGGTCACGGCAACGTTGTAGGTGCCCGCCGGCAGTTGCGCCCCCCTGTTGTCAGTGCCGTCCCAGGCGATGGAGCCGTCTCCCGCCGCCGTCTGCCCCAGGGCAAGGGTCTTCACCACGGCACCGCTTGAATCCGTGATCGAGAGGCTTACGCTCTGCGCCGCTGAAGGGAGCCTGTAGTTGACCTCCGTCGGAGTGCCGGACTGAAGGCTGACCTGCGTCCCCGGTGCAACAACCTCCTTGCCGATGAAAGACACGGCGGACAGCGCCGTCGAGTTGTTTCCCTGATTCAAGAGATTCTGCAGGTTGGTGTTGGTATTGTAAGACTGCTCCACCTGGGTGAGCTGGGCCAGCTGGGCGATGAACTGGGAACTGTCCTGGGGATTCAGGGGGTCCTGGTTTTGCAGCTGGGTTATGAACAGCTTGAGAAAGTCGTCCGAGTTCAGGCCGGTGGCCTTTTTCATTGCAGCCGCCGCAGCGGTGGTATCGGTCGTGGCTGTAACTGAATTGATCATGACTATCACCTCCCTTTCTTAAAATCTCACATCCACCAGTGAGTTGGTTGCCGCAGTCAAATAGCCTGCGCCCTGCTCCTCACCCTCATCGACCGGTCCCGTCATGCTGGTGAAGTTTTTGTAGGACTGGTTCAGTGGGGCCCATTTTTCGTCCCCGAACGACTGGTTGAAGCCATGCCCGACGCCGGTCTGGACATCAAACCTGTCCATGGTGAGGTTCTGCCTGGAGAGGTTTTCCTTAAGGGTGTCCAGGTTCCCCATGAGGACGTCCTTCACCATCCGGTTTTCCGCCACGACCTCGACCTTCAGCCGATGGTCCACCATGCTGACGTTGATCTTCAGTTCTCCCAGTTCAGCAGGCTTGAGCGAAATGGTGATATGATTCTGCCCCTTTGCATCGTGGGCCGCCAACCCCTCCTTTACCTGGGTCATGATGCTTTCCGACAATGCACTCCTCGCCGCTTCCGTTTTCGGCTGAGGCTCGGGAACGGCGAAGTTCTTCGGTGCATCCGTAACGGCGCCGTTATGGAGAGTCCCCGGCATTTTTTCATTCATGCCGGAGCCGCCCTTGTTCTCCCCCTCGGAAAACTCTTTACGGGAAGACGGCTCCTGAAAAACGATCTCTACCTTGGCAGGGTCAGGCGCAGTGGCGGTAGAGTCCGCTTTTTTCGCTTCAGGCAGTTCGGCCGCCCCCTGCAGGTCGTTACGCACCTGATGGACGCCCTTTTCCTGCGCCGACTTTGCGGTGGTGACGGTTGCGGGGCGGGATTGGATCGCCAGCTGCTGCTGGTTTGCCTCCGGCTCCTTCGTAACCGACGATGCGGTGATTGCCGGCATCTGAACCTTACCGGCATCCCCCCCCATGTCCTGAAGGGCGGGAGCGACCGTCGGTTGCGCCGGAGTGGCCGTCACGGTTGTTTGTGACGGTGGAGTCTGGCCGGCTGCATCGACATTGACCTGTTGCGGAGAGGTCGTTTCAGCAAGTGATGCAACAACCTGAACCGTTTCTGGTAACGGCGGGCGGTTGCCTGAGAGGTCCTGCAGCTTTGCATCGCCGGCAAGGGATTCACCGGCCCCGGGGGGTGCATTTCCGCCCTTTGACAAAATGGCCGGGGCAACGTCCGGTTTTGCCGGAGAATGAACGGTGTCCGGCAATCCCTGGTTGTCTCCCACCTGAGGCGGAGCAACCACGAGCGGCTGGGCGGCTGCCGGCACGTGATTCGACTGCTGTTGCAGATTGGCGGAAGACGCATCCCTGGTTGCCATTGCCGGTTGCGGGGTCAGCGATGCCGGTTTTGCCGCAGAAAGAACAGCGGACAGCATCTCTTCATCGTTTTTGACAAGTACCCCATGCTGCGCAACCGTTGCCACGGGACCAGCCCCTTCGGAAACGGCCATGGTTCCCACCGGCTCCGCTTGTGCGGCAACATTCCGGGACTGCATCTGCGTCGGTATCCCGTTGGCCACAAGCATCATGGGTAAAGGGGATTCATTGGCTGCGGATGATGGTGATTCTTCCGTTTCCGCCTCCTTTTTTTCAGGCTTCGCTGCAACTGGCGCTTCGTCCTGTGCTGCCGCCGGCAGGCCGCTTTTGCCGACGACCTCCGCCGTCGCCACGCCCGGTGGGGATGACGCCGCCATCTCCCGAAACAGGGCGGCAAATGCGCTGCTGACCGGCGGAGTTCGCCTCGGGACATTTCCCGCCTTGTCGGAAACCAGCAGACCCGCATCGGGAATGGCCGGGGAGGGGGTCTGCGGAATGAATTGCATTATTTCCATTGTATTTCACCTCCTTTCTCTGTGGGATGGTTAAACGGGACAAAAGGCGCCGGCCCGAAACGACAGGCCTGGGCGCCCTTACCTGACCGCGACGTTCTCCCTGGTCCACTTCAGGACCCGCGGCTGGTTGAGGTACGGGATGAGTTTCACGACCGTTTTCTGGTCCATCTGGTCGAGCATCTGGATGACCAGCGACTCGTCAAGCTTGTCCAGAAGCTTCCCCGCCTCATCGGGCCGGAGCGCCTTGTATATCTTCAGCATCTTCTTGAAACGCTCGCTGTCCTGGCTTTTCCTGGCCTGCACGGATGCGTCCACCGCCTTCCTGGCCGCGTTCAGGCCGTTTATCCGGCTCTCCAGGACGGCGGAAAGCTTGTTCAGCTCATCTTCCTTGACCTTCAGGGCCGCTTCCTTCTCGACCAGCTGCTGCCTTTTCGTCTCCAGCGCCGCAGCCTCGTCCGCCGTCACGGGGCGCGCCCCCCCTCTGGATGCGGTCTGGCTTGCGGCCATGGCAACCCTGCGCAGGGACGAGAAATCCGCATCAGCGAGCAAGAAGAGCAGAATGACCGTCAGGGCAGTCCAAAATAGAATCTTTTTCATCTCTTGCCGTGCCCCGCTTTCTGGACGGATATCTCGTCGAGGAAATGCCGCTCCGTTTCCGCCATCCCCCGCATGTAGGCGCTGATCTTCCGCTCCTTGAATGCCTCCAGCACCTTCTTGTCCTTGGCGGCGTCGAGAAGGGTCTCCCTCTTTTCTGCCATTTTCCTTTCCAGGGAGATCACCGCCTGGCGATGCTGCCGGATGTCCACGGTCTTTTTCCGGCTGAAGTCGGCGTAAAGCTGCAATTCGACGGCAGATATCCCCTCTCTCTGCTTGTCGGCCAATTCGTGGGTGAGTTGGTTCATCGCCTCCTCTTCCCGCATCAAGAGCGCGCTGGCCCCCTCGAATTCCTGCTTTGCGGCGGCAAAATCGATCTTCCGCATTTTCTCCACCTCCTTACGGAAGTTGAGGACCTGATCCAGTTCGAACCCTTTCTTCGTCATGACACACCTCGCTAGCCGGCCAATCTGGCTTACACAGTCACGGATTGAAGCAAACTTCCCTAAGCCACGTCATACCCTCACAACGCCATGGGGGCATCGAAAATTCCGGACAACGAGGCCACTGCGGCCTCCACCCCCACCCCGTCATGGATGTCCTGCTTCAGATAGGCGTTCATCTGCTCTATCTTGGCAATGGCGTAATCGATCTTCGGATTGCTCCCCGCCTTGTAGGCGCCGATGTTTATCAGGTCTTCGGCCTGGCGATAGGTGGCGAGCACCCCCTTGAATCCCCCCGCCAGCTTCTGGTGGTCCCTGGAGGTGACGTCCATCATCACCCTGCTGGCACTGTTGAGGACGTCTATGGGGGGGTAGATGTTTCTCGCCGCCAGCTCCCGGGAGAGGATGATGTGCCCGTCGAGGATGCTGCGCATGGCGTCGGAGACCGGTTCGTTGAAATCGTCACCCTCGACCAGCACCGTATAGAGCCCGGTGATGCTCCCCCCCTGGAAGTTCCCCGTCCGCTCAAGGAGCTTGGGGAGGGCAGCGAAGACCGACGGCGTATAACCCTTGGTGGTCGGCGGCTCCCCTATCGCCAGCCCCACCTCCCGCATGGCCATGGCAAAGCGGGTGGCCGAATCCATCATCAGCAGCACCTTTTTCCCCTGGGCCTGGAAATATTCCGCAATGGTGGTGGCGATGTAGGCGCCGCGCATCCTCACCAGGGGTGGCTGGTCGGACGTGGCCACCACCACCACTGACTTCCTCAGCCCCTCCTCCTGCAGGTCCTTTTCGATGAACTCGCGGAGCTCCCTCCCCCGCTCGCCGATGAGGGCGATCACATTGACATCCGCCTCGGTATAGCGGGCGATCATGCCGAGCAGGGTGGATTTGCCCACCCCCGAGCCCGCCATGATCCCAACCCGCTGCCCCTCGCCGCAGGTGAGGAGGCCGTTAATGGCCCGGATGCCGAGGTCGAGAGGTTCGCGGATCGGGCGCCTTTTCATGGGGTTTACCGGCATGGCGTAGATGGGGTACTCCTCGCCGGTAATGATCGGGCCCCGGTCGTCAATCGGCGCGCCGAGACCGTCTATCACGCGTCCCAGGAGGGCCGGTCCCACGCCGAGCGACGCCTTTTCCCGCCGCACCGATATCAGGCTGCCGAGCCCCACGCCGCGCAACTCTCCCAGCGGCATCAGGAGCGTCTTGTTGTCGCGGAAACCGACCACCTCGGCGGGAATCGGTTCGCTCCCCTGGGAATTGATCTCGCAGAGGGTCCCGACTGCGGTCTCCGGGCAAAACCCTTCGATGACGAGCCCCACCACCTGCGTCACCTTGCCGTGGAGCTTTATCGGCTTCACTGCTTCGACGGCCCGCGTATAACGCCCCAGATCAATCCTCTTGAGAGACATCTATGAAATCCCCCCCTGCCGCGATCTCCTGGAAATCGGCCAGAAAGCTCCGCTCCTCCGTGAAGCGCCGGAAAATCTCGTCCAGCTGCGCATCGATCCTCGCATCTATGGCCCCCATGGAGGTATCGACCAGGCAACCGCCGCTGGGTATCCCTTCATCCGCCTTGAGCGTCATCCGCCTTTTCTCGTTCGCACCGGGGGAAAACTGCCTGTTGTCGGCGACGATCTCGTAGTCGGCCGGATTCAGCCTGACTACGACCTCGTCCCCTTCTGAAACGTTGCTTACCGCCTCTTTGACGATGTTCACCAGTATCCGCCGGTCGATGGATATCTCCTGGAGGATGATCTTTCTCGCAATCATGACGGCAAGCCCGAGCAGGTCCTCTTCGCACTCCTGCATGACTTTCTGCCGCAGCCCCCCCGTGCTGAGCAGGGCCTTGGCCAGAGCCTCGCTCACCTTGGAGAGGGACTCTTCGGCCTGGCGGCTCCCCTCGCAAACCCCCTCGTTAAAGGCCGCCTGTACCTTTCGCGCCGCCTCTTCCTCGGGGATCACCGGTACGGCCACCTCCGGCTCGGCCTCCGCCGGTTCTGCATCCACCTCGGTCGCTTCCTCCACCTCCTGCGGCGCGGCCTCCTCCCCCCACCTGCCGAAGTTGAGCGGGATAAAGCTGTCTCCCCCCTCGCAGTTCCCTGATGCGACCGCCTCTTCGGTAAACTCCGCGAAGCCGAAAGAGACAAACCCCTCTGCGGGGCCGTTCGATTTGATGACGTTAGACGAGAACATCGTCCCCTCCGCGTCCGGCTATGACCACCTTTCCTTCCTCTTCCATCTTCCTCACGACCTTTATGATCTCGGACTGGGCCTTCTCCACATCCGAGAGCCGCACCGGCCCCAGGACCTCCAGGTCCTCTTTGATCATGTCCGCGGCGCGGGTGGAGATGTTGCGGAAGATCTTCTCCTTCACCTCGTCGGGCGAGGTCTTCATGGCCAGGGTGAGGGTGTCGTTGCTCACCTCGCGCATGATCGACTGGATCGCCCGGTCATCCAGCTTGAAGATATCCTCGAAGGTGAAGAGGTGCTTGCGGATAACCTCCGCCAGGGGCTGGTTGAGGACATCCAGGCGATCGAGGATCTTCTTCTCCCTGCTCCGGTCGAGGTAGGCGAACATGTCCACCACCTTCTCCACCCCGCCCACCTTGAACCTCTGGATGCCGCCCAGGGACGTCAGCTCCTTGCGGATGACCTCGTCGATCTCGGAAATGATTTCCGGGGAGACCTGATCGACCTCGGCGATGCGCAGCACCACCTCGGCCTGGAGCTCCTGGGGGAGGAGCCCGATTATCTCACTGGTCTGTTTCGGCTTCAGTTTGGCGAGAATGACCGCAATGGTCTGGGGATGCTCCTGGGAAAAGAAGTTGGCGATGGTTTTCGAATCCATGCTGGCGAGAACGTCCACCATGTCTCCGATGCTGGAGGTGCGCAGTTCCTGGAGGAGGCTCTGGGCCTTCTGCACGCCGAGCGCCTTTTCCAGTATCTTTTTGACGAACTCTTCCCCCTGGGAAAAGAAGCCGGTATCGGGGTTGGTGATGTCGGTGAACTCGTTGACCACCGTCTGGATCTCGTCACGCGAAACATGCCCGAGCCGCGCCATGCTCTGGCTGATTTTCTTTATGTCCACATCGTCCATATGCTCGAAGACCTTGCTAGTCGCTTCAGGTCCAAGATATATGAGCAATATTGCCGCTTTATCGGCTCCGGTCATCCGACACCTCTAACAACGTGTTTTAATCCTTGTGAGCCAGCCAGTTCTGCAGGATCTGCGCTACCTGATAGGGGTCCTGCTTGACCTTTTCTATCAGTTCCAGCTGGTTGACGCTCTGCAGCGCCAGCTCCTGCTTGTGCGCCTCGGCCAGTTGCAGCGCCTCCTCATCGGGGAGCGGCTGAAAGGCGGTGGCGGCCGTATGCGGTTTCAGCATCTTCAAGAGCGGCCGGATCACCAGGAAGAGGAGGGCGAAAAAGCCCAGCGCGATCAGCAGGTTTTTCATGAGCGTCTGCACGATCGGTGCATTCCACCAACTGTCCTGGTCGCCCGCCCCGCCATCGTCGGTTTCCTGGAAGGGGATATTGGCGACCGTCACCTGGTCGCCGCGCGTCGCATCGAATCCGACGGAGCTCTTGACGAGGGCCTCTATCTTCTGCAGCTCATCGGGGGAGCGCGGCTGGTACTTGGCCTTGGCCCCTTCCTTGGCGTTGGCCGGCAGCACATACTTGCCGTCAACCAGGATGGCCACGGAGATCTTGCTCATGTTCCCGACCGGTTCGATGATCCTGGCGGTAGAGCGGCTCACCTCGTAGTTGAGGGTTTCATCGCTCTTCGACCCCCCGCCGGAAGTCCCTCCTGCCGGGGCGGCCTTCCCCATGTTCGACTGCACGCCGGGAACACCCGTGGCAACGGTGCTCGTCCCCCCCTTTTCATCGCTGCGCTGCTCGCTGCGTACTGCAGTGGAATCGGGGTCGTATTTCTCCTCGTACTTTTCCACCTGCTTGAAATCGAACGTTGCGGAAACGCGCGCCACCGATCTTCCGGTCCCCACCACCTTGTCCAGGAGTGACTGGAGGCGATCTTCCAGGTTTTTTTCATAGTTCCGCTGGGTTTCCTGCATGGTGCTGGTCATCTTGCTCGTCGCGTCCGAAGCGCCGACCTTGCTCAGGATCTTGCCGCGGCTGTCCAGCACGGTCACGTTATCGGGGTCCATCCCCTCGATGGAAGAGGCCACCAGGTGTACCACCCCCTGCACCTCGCTGTCGCGCAGCGTCTGGTTCGACTTCATCTTCAGCACCACGGAGGCGGTCGTCGGCTTTTCATTGTCCTTGAAGAGGGATTTCTCGGGTATCGCCAGGTGGACCCGCGCCTGCTCCACCCCGTTGAGCTGCGCTATGGTGCGCGACAACTCCCCCTGCAAGGCCCGTTGATAGTTGAGCTTCTGGACGAATTCCGTCATGCCGAAGTTCTTCCGGTCGAAGATCTCGAACCCTACGCCCCCTCCCTGCGGGAGCCCTTCACTCGCCAGAGAAAGCCGCAGGTCGTAGACCTTGTCGGATGGGACGAGGATCGCCTTGCCGTCGGAGGCTATCTGGTACGGCACTTTCTGGTCCTTCAGTTTCTTGACGATCTCGCCCGCATCCTCGCTGGTCAGGTTGGCGAACAGGGGCCGATAATCGGTCCTGTTGGCAATCAGGATCAGGACCGCAAATGCCACAAGGGAAGCCACGGCGACCCCGGCCACGATCATGCGCTTGGCGGGAGGAAGCGTAAGAAATGGTTCGAGCAGTTTTTTAAGACCTTCCGGCATGCAAACCCCGTATCAATTTACCAATCCGTTCCGTTGGTGGAATGAATAACTGCGGACTCCTTATACCTGCATCCTCATGACCTCTTGATACGCATCGACCGCCTTGTTGCGCACCTGGCTCAGAAACTGGAAGGAGATGCTCGCCTTTTCCACCGCGAGCATGACCTCATGGAGCCCCTTGGATTCGCCGACCGCAAGGCTCTGGATCGACTTGTCCGCCGTCACCTGCATTTCGTTCACCTTGCCGACCATTTCACCGAGGTATTTGCTGAAATCCTCGACCGGCGCAGCGCCCTTGGGCTCCTTGGCAATGGGCGAAGGGAACGCATGTTCGATCCCTATCCCGCTTTCAATCCCCTTTATCACCATCTGGTTCCTCCTGGGAAGATGCCGTCATCCGACGCTTCCCGCACAATTTTACCGCCCGAGGTCGAGCGTCTTCATCGCCATGCTTTTCGCCGCCTGGGCCGCCGTAACGTTGGCCTCATAGGTCCTGGTGGCGGCGATCATGTCCGCCATCTCCTCGACGACGTTTACATTGGGCAGAGCCACATACCCCTGCTGGTTTGCGTCGGGATTGGTCGGGTCGTACTGCAAGCGCGGCGGGTTCTGGTCTTCGGTAATCTGCACGACGCCGACCTGTTGCGGGACCTCACTGCCGCCGGCCCTGTTGAAGACCGAGCTGAAGGGTTCGGCAACGGGGCGCGCGGAAAATACCGCATCCTTGCGCCGGTACGGCCCCCCTGCGGCGGTCCTCGTCGAGTTGGCGTTGGCCAGGTTGCTGGAGATGAGATTCATCCTGGTTCTCTCGGCGGTCAACGCGGAGGAGCTGATATCCATAGACGTAAAGAAGTCCATTTAGTTCCCTCCCTTGATTGCGGTTTTTATACTGTCGAACTCTTTCCCCAAAAGCTGTACGGTTGCGTTATACATGATCTGGTTTTCCACCATCTTCCCCATCTCGTTCTCCAGTTCTACCTTGTTGCCGTCAACACCGGGCGCGTCCGCGGGCGTTTCGATCACCGTTCCCCTGACGCCGTCCAATGTCCCGTTCCCACCCTTGAGGGGAATATGCCGCGGATTGGTGAGCGCTCCTCTGTTTTTCCCTCTGCCGTTGAGCGCCTCTTTCAGTTCCCCTTCGAAGGAGAGGGTGGTGGGGACGTAGCCGGGGGTTTCCGCGTTGGCAAGGTTCGCCGAAATATACCCGTGGTTTCTGGCCCTCAGGTCCAGACTCTTGCCCAACACGTCAACAGTTACCCCGAAAATACCGTCGATCGGCATATGCACCCCCTTTCCCAATCAGCATCCGAGCAAAACTCGTACCAGCATAGTTTTATCTGTAATTACCGATAGTTAGACCCGGCGAGTCGGTCTGCCCCGCCGTTTCGGCCCCTCACTTTTGACCCAGGTCATTATTTTGACGTGGGAGAAAAGGTCTTGTCGTTATTTTCCTGCCACTCAAGGTCGCTCAGGGACTGCTGAGCCATCTTGCGCCAGACCGGATCGCTTCCTTCCTTTACGATCCGCCCCCACAGGGCCTTGGCTTCGCGGTAATTCTTCAGATGCATATCCAGTTCGCCCATCGCGTAGAGAAACTGGTCCCGCATCTCACTGCCGGCATTTTCGAGCCCGGCGCGATAGACGGCCATCGCCCCCCGGTAGTCCTTGCGCCCTTTTCTCCCCGAACCGATGGTGAAATACGCGTCGCCGGCCAAAGGCGACGCGATGCCCCCCAGCCGCACCCCGTCAACAAACCTGGTCAGTGCCCGTTCGGCCCCCTTCTGGTCCCGCAGGGTCTCAAGCGCCTTTCCCAGGTAATAGTAACTGTTCATGGAACCGGCGTCTGCGCCCGGTTTGCAAAGCCAGGAGAGCTCGGCTGCGACCGATGGCATATCCTTTTTGTAGAAGCTGATTTCCCCCAGTTGCTCAAGTACATGGTGGGCATCGGGATGACGGGGGAACCGGACGAGGAAGCTGCGGGCTGCCGCTTCAGCCATCCGGAGATCGGCGAGCGCCAAGGCATCATCGATGATCCGGCAGTACATGAACGGAGCGGCGGAGGCCGCCCAATCGCGCTCGATCAGATAGTTGAACATCGCTACTTCCGCTGCAGGCTTGCGGATCTCCGCAAACCCATCCGACAGCCGGTGGATGAAGAGATCGTCGGTAAAACATCTGGAGAGATAATCGCGGTTCTGCTGCGCCAGGCTGACAACCCCCTCGTGATCCTTGGCCTCATACCGCTCCCGGTAGACCAGAAGGATCAGCTCTTCGCGCATCCCTTGTGCAATGGTGGCGAATTTCCCCTGCGGATATTGCGTTTCGTAACGGATTATGGCGTCCAGGGCCGTTTCGCACTGACCGTAAAGCGACTCGAGGAAGGCCGCCTTGAAACAGGCATCGTCCCGCAGCGACAGGTCGCCGGAGGAGCCGTTGATATCCTGGTACTCCCTTATCAGGGACTGGTAATCCTGAAGCCCGACGGAAAACAGGCGCCTGTCCGCCAGTTTCAATGCGGCATGGTCGGCCGCATCGCTTCCGGCAAAATTCTGCGCCACGGTGCCGTATATGGTGACGGCCTCCTTTTCCCTGCCGCTGCGGGCGAGGATGTCGGCCAGCCGGTCCAGAAGTAGCGGCGCATAGGTCTTGTCCGCCAAACGGGCGATCAGTTGAACCAGCATCCGCCTGCCGGACGCCGGGTCCCCCATGCGCGCAACGCTGTCCGCATAGTAAAAGGTCGTCCCGGGACTGAACGACAGGTACTCGGGCCAGAGTCGCTCTCCCGCACGAAACGCCTGCAACGCCTCCCCGTAGCGTTGCAGCAGATAGAGGGCCTCGCCCAGGCGGTAGGAGGCAAGCGCCCGCAGCGGCGTTTCCTTTTTCGCGAAGTAGGTGAAGACCTCGACCGCCTCGGCCGCCTTTCCCTTGTAGAGAAGCCCTTCCCCTTTCTGGAAGAGAAGCACGTCTTCTCCGGCAACCACCCGTTGAAGCTGGACTGGGTCCGTCGGGACGAATGGAATTTCTGACCTGAGTGGCGGGTCGAACTCCCTGATCAGTTTCTCGGTCCCGCTCAGTATCCGCTCACGCCCCGGCGCGATGGCAGGAGCGTCCTGCTGCACGGAAAAGGAGCCCACATCGACGGTCAGGACATCGTCCACCTGGTCGAGGACCCGCACATCCGCCCCACCCTTTTTGACGATGGACACGTGAACGTCGTCGCCGTGCTGGGAGAAGGCAATCCCACCGATATGTTGGTCAGAGTAGGCCTTGAGCCTCCTGAAGCGCGGCGAGTCGGCGCCGTTGAGGGTGAGTCGGAGCCGGTCCGGCAGCTGCAACAATGAATAGGTGCAATGGTCGTCAAGCTTGAAGGCGATGCGGGTGTAGCTCCCGTGCCGATCGATCTCCACCCGCTGCAAACGGTCTAACCCCTGGGCCTGCGCCCCATGGGCGATCATCAGACAAAGGGCGAACCACACCAGCCGGACCGCGCGGAGTCCGGTCCGGCCGGATCGGGATGCTGAAATAAGCTCTGGATATGTCATAGTGCGGTCTTGGTCCAAATGCCGGTAATGTAAGGTTGCGACGGCTTCGTCGGATATGGGCATGCGCGTCACAGCGTTGTAAGGCAAAAGACGTGCCGTTGCCCTGGGGGCGCTAAAGCCCACTCTGTCAACGATTGGGGGGGAAACGGGGCGTTTGGGAAAGGTCAAAAAAATGGTGGGGGACGAGGATTTATTGACGCCGGCTAAGCGGCGTGGAGGAACCTCCTCACCTTCGCCATCAGCTCTTCAGCGTCGAATGGTTTCATGATTATGTCGCTCGCCCCGTATTTAAGGGCCTGGAGCACGCTCGTACGGGTCCATTCCCCGGCACACATGATGATGGGAAGGGGTGCATTCTTGCTCTGTGCATTTATCCTGTTGCAGACTGCCAGGTTCCGCTCCTCCGTTTCCGCGACCTCGATCACTGCGACCTTTACCTCGGCATTGCCGAGCAGATCGTTGATATCGGCGCCGATAGGCGCATCGACAAGCTTAAGCCCCGTGGCGGCGAGACAATCCTTGACCACCTGCCTCTCGTGCGAATCCTCGCTGAGGATGAGGATCGTCTCCGGCCGGGAACCGGTTTTGGCAGCGGCGGCATCTCCCCCCGCCTCTCCGGCCGTTGCGCTCTCCGGCTCGGGTGCGGCCTTTTCCTCCTTCTGGGGGTCAAAGAGGTTGGCCAGGGGGAGAGGTATCATGATGTCGATACAGTGCATCTCTTGCCCATCCGTCTCCAACGGGGCGCGGAACATCAGGTAATCGTCGTCGGGCAGCGGTTCCTGATCGGTGAGCTGGTCGATCTCCGGTATATACTTTTTCGGCGGCAGGAGCTTCAGGTGGACCTTGTTGGGAAGGTTGGGCTGAAACACCGAATTGAACGAACCGATGACCTGGTTGGCGATCTCTCCGAAGGCGTCGATATCGTCCGCCTCCATTATGCACAGCCTTCTCTTTTCCGAGATCCTGGCAGGAGGGATGCCGAGGAGGATGCTGCTCATGACTATGGCGTCACCGAGGGCGAATATGAGATAGAAGCGGCCGGGGTACTCCTCCCTCGATTCCACGCCGATGACGAAGATCGCTTCATCCATCTCGGTGAAGTAGCTCCGGCGATTGATGTTGAGCAGATCCGGGCTCTGAACCGTGAGCGCCTGCCCGAGGAGCATGCTGCTCTCTTCGCCGGCCTGCTGCAGGGCAGCGCCGATCATCTTATGCAGTTCTTTGAACTCTGCCATAACCGGCTCCGCCTACACTTCCTTCCTTAACTTCAACCCCACGAGGAACCTTTCACCTTCGTTGGTAAAAGGGATGATGACGCAATTGCTGTCCGACATGGAGTTGACCGTGTACTCTTCGCCCGAGATGACCGTCGGAATGGAGAGGTTGATGTCCAGCCCCCCCTTCGAGAGGATCTGCTTGACGTATCCGCCCAGCATATTGGCGATTTCTCCCAGGGCGTCGTTGACGTCTTCCCCGACCTCCTCCACATCCATGCCGAGCATGTTGGATGTGATTCTCAGGGCAAACGACCGGGGACAATGGATGGAGAGGATGCCTGTGTACGTACCTGCCAGTCCGACCATGCCGGTAACGCTGCAATGGAAGGTAGTTACCGGTTCGCGTAGCGGATAGGAGTCCTCCAGGTCAAGCATCACCATCGTATTGAATACTTCCTTCGTGGCGTGGATGACGTAACCCGCCAGGTCCTCTTCCAGCATCTGGACAGCATTAGAAACAGCTGCGTTCAAGGTCATCAGAGTAGCCTCCCCAATTTCTCGTTGAGTTGGTCGGGGGTGAACGGCTTCTTGATGCTGTCGCTGGCGCCGTTGGTCATCGCCTCTTTCAGCACATCTTCGCCCCCTTCGGTGGTTATCATCACTATCGGCATCGTCTTGCCTCCCGCCCGCACCTGCTTGATGAATTCCAGCCCGTCCATGTTCGGCATATTGATGTCGGAAAGGATAAGTCCCACCGTTTTTTCACCGAGAACACTGAGTCCTTCGATCCCGTCGCCAGCCTCATAGATGTCATCCACGACGAGCCCCGCCTGCCGCAACGACCGGGAAATGATTTTTCTCATGGTGGATGAATCATCGACAATCAACACGTTTGCCATTTTGCCCCTCCTTGTTTTATTCAACTCTCGCCGAAACTGAGTCATATTTTTGACCAAGCCGGACGCAATTCCTTTGACGGCATTCCGCCGGGGGCGATCCTCCGTTGGTATACCTAATCGGCAGGCCGAAAAAAAACTTTAGGGGTAGGACCCTCCGCATTCAGGATCATTTCTTCTGTCCCTGGGGAATGATGACCGTAAAGCGGCTCCCTTCACCCTCCACGCTTTCAACCTCGATCGTACCGCCGTGGGCTTCCACGATGGCCTTGCTGATGGTGAGGCCGAGCCCGGTCCCCTTGAAGCCCGTGGCGGATGAAGAGCGGAAATATTTGTTGAAGATCCGCGGCAGGTCTTCTTTGGGGATACCGATCCCGGTGTCCTCGACGGAAACAAGAATTTCCCCGTTCCGCACAGAGGCGGTCACCGTCACCGTGCCGCGGCGGGGGGTGAACTTCAACGCATTCCCGATGAGGTTGGCGAAGACCCGTGAAAGCTGCTTGCCGTCGGCCATGAGAGGGGGGATATCGTCGGCGATGCTGTAACTGAGATGCGAGCCGCGCGTCGCAGCCTCGTGCAATCCGTCACGGCAGCAGCCGTCCAGGAGGGTACGGAGATCGCAGACGGCGCGGTTGATCTGCAGGAGCCCCACCTCAAGCCGGTAGGCGTCCAGGACATCCTCTATCATGGCAAGGAGCTTCATGGCGCTCCGGTCCATCTCCCTCAGGCAGGGCTGGAGCGAAGCGTCAACCTTTTGCGGCATCTCCCCTTTCAGCGCCTGCACGTACCCCATCAGAACCGTCAGCGGCGACTTGAGATCGTGCGTCATCATGGCGACGATCTCTTCGCGCCGTCTCTTCTCCTTCTTCTCCTCGGTGACGTCACGCAACTCGAACATCTCTCCCAGCATTTCTCCACCGGGGGCATACATTGCGGACGATTCTACGACGATGACCGCCCCGTTGATGCTCACCTCCACGGGAGCTTCCCGGCAATCCTCGCTTAAGACCTTGTAAATGGGGGTGCGCAAAGGGAGCATGTCGACCATCTTTCCCAAAACGGAGCCGGCGGTAGCTTGCAGTATCGCCTCCGCCTTCCGGTTGATGAACGCAAGCCGCCCCCCGGCCTCGACAAATATCACCCCTACCCCTATGCCGTTCATGAGCATACCGGCGACGGGGGAACTTTCCGGCAGAGAAGTGGGGGCCTCTATATAAGGTCCTGTATGGGGCAATCCGCTGTTTTCCATGATGACTCTTATCGGGCGCCGAAAGAAGACCTTTAGAAACAATTTATCAAAATAACCGCACCTCTTTCCCGTTCCAACCCTGGAAAACGGGCGGTTTTTTACGGGGATATTTGATTGACACCCTCCTGAAGCCGTGATAGGTATGGAGAAACAACTAGATAGCGCAACCCAGAGGTTTTATGTCCTTCAGAAAATATCTCTCTTCATTAAGAAGCACCTATCTCTTCATGCTCTGTTTCGGCCTGTTTATGGGGGGATTGTTTCCGTTTTATTCCTACATCTTCTTCGGCAGCAGGGCATTCACCCCCCTTTACGTCGCCGGCTGCCTCACCGCGGGGGTGCTGGTAGGCACATTCTGCTACTACATCATCAAACAGGTGATGAAGATCTATCTGGAGCGCCAGTGGGATATACTGGGTCATATCGCCGGCGAAGAGGAGACGCGGGCCCTTGCCGAGGGTGAGGACGAGCTCAAGCTCCTTCTCGAATGCTACGATATCCTGATGGGAAAGGTCCTGAAAATGGTGGAGAACATCACCGCCCTTATCCGGGACATCGGCTCGTTCCACCGGCAGATCGGGGAACAGTCGAAGGAAATCGTCCAGGGGAGCGAGAAGCAGTCAGACAAGGAAAAAGAGACTTTGCGGGCAGTGCAGGACATGAACTGCTTTTTCAACGACCTCTTGAAGGAAATCGAGGACATCTCGCACAGGACCGATGAACGGGCTTCCATAACCGCGGAAATGAGCGCGACCACCGACACCATAGCGGAGAACATAAAGGAATACTCCTCTTCGGTGCTTGAAACGTCCGCATCCATAGAAGAGATGGCCCTGAGCATCAAAGATACCACCGGCAACATAGAGGCGCTGGCGATTTCCACGGAACAGACCTCCGGTTCCATCAACCAGATCAACATCGTCACGACGGATATGCGTGACAACGCCCAGAGGACCAGCGAATGCTCCGACAATGTGCGTAAGAAGGCCCAGGAAGGGATGCGTTCCATGACGGCCACGCTCAAGTCCATGCAGGAAATCGAGAAGAGCAACGCAGAATCGTTCGCCGCCATAAACCGGCTGGCCGTCCATTCCGCGCGGGTGGGGGATTTCCTCAACGTGATCAAGGAGGTGGTTGAACAGACCAACCTCCTCTCCCTGAACGCCTCCATAATCGCGGCCCAGGCAGGGGAGCGCGGCAAGGCATTTTCCGTCGTCGCCGAGGAGGTGCGCTCCCTCGCCCACAGGACCGCCTCGTCCGCCAAGGAGATCGAGGACCTGGTCAAGAACATCCAGAAGGAGACGGCGGACGTCCAGCGTACGGTTGCCCAGGGAAAGGACCGGATCAAGGAGGGGGTAAAGATTTCGGCGTTGGCGGGCAATGCGCTGGAAAAGATCGAGGAGAGCGCGGCGGAGGCATCGCAGATGGTGCAGAAAATTGCTGCCGCGACGGTCGAGCAGGCTTCTTCAAGCAGGCTCATCTCCGATGAGTCGGAGAAGAATCTACACCGGGTAAAGCAGGTCACCAGGGCCATCCAGGAGCAGGAACGAGGGATAAGCCAGATTGTAAAGGCCCTGGAACACATGCGTTCCCTTTCCCTGCTCATCACCAACTCGACCCAGGAACAGGCGCGCGGCAACCGACTCTACCTGAAGAGCGTCATGGAGGACAACGACAAGGTCAAGGAACTGAAGGATACGGCCATCCAGCAGATAATGATGGGGGACGTTCTCGTGAACTACGTCAGGGAAGCGGGTTCCCTCATTGAAACCAACGCAGGGGAAGCCAAGCTGATGATGGAGCGGATCGACAGGATAACCAGGATGTCCGAAAAACTGCAAGGGGAACTGGCCCCTTTCACTTCCCGGCCAACAGGACCTTGACCAGCTCGGCCAGCATCTCGTTCTTCAACGAATAGCAGACCCTTACCCCCTCCCTTTTGGCATCCAGGATGCCGTTTTTCCTCATCACCTTCAGATGTTGCGAGACCACGGCCTGCGGCAACCGGAGGCATTCCCAGATATCCTTCACGCAGGTGCATTTTCCGGCGAGTCCGGCCACGATCATCAGCCGCACCGGATGGCCGAGCGTTCTGAGCAAAAGTGCCTTTTCCTCAAGCTCCATTTCTGTCCGCCCCCTGTCTCTGGACGGCATCGAGAATCCGCCGCCCGGCTTGATGTCCCCATGGCCGTCAATCATCGTTCGATCGGCAGTCCGTTTCTATACCAGCCGACGATGCCGTCGCTCACGTTGTAGACCTCGCCGTAACCCTTCCCCGCCAGGAAACCGGCCACGAGAGTGGAACGGGAACCGACTGCGCAGTAGACCACTATCGTCCTGTTTCTCGGGAGTTCCTTCAGACGGTGCTCGATTTCGCCGAGCGGGATCAGCACAGCCCCTTTCAGGTGCGCCTGTCGATACTCTTCCGGCGTGCGCACGTCGAGGAGGAATACGTTCTTGGTCTTCGCCAGCAGCGTACGCGCCTGCAAAGAGCTTATGTTTTTCTGTCCGGCAATCGCCGACGATGCGGCGGCCAGAACGAGCGCTACGGCAATACCCGTTTTCCTCATGCAGCGTTCCCCCCTCGTGATGTTTCTTGTACCGTCATGATACTTCCAGCGTGTATCCCACCTGGGCCGGGTGGTACCGTCCCGGAAACTCCTTCGCCAGCCTGGCCGCTGCGGCGAAGCCGGTGCAGTGGCTGCCGCAGATTTTCTGCACGCCTATGCCGTGCAGGGCCTTGATCGTTTCGTCCAATTGCTCCTGCGGGCAAAAGCCGAGATGGGTGCCGCCGATCACGGCGTAGAGTTCGGCGATTCCGGTCTTCTGCCGCGCCAGTTCGATGGTGTTGACGACCCCGGCATGGCAGCAGCCGAGGAGCAGCACCAGCCCCCTTGCCGTCCTTATCACCAGCGACTGGTCATCCGGGATGCGGTCCGCTGAACACCCCTCCTCGTCGCAGAACAGGCCGCTGTCTCCCCGCTCGAAGTGGGTCGTTCTGGGGACCTCTCCGGTCAGAAAGATATCCGGCCCTATGTCGCGGAATGCCTCGCTGAGATGGAACGCACCCCCCTGGCCGCGCAGGAACTCCTCCCCGTAGGGGATACCGATCGACCGCCCCCTCTCCCCATCCCGCAGCGCAAAGCGACGGGCGAAGACCCCGGGGTGGGCATGGATCTCCTTGCCGCCGCACCCCTGCAGCAGAGGCCACAGCCCGCCGGTATGGTCGTAGTGGCCGTGGGAAAGAACGACTTTTCCCGCCTTACGCAGGTCCCGGTTCATGCGCTGTGCGTTGTGCAAAAGCGTATTCCCCTGGCCGGTGTCGAAGAGCACGGCACCTCCCCCGTACTCCACCAGCGCGGCAAAGCCGTGCTCACCGAGGGTCCCGGAGATCGGGCCGACGCTGTTGTCGCAAAGGACGGTGATGCGGCATTTCATTTACAGCCGCACCCCTTCGGAAATTTCGGGACACCTGCCTTTTCCAGAATGGTCACCATCGGGCACCAGTTGGTGAAGCCGGACTGAAAGAGGTTCAACCCCACAAAGGCAGTGAACCAGAGCCAGTTGATGTTGTGAAAATGGGCCAGGGCTACCGACAACAGGATAAAAAACCCGGCGATGATCCTCAGCATTCTGTCGATGTACATCTATTCATTCTCCTTTGTTTTTTGATGCCGCCGGGACTCGCCTCATGCGGAGAGTCCCGGGATGTTCACAGGGCGGCAAGGACCCGCTCCATCAGCTCCTTCACCCGTGCGGCCAGTTCGTTCAATGACGGATTGCCGATCACGGAGAGAGCCGCCACCGGGTCCATGACCATGACCGCCGTTTTCCCGTCGTCTGTGCCATAGACGACTACGTTGCAGGGGAGCAGCGTGCCGATGTTCAGCTCCCTGCCGAAGGCCTCATACGCCAGGGCCGGATTGCAGGCGCCGAGGATTATGTAGTCGCGGAAATCCTTCCCCAGCTTCTCCCTGAACTTCTCCCTGACGTCGATCTCCGTGAGGATGCCGAACCCCTCCTTTAAGAGCTCCTCCCGGACCCGTTTTTCGGCCTCCCCGTAAGTGAGCTCCACCGTCTTTCCGAATGCATAGGGTGTCTTCAGTTCCATGACTGCCTCCTTTCCGGGCGGAGATGGCAGTTCACCCATGGCGGCCCTAAGAGAGCAGCTCCGCCACCTTGCCCGCCACGTTGCCGGTGAGGATTGCGCACCCACCTTTCCCTTTCTGGGTAATGACCTTGCAGCAGGTGGCGCCGTACTGCTCCCTGAACCAGACGTGCAGTTCGCGGGTCAGCGCCATCACCCGCTTCTTGTCGTCTTGCAGGACGAGCCCGAGGGCCACGGTCCCGCCGGCGACCGCGCCGCAGAGACAACCGGAGCCCGACCCGCCGCCGAAACCGGCCGCGAGCCGCACCACGCCATCATCGACCGCCGGTGCAAAATTGTTCTTCACAGCGGCCAGGACCGCCTCGGCACAGTGCATCTTGCCGGAGCGATACAACCCCTCCGCATCGGCAGCCACCTTTCCTGCCATACCCTCGGCTGCCGCCCCATCTGTTTTCGTTTTTGACCAGAACATCAAACCTCCAGAAAACCGTGCATATCGTTTATTCTAAACGGCAGACGACCATGGCCGACTACCAAATTTAGGTTTATTCCGCTTTCGTGGACAAGCCCGTCTCGCCCCCTGATCCCTGCCTTCTCTCCTTCCACGACTGCACCATGTAGTAGAGGATCGGAATGGTGATCCTGGAAAGGGTCGTCGATGCTATTTCCCCGCACATCATGGCCAACGCCAGCCCCTGGAATATGGGGTCGAAGACGATGACGAAACTTCCCACCACGACCGCTGCGGCGGTGAGAAGCATGGGGCGGAACCGGACCGCCCCGGCATCGATGATCGCTTCGTCCAGGGGCATCCCCTCGCGTCGCCTCAGTTCCGCGAAGTCGATGAGGATGATGGAGTTCCTGACGATGATCCCCGCCAGGGCGATGAAGCCGATCATGCTGGTGGCGGTGAAGAACGCACCCATCAGGGCGTGTCCCGGCAGGATGCCGATCAGGGTAAGCGGAATGGGGGCCATGATCACGAGCGGGGTCGTGAAGTCCCGGAACCAGGCCACCACGAGGACATAAATGAGGATCATGACCGCGCCGAAGGCGAGCCCCAGGTCGCGGAACACCTCGTAGGTGATGTGCCATTCGCCGTCCCACTTGAGGCCAGGCCGCTCTTCACTCCATGGCTGGCTTGCCGCCCTCTGCTCGATCTTGTAGCCGCCGGCGAGCGGTATCTTGTCGATCTCCTTCTGCATCTTGAGGATGGCGTAGACCGGCGCCTCCACCGCACCGGCCACGTCGCCTGTCACGTACACCACGCTCTTCAGGTTCTTCCTGTAGAGGGTCTTATCCTCATCCCCCCGCCCCACCCGGACGAGCTCTGACAACGGCACGTTTCCCCTGGGCCCCGGCACGTAGATGGATGAAAGGGAGCTCACGGAACTCCGCTGGTCAGTGGGGAGCCGCAGATTGATGGCGACCGGTTCCTTTTCCTTCGGCAGGTGAAGGATACCCGCGTCCATCCCCCCCAGGGCCACCTTCAGGGTTTTCACCACGTCTTCTACGGCAATGCCCGAAAGCGCCGCCTTTTCCTTATCTACCCGGAAGGTGTACTTCGGCTGGTCATCCTCCACATACCAGTCCGTGTCGACAACGCCGGCGGTCTTTTTGAATATCTCCTTCACCTGGGCTGCGACCTTGAGCCTCGTCTCCTGGTCCGGGCCGTAGATCTCCGCCACGAGCGTGGAAAGGACCGGCGGCCCCGGCGGAATCTCCGCCACCTTGATCCGCGCGGAGTATCGGTCGGCAATAGATTTTAGCACCGGCCTGATCCTTTTGGCAATATCATGCGACTGGTCGCTCCGTTCCGACTTGTCCACGAAATTCACCTGGATGTCGGCCACGTTGGACCCTTTGCGCAGGTAGTAGTGACGCACCAGCCCGTTGAAATTGAAGGGAGAGCTCACCCCCACATAGGTCTGGAAATCGGTCACCTCCGGCACCCTGCGCAGGGCATCCCCCATTTCTGCGGTCATTCGGGCGGTCTCCTCCAAAGGGGTCCCGTTCGGCGCATCGACTATCACCTGGAGCTCATTCTTGTTGTCGAAGGGGAGCATCTTGACGGTGACCAGCTTGAAATAGATGAGCGAGCACGAGACAAGGAGGAGGATGACAACTCCGGCAAGAAAACCGTAGCGAACCGGCTTTCTGTGCAGGAGCGCACCCATTATCCTGCGGTAGAAGGTCGTGAGCCGCGACTCCTCCGCCTCTTTCTCGGAACCAAAGTGCGATTCCCCCTTCATGAAACGGTAGGCGAAATAGGGAGTGACGATGAAGGCGATCAGCAGCGAAAAGAGCATGGCCATGCTTGCGCCGACCGGTATCGGTCGCATGTATGGTCCCATCAGACCGCCAACGAATCCCATGGGGAGAATGGAGGCTATGACGGCAAAGGTGGCCAGAACCGTCGGATTGCCGATCTCGTCCACCGCCCTGATCGCCGCTTCCAGCGGGGCAAGCCTGGTTGTGGTAAAATAGCGGTGGATGTTCTCGACAACGACGATGGCATCGTCCACCAGGATACCGATGGAGAAGATCAGGGCAAAGAGGGTGATGCGGTTTAAGGTGTAGCCGATCTGATTGAAGATCAGCATGGTCAGTGCCAGGGTCACCGGTATGGCAATTGCCGCTACCGCCCCCGCCCGCCACCCCATGAAGAGTGCGATCAGAATGGTCACCGAAATCGCCGCCAGGAACATGTGGAAGAGGAGCTCGTTGTTTTTCTCCTTGGCCGTTTCCCCGTAGTTGCGGGTCACTGTGACCTGAACGTCGGAGGGGATAATCTTCCCTTTAAGGAATTCCACCCGCTTCAGCAGGTCTTCGGCTACCCAGGTGGCGTTTGCCCCCTTCCGCTTCGCCACGGATATGGTCACGGCAGGGTAATTGACTGAGGGATTCCCTTTTATCCCTTTTTTCGCTGCCGCCGGCCCCATGCCGAAGAAGACGTAATCCTTCGCCTCTTCAGGACCATCCTGCACGGTTGCAACTTCCTCCAGGCAAACCGGTCGTCCGTCGTGGACGGCCACCACGACCCGCTTCACCGCCTCTGCATCGTCGAGAAAGGTGCCCGTCTGGACCAGGTACTCCCTGTTGCTGCTGGAGAAGGCGCCCGACGCGAGCGCAACATTGTTCTTTTGCAGCGCCCCCATGATCTGCAGCGGCGAGAGACTATAGGCCGCCATCTTCCCGGCATCGAGCCGAACCGTTAGTTGGCGGGCAAGTCCTCCCTTTATCTCGGTCTCCGCCACATTGTCGCTCTTCTTCAGCTCGTCGCACAGCTCGCGGGCCACACGGCGCAAGGCGTAATGGTCGTATTGCGCCGACCAGAGGGTCAGTGTAAGGATCGGCACATCATCTATCGACTTGGGAACCACAAGCGGCTCGCCGCTGCCGGGAGGAAGGATTTCGCGGTTGCTCATCACCTTGTTGTAGAGCTTGACCAGGGATTCTTCCATGTTCTGTCCGACCAGGAAACGTACGGTGACGATACCCATGCCGGGCCGACTGGCGGAGTATATGTACTCGACCCCTTTGATCTCCCACATCTTTTTTTCAAAGGGTTTTACGACCCTCTCCTCCACCTCCTTCGGGGACGAACCCGGCAAGGGGAGATAGATATCGATCATCGGCACAACTATTTGAGGCTCTTCCTCGCGCGGCGTGACCAATACCGCATAAACGCCGAGCAGGAGCGAGGCCGCAACTATCAGGGGGGTAAGCTTCGAATTGATGAAGGCGCGGGCAATCCCACCGGCAAAACCCAACTTTTTCATGTCAATCTCCGTGGAATTTTAACACTTGATGCAGCAAACTACTTCAGCTAGGACTAACGGCATCGCTATTCGGCTTTTGCGCCGTCAACAGCCCGCTCCGCACCGCCCGTTACAACCCTTTCTCCCGCCGAGAGGCCGGAAAGGATTTCCACCTTGTCCGCAACGCCTTTGCCGGTCTTCACCAGGCGCATCCTCACCCTGTTATCCCTGTCCACCACAAAGACGAGCGTTAGCGCGCCCCGTTCAACGACGGCACTTTTCGGTATCAGCACCCCTTTCCTTTCGCCGACCGGGAGAAGAGCCCGTCCGTAGACGCCGGAACGAAGCCCCTCAGCTGCAAGATCAATCTTTGCCACGAATGTCCTGCTCACCGGATCAACGCTCGGGACCACCTCAACCACCCTCCCGCTCGCTTCAGTATCGCGCCCTTCCATCGCTACCCGCACCGTCTCGCCCGCTTTCACCCTTCCCAGCATCGTCTCGGGCACGGCAACCTCCAGCCGATATTTCCCTTCTTCCTCGACGGTTATCAGAGGCATCCCCGGAAGAACGGTCATACCGACGTCCGCTGCCTTTGCAGTGACAATCCCGGCTATCGGTGCCGCGATCCTCGTATATCCAGCTACGGTAACCGCTGCCCTGGCGTTCCCGCGAGCTTCAGCCAGCCGCGCCTCTGCCCGGGCCACCCCTTGCGCAGCCAGGTCCCGTTCCGTCTGCCGGCCATCGAATTCCTGCCTGGTCACAGCCTGCTCGTCGTAGAGCTTATGATATCTATCGTACGTAACATCTGCCAGCTTCTTACGCGCCACGGCTTCATCAACGCCGCGCCTTGCCTCCTCCACTGAAGCCGATGCCGCTTCTGCCGCGGCCGAGCTTTCATTGGCTTCAAGGGTAATCAGCTGCCTCCCCCTCGCGACCCGGTCCCCTTCCTTTACCGAAACGGTTTTAACGATGCCCGAGATACGGGCGGCAATGACAGCGGTATTTTTCGACTTAACCGTGCCCACCACTTCAAGCAAATCCGGTATGTCACTCTCTTTGGCAGCCTCCACGGAGAGCCCCCTTATGACGGGCATGTCCTGCTTGGCATTTCCCCCCTCCTTCGTCCGTTCACTGCACCCGGAAAGAACGGTACCTGTTGCGACCATCATCAGGCAGGCTACGGCCGCCATAATCCTTTTCATTTCGTGACCTCCTGCAGGAATGTCCCTGTTGCCAGATAAATATCCGCGACAGAGAGCGCCATCTGGTTTTCCATCTCGACTACATTTGCCCGCGCCCTGTTCAAGGCTGTCTGCGCATCAAGCAACTCAGACATTGTCGCAAGCGAGTTCTGGAACCGCTTCTCAATCAACCGTACGCTTTCTTCCGCATCGATGACCGAGTTGCGGGCTACTTCCGTCTTCTTTACGGCTTCCTGATATCTGAGTACGCTCTCCGCAACCTGCAAATCCACATCCTGCCTGTAATCGTCTACATACTCGGCAGCCGCCCTTTCCATCGCCACGTTCTTCTTCAATTCACCGCTTCTCCTCATACCGTCAAACAGTTCCCACCGTAGGGACGCACCGGCAAACCAGGAATCATTATCCTTGCCAAACGGAACATCCCTCGCATTTAGCTGATAGGAAGCATCCGCATAAATGGACGGCAGATATGCGCTGCGCGCCATTCTCACACCCAATGCAGCCTTATCCACATCCTTCTCCATCGCCTTGATTTCAATACGATTCTGCTGGGCAAGCTTCTTGAGCGCAACAACGTCCTCTGCGGGGTGCAACACTTCAACACCGTCGCGTATATCAAGCAGCTCGCCGACATCGCCGCCAGTGGCCCGGTTAAGCTTCATCTTTGCCAGAAGCAGGTTGTTGTTTGCCGTTATCTGCTGCTGTTCAATCTCGGAAAGAAATGTCTTCGCCCTCAACTCGTCCGATTTCAGGCCAACACCCGTTTCGTTTCTGACAACTGCCAGACGCTGCTGCTCCCGCGCGTCTAGCAGGGCCTGATCAGCTGCACCCAAGAAGGCCTTGGCCTTACGCACCTCAAGATATGCAGAGTACACCTTAGCGGCAACCTCCTGACGACGCCCCTCAAGTAACAGGTCCCGCTTCTTCTCTTCATATTTCTCCATCTCGACCCCCTGGCCAATGGAAAGATCGAAGAGCGGCTGTTCCAGTGTGAGCTTCGTGCTGAAATCGTTCACGGCTTTAGGGTGGTTGAGGTTAGAGAGCTCAAAATCAGCAGAGCCAAACCGTCCCTGGTCGAGTTTCATCATGAAGACCTTGGTCGGTGCATTCGATGCAGCCAAGCCTTCTTCAAAATAAAGACTCGGCATATAACGGCTCTGCTTGACCAATCGCTCGCCGGTTGCTGCGGTTTTTGCGAAGACGGCTGCCTTGACCAGATGATGTCTCTCAAGTGCCAGACTAATCGCCTCATGCAGAGAAACATCACCATTTCCCGCGTGAGCAACAATCGGCATCAGAAGTATCGCTAGAAGACAGATTATCGAAATTCTCACTTGTTGACCCCGTAGCCTTTAATATGCGCCCCGCTGAATATATGATTTTTTATATATAGTCTTCGTTATATTGTCAAGCTAATTATAACCAACCTGGCCAATTATGCATTTGTTTCATGCGAGGACGTCCTTGCTTCAGATTCCGGATCACCCCGGACACTTTTGTTCCGTAGAGGACTTGCACCTCCAAGTCACCAATCAGGCACCATACCCAATTGGATCGCGCTTACGCGCCACGCGCCATGGCTGGCGCACAAACAAAAAAGCCCCCCTGAAAATTCAGGAGGGCTTCTTGTTGCATATAAATAGTCAGATTAGAATTGAACTGCCTTTTGGGCCAGTTGTAGTAGATAGCTCGGAACCACACCGGGAATTAATACACCTGCCGCGGATATGATCAGGCTGAGTGCGATGGCCGGTGTAACTTTCACCCAATCAAACTCCTCAACCGGATCCTTCATGTACATGAAAACCATGACTCGGAGATAATAGTAAACCGAAGCCGCACTGTTAAGTACACCAATGATGGCAAGTCCAATATAGCCAGATTTGATGGCAGCTGAGAAGAGATAAAACTTTCCGACAAAACCGACCATCGGCGGAATACCAGCCAGTGAGAAGAGGAAGATGGACATCAAAAGTGCAAGCACTGGACGTCTAAAGCCTAAACCGGCGTAATCCGCGACATTGTTGTTCGCCTCACCCTTTTTGCCAATCAATACGATGATGGCAAAGGCGCCGATGTTCATGAAAGCGTAGGAAAGCATATAGAACAAGATACCGGCAGCACCCTCGGCATTACCGGCCGCGAAACCTACCAGAGCATAGCCTGCATGGGCAATGGACGAATATGCAAGCATGCGTTTGATGTTATCCTGGCTCAATGCGATGATGTTTCCTACCGTCATGGTCAATACGGCAAGTATCCAGAGAAGGCTGGTCCAATCAGCTTTGAGCATCGGGAAAGCAAACACGAGCACCCTGATGAAAGCTGCAAAACCGGCAGCCTTCGGACCAGCAGACATGAATGCTGTCATCGGCGTCGGTGCCCCTTCGTACACATCGGGTGTCCACATGTGGAAAGGTGCCGCTGCAATCTTGAACGAGAAACCTACCGCCATGAGAAGCATACCGACAAGGAACATCGGATTGGCTGTTACCGAGCCGTTTTGTGCAACATAGGCTGCGATATTGGCTATCTTGGTTGTGCCGGTCGAGCCGTACGTAAGGGCCATTCCGTAAAGAAGGAAACCTGTTGAAAACGCACCAAGCAGGAAGTACTTGAGTCCGGCTTCATTCGACCTAATGTTGTCCCTGTTGAATCCAGCAAGAACGTAAAGAGAAACGGACAACACTTCCAGCCCGAGGAAAATGACCATAAGGTCGGTGCCGGAAGCCATAAGCATCATACCGGCAGTTGCAAGGAGTATCAACGGGTAAAGCTCTCCATGGTTGCATCCTTCACGTTCCATGTACTGATCACTAATCAGTATGGTCAAAGCCGCGGAGAGCAAAAATATCGCCTTAAAGAAAAGCGCAAAGTTATCCTGTAATACTGCGCCATTGAAACCTTCCCTGATTGCCTGCGGAGCATCCCAACCGTTAAAGACGCTTACAGCAGCTATGACAATACCTATCAAGCTTAAATAACCCAGGTAAGCCTTCTGTTTTCCAGGGACAAAGACATTGACCAGCAGGAGCACCATGGCGAAGACTGAAAGTATAGTCTCAGGCATCACCGCAGTAAAGTTTATGGCTGGTATAGCGATTGTTTCCATCTAATTTCCTCCGGTAGCTATTCTAAACGGTTCTATTTTACTTCAGCAGCGGTAGCGGCCTGGGGTACAGCCTGGGGCATGACCTGCATCTGTTGCACCATCGGCATCGTCTGATTAGCGGCAATCTGTTTCTGCTTTACCTGTTGAATCAGATTCTCAATCGACGGGCTCATCTTGTCTATGAACGGACGGGGATAAACACCCATAAAGAATATCAGTACGAGTAACGGAAGCATGATTGCAACTTCTCTTGCATTAAGATCCTTAAGGACTTGATTTTTAGGGTTGTTAAGTTCGCCAAACATAACTCGCTGGAACATCCAAAGCATATATACTGCCGAAAGAATCACGCCACTCGAGGCGATGATCGAATACCACCTGATGTTGCTCTCAAAAGAACCGATCAGAACAAGGAACTCGCCCACGAAACCGTTGGTCCCAGGCAGACCGATGGATGAAAGGGTAACGATCATGAATATTGTGGCAAAAACGGGCATCTGCTTTGAAAGACCGCCGAAATCGGTAATAAGGCGGGTATGACGACGTTCATAAATAAAGCCGACGATAAGGAACAGCGCGCCGGTAGATACACCGTGATTAAGCATCTGCAGCATACCGCCTGCGATACCTTGCTGGTTAAGGGCAAAAACACCCAGCATTACAAAACCAAGATGTGCCACGGATGAATATGCGACAAGCTTTTTAACATCCTCCTGAACCATTGCGACAAGAGCAGCGTAAATAATGCCGATTACGGAAAGCGTTGCTATAAGCGGGGTAAACCGCGCTGTTGCTACCGGGAAAAGCGGGATGGCAAAGCGTACAAAACCATATGTACCCATCTTCAGAAGTACCGCAGCAAGTATGACGGAACCGGCAGTAGGCGCCTCTGTATGTGCATCAGGCAACCATGTGTGGAGCGGGAACATGGGTACCTTAATTGCAAATGCCAAGGCAAATGCCAGGAACATCCAAGTCTGTGTTGCCGGGTCGAGCGACAGCTGATAGAACTTCAGCAGGTTAAAATCGCCTCCGCCTGCCTTGAAGTAAAGTGTAATCAGTGCAACAAGCATGAGAAGCGAGCCGACCATGGTGTAGATGAAGAATTTCAGTGCTGCATAAATCTTATTTTTGCCGCCCCAGATGCCGATGATGAAATACATCGGGATAAGCATGACTTCCCAGAAGATGTAGAAAAGAAACAGATCGAGAGATATGAACGCTCCGAGCATGCCGACTTCGAGCAGAAGCAGGCAGATCATGTATTCTTTCACTTTTTCTTCAACTGCAGTCCAAGTCGAAAGAATGGCGATCGGCATGATGAAGGTCGTCAATATAACGAGCCAAAGGCTAATTCCGTCGATACCAACATGATAGTTCATCTGAAACGGACCAGCTGCAATCCAGGGTATCATCTCGACAAACTGAAATTCAGCGTTATTCTGAAATCCCGTGACCAGAGGAAGCGACACTAAAAATACTATCAGAGAAATTCCTAGGGCAATTCCTCTCGCGACCGCGTGGCTGTTCTTGTTTACAAAGAGGAGGAGAAATACCCCCAACAGCGGCAGGAAAGTTATTATGCTCAGTAACGCAGGCATCTGGTTCATTTACTCTGCTCCTTTAACTTCTGACAAATATTAACTATAGTCTTAACGGAAAATGTAATAAGCAACAATCACTACCATCCCCA
>DAIEGL010000238.1 GCA_027356255.1 Geobacter sp. | reverse complement strand
GATCAACAAGGTGGTGCAGGCGGTAAAGAGCGGCATCAGAAAAGGCAAGGTCCCGATCTACAACCCCAAAAGCGAGATGGGGCTCTTGCGCTATCTCGTAGTCCGCGTTTCGGAGTCCACAAACAGGGTCATGGTCGTTTTAGTCACCAGCCAGCGCAGCTATAACGAAATCCACCACCTGTCAAAGCACCTCCAGGCGGCTGTACCAGAGGTCGCGGTCATTGCCCAGAACATCAACACCTCGACGGGCAACGTCATCCTCGGGCAGAAGGATCACTTCGTCACAAAGGAGCAGGTCCTGCCTGCTGCAATCGGCGAGACGCGGTTCTACATTTCCCCCCGCTCGTTTTTTCAGGTGAACAGTGGCGGAGCACGACTCATCTATGAAAAAGTCAGCGAATGGGGGGCGTTGGCGGGAAAGGAACGGGTACTGGATCTCTACTGCGGCATCGGCGGCATATCGCTTTTTCTTGCTGCAAAGGCGCGGGAAATCCTGGGGATCGAGGTAGTGGACGCGGCAGTGGCCGACGCGGAAGCAAACGCACGCCTGAACGGCATACGCAACTGTCGGTTTAAAGCGGGGGATGTGGCAAAACTGCTGGATGAAATGCGCGAGGAAGGGGAAAAGTTCGATCTGGTCGTTCTGAACCCGCCGCGCAAGGGGTGCGACGAACAGGTGTTGCGGGAGACAGCGGCCATCGCACCACAAAGGATCATCTACGTCTCCTGCTCGCCGCAGACGCTCGCCCGCGATCTAGACATCCTCGCCGGCCTCGGCTACCGGACCGCAGAGATCCAGCCGGTGGACATGTTTCCACAGACGCCCCACGTGGAGGACGTGGCCCTGCTGGTGAAGGGAAAAGGGTGACAATGACCGAGCGCACCATGCACCACTTTAATAAAGGTTCTTCCGATATTTCCGGGGACGGCTGCCGCGGCTTCGGGAGTGAGTGACAGAGCCGAAGCGGCGAGCGGACACCCGCCCGACATGGAACGAAGCCCCGTCAGCAGCAAGCGGATATTCAGCCGATTCCGT
This sequence comes from Geobacter sp., assembly GCA_027356255.1. Lineage (GTDB taxonomy): Bacteria > Desulfobacterota > Desulfuromonadia > Geobacterales > Geobacteraceae > Geotalea. The sequence continues at coordinate 16,664 of DAIEGL010000238.1, read as the reverse complement.
GAAGAGACGCTGCAAGGTCCGCAGCTTCGGCGACCGAACGAACGGACGAAGTCGCGGCAGCCGTCTCCGGAAATGTCCCGTGAAACACAAAAAAGGCGCTCCCTTGTAGGGAACGCCTTTTTTGTGAACAATCTGAGAATCCGCTACTTGCGCAGCACCTTCACCACTGCCGAGTAGTCCTCTTCGCCGCGGCCGTCCTTGACCGCCTGCTCGTAGACCTTGCACGCCACTTCCGCGCCGGGAAGGTCTAGATCGACCTTCTTCGCGGCATCCATCACCAGGAGGAGCTGCTCGTGAACATACTTGAGCGCCAGGTTGCGGGAGAAATCCCCCCTGGCGATGCTGCGCCCCTTGGAGTGGAAGAGGGGTGAGGCGACGCCGCCGGAATCAAGGACCTCCAGAATCTTGTCCGCATTGAACCCGAGTTTTTCGCCGAAGACGATCCCTTCGGCCAGGGATTGCATCAGTTCAGCCTGGACCAGGTTGACGATGAACTTCATCTTGGTCGCATCGCCGATCTTCCCTATATGGATGATGTTGAGGCCGAAATATGAGAAAGCCTCCCGGCAACGCCCCAGGAGGGATGGGTCTCCGCCGGCGAGAATCGTCACCAGACCGTTGGCGGCATGCTCCTTCGTCCCCCATACCGGCGCCTCCAGGAACATCACCCGGCGCTTTATCGCCTCATCGGCCATCTTGAGCGTCGTCTCCAGCGAGTGGGTCCCCATGTCCACCAGGATCGTACCGGGATCAATCCCTTCCAGAACGCCGTCCTTGCCGAAAACGAAGGCTTCGAGTCCATGGCTTTCGGGAAGGATGACGATGACCATATCCTTACCTTTTGCCGCCTCGCCGGGGGTTGCTGCCGCCTTGGCGCCAAGTTTTACCAGGTCGTTTAACGGTTCCGCATCGTCGTCGTAGACCGTCAGATCATAGTCCGACTTGGTCAGATTGGCAGCCATGTGTCTACCGACAGTACCCAAACCTATAAAACCGATCTTTCTCAACATAACTGGCCTCCTGCAACTAAAATGAATGCATCATGTCATGGCTTATAAGTGTACAACCTCTCCGGCACAGAAACAACTTTTATAATGAAAAAAATTCCGTTTCCGACCACCGGTCAGCGGGATTTTTTCACCCCCACCCGGTCGCACATCTCAAAGAGCGGACAGGTCGAACAGAGTGGTGAAACGGGCAGACACTGGTTCTGGCCGAATGCAACGAGCAGATCGTTTATGACAAGCCAATAGTCGCTCGGCAGTTTGCCGCGCAAGACAAACTCCGTCTGCTCGGGCGTCTTAGTCTGCACATACCCCCAGCGGTTGCAGATGCGGTGCACGTGGGTATCGACACAGATCCCCGGCTTGCCGTAACCGAGTGTAACTACCAGGTTCGCGGTCTTCCTCCCCACCCCTCTGAAGGTCAGCAGCTCGTCGATTTCATCCGGAACCCGCCCCGCATATTTCTCCTGGAGAACCCGGCATATCTCCTTGATCTGTGCAGCCTTGACACGGTAGAAGCCGACCGGGTATATGGCTTGCTCGATGATTTCGGTCGGCAGGGCGCCTAGCCCGACCGGTGTGCCGGCGAGAGCGAAAAGGCGTTCAGAGGCCGCAGCCGTGGTCTTGTCCTGGGTACGCAGAGAGAGGATGCAGGATATCAGCACCTTGAAGGGGTCACCCTCCCGCTGGGAGACGATGGTCACGGCAGGCGTGCGCCATTTTCTCACCGCCTCGACCAGGATTGCCATGGCCTCGCCGATTTCACCATCTTTCACGTCATGCCCCTGTTCCTGAAGATGCGCATCAGGAGCACCCCGAGAATCGACAGCGAAAGGCCGACGCAGAGGAAGAGGTAGCCGATGCTCCGCCCCTCCCCCCACCCCCAGAGGTCCTGACCATGCTTGAATACTATCAATCCGAGGCCGCCGAAGGTGGCAACCCCTCCGATGATGTAGATCCCGAACGCCACAACCGCCAGCGCAATCCCCTGCTGTTTTGCCATCCCTGCTCCTTTACCGTCCTGAAAACAATTCGTCACCGTATTTACCGGCAATTTGAACGGCATTTTACTTGATGTGCAACGCCAAGGCAACATCAAACTCTCACCACGCAGGCGGCGGAATTTAAATCAAATGATGTTGCCTTTAACAGATGAACGGTTTATACAGTTAGTGGTAAAAAGTCCGATACCATTAAGAAAGCGGGTCAAGATATGAATCAATTTGTGGATCTCCACATGCACTCTTCCTACTCCGACGGTGTTCACAAACCGGAGAAACTGGTGTCAATGGCGGCAGAAAGGGGACTTAAGGCAATCGCCCTGGCAGACCATGACGCTGTCGAGGGAATCGACGAGGCGCTGGAGGCTGCCGAACGTCTGGGGGTCGAGGTCATTCCAGCGGTGGAATTGTCGGTGGAATTCGGAGGGCATCATGACGTCCACCTGTTGGGATATCTCATCGACCATCACGACACGGCCTTTTTGGAAAAACTTGACGCATTCCGTGAAAGCCGGGATCGTCGCGGGCAGGCCATCATTGCCAATATCAACGCCAAGCTGGAACGTGAACGGAAGGAGCGCATCACCTATGAGGAGGCTGAAGCGCTTGCGGAAGGCGCATTCGGACGCCCGCATATCGCGCGAGTCCTGGTGGATAAGGGTTTTGCCAACGACATGCAGGACGCTTTCGAGCGTTACCTTGTGCCGTGCAACGTGCCGAAACGCTACTTTCCCATGGACGAGGCGCTGGCAGAGATCAGGCGGTTACGCGGCATTTCCGTGCTCGCCCACCCCACGAGCATCACGGAGGACAGGAAGCTATTGGCTGCCATCTTCAGAGAGCTGGCGGCAAAGGGACTCGATGGCATTGAAGTCTACAACAACATGTGCAACATCGACGAGATGGGCTTCCTTGAACGGCAGGCTGTCGATCTCGGGTTGGTCATGACCGGCGGTTCCGATTTTCACGGCATCGAAGCCGGCATAGAGATGGGCATAGGGCGAGGCCACTTGGCGATCCCGTACAGCTGCGCAGAGGCACTGAAACGGTTGCGCGAGAAAAGGTACGGCATTGACGCGTAGCTCCCATGCGGGAACAAAAAAAGCCCTTCCGGGCCTTTTTTTGTAAGAGCTGTCGCTTCGCCTATTCCTTGTTGGGCTTGTAGTTGATCACCTGGAGATCGTCCTCGACCTGCTCGACCCCCTTCACCTTTGAGGCGATTATTACGGCCTGCTCCCGCTCCTGTTCGGTGTGCACATGGCCGCTCAGGCGGATGGTTCCATCCACCGACTCTATCTTGAAATGGAGGCTTTCGATCTCGCCGGACTTGAAGAGTTCGGCCTCCACCCGCTTGCGCAGGATGATGTCATCCAGCAGCGCGGTCGCTTCGGCCTCTGCTTCCTTGAGCTTCTGGTCTTTCGCCGCCGCAACGATGCAATCCACGATGGCGCTTTTGGATAAATGGGTGGTGTTGAAGACCAGGTCGTACTCCAGCGGATTCTGCCACTCCTTGTCAAAATAGAAGTGAATGAAGCCGCCACGCTGGTGGTCGCTCTTACGGATGAGCTCGCGGGCAAGGTCCGGATCAATCCACTCCCGCTCGGCGAAGTTTTCAACCCGTTCGTCAAAGGGGGCGATAAAGCGGACACGCAGCACGTTAGGCAGACCATCAAGGAGATACTGCGCCCCCCTGCCGTATAGGATGACGTTTCCATTTCTGGCACAATCCAGCAGGATCAGCTCCATTGTGCTCAGATTTGCAGCCTGCAGTCGGTCTTCTGCGGTTATGTATGCGGGGGGCTTCTCATCGACCCTTTCCAGGATTTCGTCGGTCAGACCGTAATTCTGGCCCAGCTCGGCAATCTTCGAACCGTCGATCAGGGTGTATTTGAGTTTCTTGGCCAGTTCCTTGGCCATGGCATAGGCGCCGGTGCCCATCTGTCTCGATATGGTTATGATCGCCATCCGCTTCCCCCCGTCATGCAAAAGTGGCCAATATTATCACGTAACTTTTTTGTATACAAGGATATATGTATGCAATTCATTTCAACAGCATTGATGAAGGGAAAGGAGCCGTCTTGACCGATACCAGTTACGTCTTTGCCTGCCGCTTTATTGCGTTTGCGGTCTGCCATTCCGTCCTGGCAACCCCGGCGGTGCAGCATCGCTTCAAAACCCTTTTCGGCAGATGGTGGCGGTATTACCGTCTCGGATATAACCTTATCTCGGTAATCATGTTCGGTTGGGTAATGGCCGCATACGGAGGTTCGCGCATCATCTGGCTGGTTCCGGGCGTCTGGGGACCGTTGTGCCATCTTGCGCAGGGAGTGCTCCTCCTGATTCTCATCCGTTGCGCCGCACAGGTAGGCATCGGTGACTTTCTCGGCTTCGACCAGATCAAGGGGAGGACAACCGGTCATGCATTGGTTAAAGACGGCTGTTACGCCAGGGTGAGACACCCGCAGTACTCGCTGGCCGTCGTCTTTTTGCTGCTGAATCCGGTCGTAAGCATCAATGGAATCACCCTGACTCTGCTCTCGGCGGCGTACTTCATATTCGGCGCGGTTGTTGAAGAAAAGAGACTGGTTTCGGAGTTCGATGAAGAATATCGACGTTACCGGGAATCGGTGCCGATGTTCGTGCCGGATTTTCGCGGAAGACGCCTGGGAGTTAAATAGGAAAAACGATAGCCGCTTTAAGGGCGGCTCAGTATCGGGATTTCCGGCTTATGGGGGGCAATTCGGCAGGGGTGTGGACATCGAATGCCGCAATGCCGCAATCATTCCAACCGCACCCTCTTCACACCTTCAACGAGGGCTATGCGATCGATCACCTTGCAGGCCATATCGCGGGTGGTGAACCTCACGTCGTACTCGATCGCCATCTGCTTCTGTTCAATGTCTTTTTCAAGCCTGGCATCGGTTATTTGCAGTTGGCAGTCGGCCATGAGCTTTTCAATATCCGGCATCAGCCCTTCCCGGTCGCTGCTCCAGATCTTGACCGAAACATAGATGTCCTTGGCGATCATGTTCTCGACCTTTTTCAGCAACAGAAGACCGATCAGGGCGATTCCTGTCACGAACATGGCTATGCCGAACAGGCCGACACCGCAGGCAACGCCGATGGCAGCCGCCATCCAGAGACACGCTGCCGTGGTAAGGCCGCGAATGGAGGCCTTCTCCCTGATGATCGCACCCGCACCGAGGAACCCGATCCCCGTTACCACCTGTGCCGCAACCCTCCCCGGGTCAACCCCCACCGGTATGACGCCGCCGAAATTACCGTAGATCTTGTAAAACTGTATGGAAGTTATTACAAAAAGAGACGAACCGAGCGAAACCAGCAGGTGGGTCCTGAACCCGGCCGGACGACCGTGCACCTCCCTTTCAAGACCGATGATCCCGCCCAACAGGGATGCAAGCAGAAGCCTACCAACCATTTCCGTATCAATTGAAAACAACATCAGTCCTCATCTTCCTGCCAGGGGAGATAAACGCGGCACTACGTTTTTACCTCAATCAATACCTACGGTCAGATTCAGGGCAATCGTTTTTTCCTTTCCCGCATACTTTATGGTTATGGGGAGGCGCAGCCGGCCAGGTGCCACCATTTCGACCTCGCCATTGAGCGATACTTCGGGTTCCTCGCCGTGGGTTGAGAGTGCGGCAACGATTGCGGCTTCCGGTCCTGCGGCAAATTCCTCCTCCGCCAGCAGGGAGGTCGTCACCTCATCGGCGATGGCATCCGCCACAGGCTCGGCCATAACCTGCGATTCGGCCAGCTCCTCCGCAGCCCGTTCACTGACTCCCCGAGTTTCAACACATTCTTCCAGCTCCAGTCCGGTTTCGCGCAGCCTTTTCAGCACAGTTCTGACCAAAGAAAGCAGCGCATTCAGCACACCTTCACCCCTGCTGGCCGTTGCGGGGAAGTGGGGAAAGTTACCAGGATTCAGGATGCGTTGCATCTCTTCAACAGGAACCGCGTCAATGCGGTCACGCCTGTTGTACTCGAAAACGACGGGAATGTCCGCCAGATCCTGACCATGAGCGCCAAGTTGTTCCGCAAGGTTTTTCAGGCTCTCCCGATTGGCCGCCATCCTGTCGGGGGCCGAATCGGCGACGAACAGAACGCCGTCCGCCCCCTTCAGCACCATTTTCCATGAGGAGACGCCTTTGGCCTCCCCCTTGAGCGTATAGATATGGAAGCGGACGTTGAAACCGTTAACGTTACCGTTACCCGGAGGGGTGAAATCAAAAAAGAGCATCCTGTCGCCCTGGATGTTCATCGACTTGAGCTTGCCTCGAAATTCCGACTTCAACTTGCTGTAGATGAGGTTCAGGTTCGTGCTCTTCCCCGACTGTGCCGGGCCGAAAAAGACCAGCTTCGCATTTATTTCCCGTTTGATCCTGTTCACCAAAGCCATTGGTGCCCCCTTGTTTACTTCTTGCTTTTATTCATGAAAATTTTTCGTGCCTGGGTGGATATCACCGACGAAACGTTCTTGCTCTTGGCCAAAAACGCCAGGTCCTTTTCCGTCAAAGTCGCAATGAATCGGAGCGCAACCGGGAGCGGCGTCTTGTGGTTTTCCACCAGGGCCTTGCGGATCTGGTAGTTTTTCACCCACTCCTTGTTCGCGCATATGACGCGCATGATCTCGTCGTTCTGTATGTTGGACTTGGCAATGGTGAGTATTTCCGCTTCTGTGATCCGCGGATTTTTGACTACCGCCCCGGAAACCAGCTTATTCGCATCTTTCAGCAGTATGGAGCGCCACTCCTTGTCGCCGGTTAGCGCCATCTTTATCTTTTCGGCAACCCCCAGCTGCTGCGACAGCTGATACTTGGACTTGAATTCCTCGTCATCCTCGGAAAACGCCCCCTCTTCGGCAGGTTCTCCCGGCTGTTCGTCGCCGCTTGAAGCGTCGCGCTCGAAAGCGTCCTCTCCTGAATCCTCAGCATGGGAGTCAAGACACGGTACCCCTTTTTCGGCCAGAAACCGGCGCGTGGCGTCGTCACAGTTCGGGTGCAGGGCAACCTTCTCCGCAACGGCCTGCCGTGAAAAATGGAGGCGGGCAATAACATCGAGAAGCCTCGGATTGAGGTCGGGAAGGGCGACTATGGTCATGAGCCGGGGTTCCGTCAGCTCTCGCAAGCTGCCAGCCGCGGCCCCCCTGATTTCAGCATCCCGGTCGTGGCTCAGGTAAAAGAGGAGCGCCATCAGATCGCCGGGCGGGAGGGAAATCCCGGCACGGGCCGCCTTCAATTTGTCCGCCTTCGGCGTATCCGGCCTCACATAGGGGGCTGCCGCCGCGGATATCTTCAGGGTAACCTTCTGGGTCACACCTACCCTTTCTTCTTCCCGGCGTTGGTTACCGTTGCGGAGATACCGGCTTTTTTCAGCCTTGCAGCCGCTTTCTGGGCCTCCTCCTTGCCGGAGAAGCTTCCGGCCGTCAGGAGGGTAACCGGCACGCCGACTTCCGCTTTCTTCAACACCAGCTTGACCCCTTTATCGAAAAGGCGGTCCTGTTCGATGGCGGCTTTCCCCTCGTTGTAATAGGATCCGGCATAAACCGCAAACTTGTCCTTCTCCTTCAGGAGGAACGCGTCAGGGGCAATTTTCTGCAATTTCCTGAGATCGGCGACGGCCGACTCATGGTCGGCAAATTCCCCGTACAAGAGCCTGTGCATCGGCTCAGCCTTCCAAATTTTCTGTCGTTCGACCGGCGAAACCGCTGCCTTCCGCAGCTTTGCCTCAACGGCACGCAGTTTATCTTCAACCACATACTCGCCGATCCTCAGCGTGTATGCGCCTGCTACCTTGTTGTCTGCAACCTTAGCTGCCTTCTTTGCGGCAACTGCAACAGGGGCCGGCTTTTTAGCCGGCGACAAGGCAACGGCACCCTTTTTATTTCCGGTTTTCGCCTCTGCCTTGGGTTTTGAAGGGAGGGCCGGCTTTGCCGCTGCCTTCTTGGCAACCGACGCCTCCGCCTTTGCAGTTTTCGCGGGTTCCGCCTTTGCAACCTTCGTGGGTACCGCCTTTGCAGTTTTAGCGGGTTCGGCTTTGGCCGGAGCCGGCGCGGGTTTGGGCTGCTGGATCGGAGCAGCTTTCGGCGGTACGGGTCCGCCGGCAGGTCTATTTACCTCCGCGGCAACTAACTGCTTCTTTTCCTCCGGCTTTGCCGAGGACACCTTGTTCTCCGCCTGCTCGTTCTTACGAGGCGGCATGGGCCTCTTCACCTGCCCAGTCTGCACCGCCGGCTCTTTTGCCGCCTCTTCGCGGGGCTTGATCAGACCGGTAAAGAAATAGAGATAGCCGAATATCGCCACCAGCACGAGCAGGACAAGGAGAAGCGGCTGTCGTGAACTCCCCTTCTCCCCTCCGGCGGGAAGGTTTTCCTCAGAATCCCGTGAAAACTGCCTGGACATGTAACAATACCTCCTTTAATACCCTAATGGTTGGCATGCTTTTGGTTTGCAGCCGATTCGCTGATGATCTTCTGCGACAGATGGGCCGGAACCTCCTCGTAGTGGGAAAATTCCATGGAGAAGAGCCCGCGGTCGCTGGTCATGGAACGAAGATCGGATGCATAGGCAAGGACCTCGGACATGGGCACCACGGCCCTGATGATCTGTGAATTGGCCTTGGGCTCGACACCGACCACCTTGCCCCGCCTGGAGTTCAGATCACCGATCACATCCCCCATCGTCTCCTCCGGCACGGTAATCTTCATGTTCATGATCGGTTCCAGGAGAGTCGGTTTGGCGCTCTCCATGGCCTTCTTGAGCGCCAGGGACCCGGCTACCTTAAAGGCCATCTCCGACGAATCGACCGTATGGAAGGAGCCGTCATAGACCGCCGCCTTGAAATCCACCAGCGGATATCCGGCCAGGAATCCGTCCTGGGCAGACTCGAATATCCCCTTTTCCACTGCCGGTATATACTGACGGGGTATCACGCCGCCGACAATCCGGTCCTCGAACTGGAAGCCCTCGCCCCGCGGCAGAGGGGTAAATTCCACCCAGCAATCGCCGTACTGGCCACGTCCGCCGGACTGCTTCTTGTATTTGCCCTGGACCTTCACAGTGCCCTTGAAAGTCTCCAGATACGGCACCCTGGGTGTCTTCAGCTCAACATCGACGCTGAACTTGCGCTTGAGCTTTTCAATGGTCACCTCCAGGTGCACCTGCCCCATGCCGGAGATGATGAGCTCCCTGGTCTTGTCGTCGCGATGGACCTCCAGTGTCTGGTCCTCTTCCATCAACCTCTGCAGAGCGCCGTGGATCTTGTCTTCGTCGTTCTTGGTCTTCGGCAGGATTGCGTACGATATGACCGGCTCAAGCGGTCTGGCAGGTTCGTAGCATATCGGTTTGTCCGCATCGCAAAGGGTGTCGCCGGTCAGTGTCTCCTTGAGCTTGGAAACCGCAACGATGTCGCCCGCCACGGCCTGCTTGACCGGTTTCTGCTTCTTCCCCTCCAGCTCGTATATCTGTCCTATCCGTTCCGTGGCGTCACGGTTGGGATTGTAGACTGTCGAATCGGAGTCCAGAGTACCCGAATAAACCCGGAATACCGTAATCTTGCCGGTATAGGGGTCGGAAGTCGTCTTGAACACGAGGGCGGAAAACGGTTCCGACTCGTCCGGCGACCGTTCCACCAGTTGGCCGGTTTTAGGATCGGTTCCCAACACCTTCCCCCGATCGAGCGGCGAGGGGAGACAGCAGCAGATATAATCCAGGAGCTGGCTGACACCGATATTCATGACCGCAGAACCGCAGAGGACGGGGGTGAAGGTGTAGCGGAGCGTGCCGACCCGCAGGCCGTCCATTATCTCATCTTCGGTCAGGTCGCCGGTCTCGAGGTACTTCTCAGTGAGGGAATCATAGGCCTCTGCGACCGTCTCAACCATCTGCTCCCTCAGTCTGCGGGCTTCGGCCACAAGCTCTGCGGGAATTTCCTCCTCGCGGAATTTTCCCGGCTGGTCCTTTTCGTACCGGTAGGCCTTCATCTTCACCAGGTCGATGACGCCGGCAAAATCCTCTTCCGCCCCGATAGGCATCTGGACGGCGACCCCCTTGACCCCCAGGACCTTCTCCATATCGTCTATGGCGCGGAAGAAACTGGCCCGTTCCCGGTCCATCTTGTTGACGAAGGCGATCCGGGGAATCTCGAATTCATTGGCCCATTCCCATACCTCCTCGGTCTGCACCTTCACACCGGAGATAGCGGAAAGTATCAGGACCGCTCCGCCAAGGGCGCGCATGCAGGAACGGGTATCAGCTATGAAGTTTCCGTAGCCCGGGGTGTCGACGATATGGATGGAGTACCCTTTCCATTCGCAGTGGTTGAGGGAAGAAGAGATGGTTATCTTGCGCTTGACCTCCTCCGGCTCGAAATCCATGGTGGAAGTACCGTCATCGACCCTTCCGAGTCGGTCGACCATCCCTGAGTCAAAGAGGATTGCTTCTGTTAAAGAGGTTTTGCCGGCCCCGCCGTGAGCAACAATTCCAAGATTTCTCAGCTTTGCAGTATCATACTTTCCCATGACTCCCTCCTTGATTGGAGACAGGTAAAAGTAACGCCCACCAGCCCTTCTTCTTTGGAGTTACCCCACCCGCCGTTATGTTTCACGGTTTCTCTGATACAGTATGCGCAAACCTTCCAGGGTCAGATACTCATCCACCTCCTCTATGGTGGCCGATTCCGGCGCAATCAGGCCGGCAAGCCCACCCGTAGCGATGACCCGCGGGTTGTCCCTCCCCTCTCCCTTCATCCTCGTCACTATGCCGTCCACAAGCCCCACGTAACCGTAAAAAATCCCGGCCTGCATGGAGTTGACAGTGTTTTTAGCTATGATTGCCGGCGGCTTTGCTATCTCCACCCGCGGCAGTTTGCTCGCCTTCTGGAACAGTGCCTCCATGGAGATCATCAGCCCCGGGGCGATTGCTCCGCCGCAGTATTCGCCCTTCCTGTTCACATAGTCAAAGGTGGTGGCAGTGCCGAAATCGACGATGATCAGGGAGCAGCGGTGTTTTTCGAACCCGGCGACCGCATTGACGATGCGGTCCGCCCCGACTTCCTTGGGGTTGTCATACTGGATCGGCATGCCGGTTTTGATGCCGGGACCGACCACATAGGGCTTGAATCCGAAGTACTGCCTGGAAAGCTTATCAAGTGCCCCGGTAAGCGTGGGGACCACCGAAGAAATGATGATGTCCTTGATGTCGGCAAAACCGATGCCCGCAAGCCGGAACAGGTCATGGACCAGGATACCGTATTCATCGGGAGTCTTCGACTTGTCGGTGGAGATCCGCCAGTCCTTCACCAGCCGCTCTTTGTCGTAAATACCGAGAACAATGTTGCTGTTCCCCACATCGATTACCAAAAGCAAACCAAACCTCCAAAGATCTGGGCTCAGGACTAGGGACTTGGAATCAGAGATCGGTAAATTCTAATTCCCAGTTCCCAGTTCCCAGTTCCCAGTTCCCAGTTCCCAGTTCCCAGTTCCCAGTTCCCAGTTCCCAGTTCCCAGTTCCCAGTTCCCAGTTCCCAGTTCACAAAATAGTCACGTCGCCGGACAACACCCGCTCTTCCCTGCCGTCGAGATCGAGCAGCAGTGCGCCTATGTCGTCTATCCCCTTTACCACACCGGTCATGACCCGCTCCTGACAGGAAACCTTGACCTGCCGCCCGTACATCTGCGAGCGGGCCACCCATTCCTCCCTGATCGCCCAGTATCCCTCCTCCAGATAGGTATCGTAAAGCGCATCAAGCTCGTGGAAGAGGATGCGCGCAAAGGCGGTGCGGTTTACCGGCACCCCCCCCTCGATAAAGAGGGAACTGGCCGGATGGCGAAGGTCGGATGGAAACTGGTCGGCGCGCATGTTCACATTGACGCCGATCCCCAGCACGACGAAGTTCACCTTCTCGGTCTCGGCGCTCATTTCATTTAAAAGGCCGGCAATCTTTTTACCGTTTATCAGGATGTCATTGGGCCACTTTATCATCGGTTTCAACGAAGTGGACCGCTCTATCGACCTCGCCACCGCGACCACCGAAAGGAACGTCAACTGGGAGGCGGCAACCGGCGTTATTGACGGACGAAGGATTATGGAACAGTACAGATTGACGCCGTCCGGAGACGCCCATTCCCTCCCGAGGCGGCCCTTGCCGCGAGTCTGGGCATCGGCGATCACCACCGTCCCCTCGCAGGCCCCGGCTTCTGCCAGCTTGAAAGCCACGTTGTTGGTGGAATCCGTCTCGTTGAAGCAGGTAATCTTCGTGCCGATCCGCCTGGGGTTCAACCCGGCGGCGATTTCTGCCGGCACGAGCGTGTCAGGAGAGGCGAGCAGCCGATATCCCCGCGCAGGAACCGCAGCGATGGTGTATCCTAGGGTCTTCAGTGCCTTGATATGCTTCCAGACGGCGGTTCTGGATATACGGAGCGCGCTGCTCAGCTCCTCGCCGGAAACGATCTCCCCGTTTCTGCGGCGGAATATGTCCAGTATCTGCTGGCTCAGCGTAATTACACCGGTGTCGATGGTCTGCGCTGAATGCTCTCTCAACACCCCTCCATCAGCATGGATATATCCATGGCCCTTACCGAGTGGGTGAGCGCCCCGACGGAAATGATATCGACACCGGTTTCGGCGATCTCCCTGACGGTCGTCAGGTTTACCCCACCCGAAGCCTCGGCCAGGGCCTTTCCCCCAATGATTGCAACCGCCTCGCGCATGGTGGGGACGTCCATGTTGTCGAGCATGATGATGTCGGCCCCCGCTGCCAAGGCCTCGCGCACCTCGGCGAGCGTCTCGGTCTCCACCTCGATCTTCAGGGTATGGGGAATATAATCCCTGGCCCGGTTTACCGCAGCGGTGATCCCCCCTGCCGCGGCTATGTGATTTTCCTTGATCAGTATGCCGTCATAGAGCCCGGTGCGGTGGTTGATCCCCCCCCCCACCCTTACCGCATATTTCTCCAGCATCCTCAGCCCCGGCGTAGTCTTGCGGGTATCGACGACCCGCGCTTTGGTCCCAGCAACCGCCCGCACATACTGGGCGGTCTGGGTCGCCACCCCGCACATGCGCTGCAAAAGGTTCAGCGCAACCCGCTCACCCTGGAGAAGCAACGAGGCATCTCCGGCGATCTCGGCAATCATGTCGCCGGGATTGAGCAGAGCCCCATCCAAGAAATGGGGTGTGAATGTAATGCCCGGATCAAGCGTATGAAAGACCCGCGCCGCCACATCAATCCCGGCCAGCATCATGGCTTCCTTCGCCTTGAGCCCGGCGCGCATTATCCGGCTTCCGTGCACCACCGCCTGGGTGGTGATGTCACCTGTATGAATATCCTCCATGAGGGCGTTTTCTATGATCCTGTCAAGACCGGTCATGACTGTCTCCAATGGTAACTTCGCATGCGTCCACCTGTTTTTTTGCGAAACCATCAACAATTGAATTGACCTTTTTTATAACACAGCTCAACACCGGCCGCAACCGCTAATCCGGCGTGCAGACCATGCCGACAACGGTGCCTTTCTGCCCGATTTACGGCACATTTTCTCCTTTTCCTAAAAATTTGACTAAATGGTACCATTGCAATAGAATAATCGAACCAACAGCACTCTTTAAGTCGGAACTAATGAAAAATAGATATTTTTTACCCAAAATCTCGCTTGTTCAGAAGCTCATCGCCGGTTACGTCGCGATGGCATTTTTCACTACGGCAGCTCTCATGTTTTCAATAATGGGCCTGTACTCCCTCCATTCCATAGCCAGGGAGATTGCCAGAAACGACCTGGTCATTATCAATTCGACCAACCTGCTGCGTGAGTCGTTGCTGGCCCAGGAACGTTATGCGGGCAAATACGCCATTCTGAAGAGTCCCGAATTCGTCGGTCTCTTCAGCAGCAGGGAATCCGAGTTTCTCGCCATCCTGCAAAAACTCGAAAAGTTCAAACAGAAACAGGACATTTTACCGCTTGCCCAATTGTACCAGAACTATCGAACCGATGCCCACCGCATGTTTCAGGGGAATATGAGCGCCCCCACTCCCATGAACACTGCGGCTCAAGAGGTATTCGACGCCATCGACAGACTTTACAAAAACCGGCAGAAACAACTGAACGCCAAGCTCGAAACAGCCGATGACAATGAAAGCTTGACGATCAGATGGACGCTCATTCTCTCTTTTACCGGCTTCACTCTTGCAATCATCGTGGCGGCATTCTTCATCTACAATATCTCGACCTCCATCAGAAGGCTGAAAAAGGCGACCCACCGCATCGCAGAAGGTGATTTCGATTACGACCCGCAGATCCGGCCGGGTGATGAAATCGGCGATCTTGCCAGGGATTTCGTCAGCATGGCGGCAAGACTCAAGGTTCTGGAGCAGATGAGCCTCGATGCCAGCCCGTTGACTAGACTTCCAGGCAACATCGCCATAGAAAGGGTCCTGAACAGAAGGCTTCAGGAAGAGGTCCCTTTCGCCGTATGCTACGCCGATCTGGATAACCTGAAGGCGTACAACGACCACTACGGCTACATAAAGGCAAGCGAAGTAATAAGGAGAGCAGGCGAAATAATCTACGAAGCGGTCAAGTCGACCGCCGAAGCAAACGCCTTTGTCGGCCATATCGGCGGAGACGATTTTGTCATGGTGGTGGACATGGAAAACGCCGCCGCGACCTGTGAAGCGGTGATAGAAAGATTCGACGCCGAGATACGCAAGCACTACACACCGGAAGACCTGGACAGGGGGTCGATCGACGCGGTAGACCGGTACGGAGTACCGCGCGTATTCCCAATAATGACCATATCGATTGCCGTCACCATTTGCAGACAGGGTGAATACGACTCGGCCGTCGAGATTGCAAAAGCCGCCACCGAAATTAAAGACTATGTAAAAGGAATGCCGGGGAGCAACTACCTGATAAACCGGCGCAAGATCAGACGATGAAAATAATTGTCATCATACTTGTTACCATGCTGGGGCTGAGCGGCTGCGCCACGATCGGCGGTGAGAGCAGCGGAATATTCCATCATTTCAAGCAGGAGAGAAAACTTGCGGATGCGGTTGAACTGCTGGGAAAAGGGGATGAGGCCGCCGCCACCGCGTTGTTGGATGAAATCACCAGAGCGAAAGGGATGCCCGGGGTAACGGATGAGGCGTTGTTCCGGCTCAGCCTCCTGCAGCTCGGACACGGTGTAGAGGAAGACCGGATCGAACAGACGCGGAAAAAGCTGGAACGGCTGGTCAAGGAATACCCGTCAAGTTCCTGGGCCCACATGGCCGGGCCACTCCTGGAAACGCTGGCCTCTGTGGAGGAATTGCAGGAACAGAACCGGAATCTGAAGATCCTCAACCTGTCGCTGAATAGAGAGAACAAGGAGGAGCAGCAGCACCTTAAAAGCCTCAACCTGTCACTGACCAGGGAGAACAAGGAACTGCGGCAGAGCATCGAAAGGCTTAAGAACCTGGATCTTGAGCTGGAGCAGAAAACGAAGCACTAGACCTGTGGAACTGCCGCAAATCACTGCCGCCATTCCGACGGAACGCCGTCTCTCGAAGCCTGGGCGTCAAGGGCGCTGAGCTTTTCCCGGAGCTCCTTAATCCTGGCTTCATCCCGCGCTATATCATCATCCATCTCATTAAAGGACACCCGATCGCTCCCCCGTTGATACAGAACCCTCTTGCGACGCAGGACATTCAATCTCTCCTTCTTTGCAGGCAGGCCGTCCTCGATGCTCTTAATTTCAGCCCGAAGACCGGCAAAGCTGGCCCGCCACCAATCCTCTCCGTATCCGCCATAGAGTCTTTCGCCCTTGTCAGCGGGCACGACAGGTGCCGCGCTTTCCGCAGCTGGAGGCGGGGCGGGTTTTGCCGGCTCTCCCTTGACGGAATCCCTTTCCTTGACCCGTTTCAGGTACTTTGAAGGAATCCTGTCGGGATCATCGGTGAAATGGACGACCCCCTTGTCATCCAGCCACTCGTAGGTCGCCCCCTGCGCAACCGTGTTGAACAAGAGTAAAGCAAAAACCAATGCCGCTGATAACTTCACATTGCCCTCTCTTCCGTCTCGCTGACAACCAGCGTGAATTTACCCAACCATAAAAAACAGTCAATATTTTAAATTGACGATTGAAAACTCAGTGTGTATATTACTGCGCTTGTAATGCAAATTCACATATTATTTCCATGACAAGGAGTGCGCCATGCAGCTTCGTCTCACCATCCTTACATTTCTTTTTCTGTTATCAACACCGCTTTTCCTGTTTGCAAAGGAAACAAAGGATGTCCCGTTTCGTCTTGAAAACGCCGATCCGGTCATTTTCAGCCATGATATACATTTAAAAAAATATAGCAACAATTGCAGAATTTGCCACAACGCAATTTTTGACCTGAGAAATCGCCACCACTTCACCATGGCCGAGATGGAAAAGACCAAGTCATGCGGCGCCTGCCACTCCGGCGTCAAGGCTTTCAGCGTGGCCGACGACAAGGATTGCGTCCGCTGCCACAAAGGCAAGCAGCGCACCATTACCTACAAAGTCAAGGGTGCAACCGAGGCCATATTCAGCCATGCGGTGCATATTGCCAAAACCGGCGGAAAGTGCAAGAGCTGCCACAACGGCAAGGTCATCACCGGCAAAGGCGGCCGCGT
>DAIEGL010000234.1 GCA_027356255.1 Geobacter sp. | reverse complement strand
GAAGGAGATCTGCATCAACGACGTGATCCCCGTCTATCGGGAAACCCTCGGAGGGAGTAGCGTGAAATCCCGAGAAGTCGGACAGGTCAAGGTCGTCGGTTACGCCGGGGAACATTATTTCGAAGCAAAAATCATCAAGGGCGAGATCAAGGTCGGGGATATCGCCAAGAAAAACACCGCGTCCTGCCTGGTGCAGCCCGCAAAATAGAGTTCTTCCTTACGCTCCGGTCGGGCCAACGACGTCCCGGCCATACTTTATATTTCACTCCACTTAATTCTCCCAATTCTTTGTAGAAATCCTCACCCACATATTGATTCGTCTATCCAATGTTCTAACCGGACAGTATCGGCAAAATTAATTTTTCCTTGCCTTGAAAACAGGGTCCGACGTGATTATCTTGAAGGTGGCACGAACGCCAATGTTTTTGTCTGCACACAAGTCCCGGAAGGAGGTGATCCTGCAGCATTTTCAAGTTTCCTGTCACGAAGGAGGATTACATGGAAAAAATCCAAATAAATCCCATCCAACTAATTTGCGAACATCACTCCGCCCTTCAGGAAAGGTTGACTTCAACGGCGGACCCCCATGAAAAGAGTGTCCTTTACAGGAGGCTCAGAAACCTTCGAAGGGTCAAGGAGTTCCTGGTTTCAGCCAAAACCGATGCCTGATTGCAGTAAGCCGTAAAAAAAGGCCCCCTCCATCGCAACCGGTGGCGGGGGCCTTTTTCTTCCTATTTTGTAACTATTCAGCACCGCTTGATAACTCCCCCTGTCCCCCTCTTAGCTTAAGAGGGGGGACGTGAAAATCGGCTTCGTCTGGGACTTCCGATACAGCGACAACATTGCGTCCCTCCCCTTAGCTTAAGGGGAGGACAGGTGGGGTTATAGGTTTTGGCAGTAAGCTGAATAGTTACCCTATTTTTTCTTTACCTCCAGAAGCTCCACATCGAATACCAGGGTTGCGCCGGGGAGTATGAGATCCCCCGCTCCGGCATCGCCGTAGGCAAGCGACGCCGGGCAGACGAACCTGGCCTTTCCCCCCTCCTTCATCTTTTGCAGCCCTTCGGTCCAGCATTTTATGACCCCATCCAGCCGGAATTCGATTGGGGTGCCCCGTTTGTAGGAACTGTCGAATTCCCTGCCGTCGGTAAGCTTACCCACGTAATTGACCTTGACCGTGTCGGTCGCGGTCGGGCTGGCCCCGCTCCCTTCCTTGAGTGACTGATACACCATCCCGGACTCGGTCTTGACGGCCCCTTTTTCCTTGGCCGCATTTTCAAGGAATTCCTTCCCCGCGGCAGTCGCCTTTTCCCCTTTGGCCTTCCGGCGCGAAAGCGCCAATGCCTGTATCTTCCCGTTATATTCGGCCAGTTCCACCAACGGTTTCTTCCCTTCAGTCGCATCCCTGATGCCCTGTTTGACGTATTCCAGTTCTGCAGGGGTCAGATCAAAGACCGCAAGGGAACGGGCAACCGCCAGGCCGATGGCGTACAGGGTCTTTTCTTCATCGTTCTTCGGCGCCTCTGCGGCGAATGCGGGGGTGACGAGCATGAATACCAGGGCCACAATGACTGATCTGAGCATTTTTTTCTCCTCCGGAAAGTGGATTAATATGAACTAACAGCGATGAGACCGTTGATAAAATTATCAGGGAGTAGGGAAAAATCAAGGGCGTAAAGCAAATTTCTTCCATCCCGACGCAATGAGCGAGTCGTCCGGACTTTGTCCCATCTTTTGCTAATACTGAATAATTTGTCAGAATAACTTCAGTTGAGAAAAAAACAGGAAAGGAGAAAGACGATGAATAACAGGACAATGATTGGATATAAGGCCAGTATCGTGGCGATCCTGGCAACGGTCGTATTCACGGCCACCGCGATGGCGGAAGGGATGCCGTTCCCCGAAGGGACCGCCACCCCCTCGGAGGCGTGCGGCGCCTGCCACAAGGCGATCTACCGGGAGTTCGCTTTCGGTTTCGGGAGCGACATCCACTACAAGCCCACCACCATACCGACCAAGCCGGGAGAAAAGCTGGCCATGCCGGCCAACGTATCGGCAACCGCCACGGCCCACGCCTTTGCGGGCACGGAGCTGTACCCCATCCATGCCCGGGAGGCCGAGGAGGAAGGGAAGTCTTGCAACGTCTGCCACTTCCCGGAACCGTTCGCCATCCCCGACATGAATACCCTGGAGATGGTCAAGCCGAAGGGACGGCCGAAGGCGAAGGAGGCAGGCGGACTGACCTGCGCCAGCTGCCACCTTACCCCGGAAGGGAGGATCAGGGGCCCCTATAGCGTCAAGGCGCCCCACGAGACGGTCGCCGATCCCGCCATCCAGACCTCGGCCATGTGCGCCTACTGTCACAGCATGGGGAAACGGGTGGTCGGCAAGCAGACCCAGACCTTCCTGGAGTGGCGGGAGGACTTCAACAAGCCGGGGCTGGGTAAACAGCAATGTCAGGACTGTCACATGCCGCGCACCATGCGCAAGGTGGCGGAGGATTACGACAACCCCGAACGGGCCGTGGCACGGCACCTCTGGACCGGCGGGCGCTCGCAGCAGCGTCTCGCCAGCGCCCTCAGCATGGCGATCAGCCAGCCGGACAAGGGGAAATCAGTCCTGACCTTCCACGTCATCAACATCGGTGCCGGGCACTCGGTCCCGACCGGCTCCAACCGCCGGGCCGTCTACCTGAACGTGCAGGTCCTGGATAAAAGAGGGAAGAAGGTGGCTGCCAGGGAATGGATGTTCGCCCCCTGGTACGGTCCCCGCCCGGACGACAGGAAGTTCCTGGAAGAGGACAAGAAGCGACCCGACGCCGTAGCCGCCACCCAGGCCGACGCCCAGGGCCCGCACGAGCCGATCATCCGCGCCGGAGAGGAGCGGATTCTCCCCTGGGCGCCTGCCCTGAAACCGGGAGAGTACACGGTAAGGGCCCGGCTGATCCATGACCTGAACCGCTACAACGACCGCTCCTTTACCGGGGACCAGACGGAGATCAACAGTACCACCCTCGTCATAAAGGTGAAGAAGGGATAATCGATGCACCGTATTTGATGCGCACCTATTTGTTTCCTGTTTTCGCGGGGCCTGCACTGGGCAGGCCCCCCTCCTTGTCGCGATGTCGGCACGCCGGAGCAGATCCGTCTCTGAGATCGACAGTGATGACTCAGGGCCATGGCGTCTTAGACCCGTATATTTTAGTGATATAATTAGCATATTCCTTCCCACTGTATTTGGAGCTGTTATGTGGAGAAAACCGACATTTTGGGCAGCGATTTCCATCTTCGTAATTCTTGCCGTGGTCATATATCAGGGATTGTCCCGGCAACGAGGGATACCGTCGCTCCCGCCTGAGCGGATCAGGTTTGCCGTCGCCGAACTTATAGATTCCGGTCCGATCTATGTGGCACTCGACCGGGGGTTTTTCCGGGAAGAGGGGGTGACGGCGCAACTCATTCCGTCTGAGTCGGGAAAGGATGCCTTTGCAGCCATGGCGCAGGGAAGGGCCGATTTCGCCACAGTTGCCGATACGCCGGTCATGTTTGCCGGTTTTGAGGGGAGAAAAGACAAGGTCGTCGCGACTATCTGTAATTCAGACAAGGAAATTGCAATCGTAGCACGAAAGGACAGGGGCATTACAGACCCGAAGGATTTAAAGGGGAAAAGAATCGGCGTCTACATGAAGACAAACCAGGAGTTTTTTCTCGACAGCTTTCTCCTTTTCCAGAAGATCAACAGAAGTGAAGTCACGGCCGTCGACCTGAAGCCGGAGGAGATGGAAGAAGCGCTTATAGCCGGCAAGGTTGACGCGGTATCCGTGTGGAACCCGCTCAAAGGCGTCCTGGAAAACAGATTAGGAAATACGGCGACCGTATTCACTGCGGAAGGGATTTACACGTGGTTCTGGAACGTTGCAGCTACTGACAATTTCATTCAGAAAGACCCTGAAGCCGTACAAAGGGTTTTGCGGGCACTCGTCAAGGGAGTTGACTTTATCAAAAAGTATCCGGAGGCATCAAGGGCGATAATCGCCCGGTTTGTCCATGTCGATAAAAAACTGATCGGAAAGCTGTGGGATACGTACGATTTCGATGTCTCACTGGATCAGGCACTATTGATATCTCTGGACGACCAGGCGCGATGGGCAATCGCAAAAGGGTTGGTTCGCGACAGGACCATTCCAAACTACCTGAATTACATCTACACAAAAGGTTTAACAGGAGTAGATCCTGACGCTATGACCATCATCCGATAGAAATCAGAAACAGGGCGTTCGGAGCGAAAGAAGGCCCCCTTCAACTGCCGCATTCAGGATAAAGCAGCCCATGACAATAAAAACAAGACTGACAATCATCGCCATACTCCCCATCGCCCTGGCCCTTCTGATCGGCTTGAGCGTTCTTATTGCCTCCAACCGGGTGAGCAGGGAAGAAGCGGAAGGGAAGATCGTCGATGAAGTCGTCCGAGGGGTTTTTGACCTTAATGTTTTGACGGACGGCTACCTGGCCTACCATGACCAGAGAGAGAAAAGTCAATGGGAGTCAAAGAACAAACGCCTCACCAGACTGATCTGGGAGACCTCATTTCGTTCCGGGGAAGAACAGGCGCTCCTGGAAGAAGTACGCGCCTACCATCGCCAAATCGGTACATTCTTTACCCGTCTGGTCGATAATTATGAAGGTCCGGCGTCGGTCGAAAGAGATGCCGTACTGCGTCATGAACTGGAAAACAGGCTCGCCGGTATTCTGCTGGTGAAGTCGCGGGGCATGTTTTCATCCGCCTCCGAGCTCGCTAGCCTGAAGAAATCCAAGCTCGTCACCATTCGGAAAAATGCCGATATCCTTACGATCCTGTTTTCCGTCATTCTGGTCGTGGTCGTCGGAGCAGTTTCCATTCTTACGAGCAGAGGGCTAGCGGTTGCAATCGGGAGGCTGCGCAAAGGGACCGAATTTCTCTCGGCCGGTAACCTCGATTACAGGATCGAGGCATCGGGAAACGACGAACTTGCTCAACTGGCCCGTGCGTTTAATGATATGACCGGAAAATTGCAGCGGTCGTACGCTGACCTTACCAGTACCATGGAAACGCTGCAGGTCGAAAACCGGGAACGGAGGCGAGCCGAGGCGGCGCTGCAGGAGTTGAACAATGTGTTGGAAACACGGGTGCTGGAACGGACCGTCGAGCTGAAGGCCGCCAATCAGGAGCTGGAGGCGTTCAGTTACACCGTTGCCCACGACCTGCGCAAGCCGCTCGCGGTTGTCAACGGTTACTGCGAGGCAATCCGGGAGCTGTGCGGCGACAAACTCGACGAAGCGTGCAAACGCTACCTCCGGGAAGCCTACGACGGTACCTGGCGCATGAACGGGCTTATCGACGCCCTGCTCAACTTCTCCCGCCTGGCCCACGTCGAGCCGCGCCGGGAAAAGGTTGATCTCTCCGCCATGGCGCATGAGGTTGCCATGGAGCTGAAGCTGGCCGAACCGGGGCGCCGGGTCACGTTCCAGATCGCCGACGGGGCCAGTGCCGAAGGGGATGCAGGCCTATTGCGGGTGGCTCTGGCCAACCTTGTCGGCAACGCCTGGAAGTACACCGGCACGAGGGATGAAGGGATCATCGAGTTCGGTACTACGGAAGTAGATGGAAAGCCTGCCTGGTTCGTCCGCGACAACGGAGCCGGTTTCGACATGGCGAACGCGGACAAGCTCTTTGCCCCTTTCCAGCGCCTCCCCGGCGCCGAAGAATGGAGAGGCTTCGGTATCGGGCTGGCCACGGTGGAACGGATCATCCTGCGCCACGGTGGCCGGGTGTGGGCCGAGGGGGCGCCGGGGAAGGGTGCAACCTTCTATTTCACGTTGAGCGGCGACAAGGCCGTTTGAAAAACATCGTCCGGTCGATGGACGCAGGATTTCTCAGGGAGACGTTTCGATGTCTGTCAGGGCCTTCGAATCACTACGAAAGATCGTGGAAGATTTTTTTGGCGGGGCAACCTTTACCCTTATGAAGGAAGAGGCGACGCTCCGTGAGGCCGAACATGACGACAATGTCCTTGTTAACAGGATTGCGACAGAACAGGGGACGTATCTCTTCATCCTCCTTAGAGACGGCTTGCCGTTCACGGATACTGAAAGGAAGCTCGCCGGTGAAGTAACGGAAGCCCTTAATATCTTTCTTGCAAATCGAAAAAAAAGCGGCGAGATCGTCTACTTCCGAACGGCTCTGCTCTCCGCACTCCTGGACGTTTCAGTGTCCCGTTATCTGCGGTTTACTCGGCATCGTGCCTTCTGGTCAATACAAAAACTGTTGCAGATACTGAAAAACCTTTCGTTTCAGAGATACGAAGGGACACCTGCCACGAGCGGATTCATAGTTTACCGCAATCCGATCGAGGAGTTCCATGTGGCATGCAGCATGTCGGACTGCCTCAGACATGATTTCGATGCCGTCATCGGCATTTCGGTAAATTTTTTCAAGAGCCCGTTGGCTTATCGGCTCGTGAACGGTCTGGGAACGTACTACGCGTGCAACATCAACATGCAGGCAACCGGAATGGTAAAATTCATGAACTACGGGAACCGGGACGCCATCGAACGTCTCAGTCTCCGCGACACCCTGTCCCTTATCAACAAGGCCGGAGAAGGGGCATTTGCCGTGAGTATCACCCCTGCTTCCGAATTGGAAGTGATGACATGCCCGGATAACATCTTCGTCTGGAGAAAAGGGAACTGGAGCCTGTTCGATCCGGATATTTTCCGCAGTTTTCTGGCGGAACATCTGGATGCAAGAGAAACGGAAGCGTTGATATTGACCCTATATTCGCTGTCAAAGCTCAGGCTCGGGGCGATTGTCCTCATTGCCGACGAGAACGTATTGGTTTCGGAAGATTTACAGAAAGGGACGGCCGGCGGCAAGGGTATCCTCAGTGAATTGATCATCAGTTTTTTCAAGGGCAAGACGATCTCCAGCCTGAAACATTCCGGAGAATTAATCAGCATCCTGTCTTCAGACGGGATGACTTTGTTCAATAAGGACGGCGAGCTCATAGACGCAGGAATTATCATCAATACCTGCACCACTCCCGGGCTGGTGACGGGAGGAGGACGGACAACGGCGGCAACTGCAGCGTCATTGTACGGCAAGGTCATAAAGGTATCCGAAGACGGGCCTATAGAGCTCTATGAAAATGGGAAGTGCGTCTACAGATTCGGCTGACGGCCATGTCGATTGAACCGGAATGGAGGAAGGAAGACGCCATGAGGATACTTGTAGCGGAAGATGACCCGAGTTATCGGCGCCTCCTGGAAGAAAAGCTGACCATGTGGGGGTACGACGTCGTCGTTGCCGAGAATGGCGATGCTGCGTTGCAGATTCTGCAATCCGGGGGCCCGCCGAGACTCGCCATACTTGACTGGATTATGCCGGGCATGGAGGGTGTAGAGGTCTGCCGAAAGGTGAGGGAAGAGATGAAAGGACCCTACACGTACATGATTCTCCTGACTTCCCAGCAGAGTGACGCGGATCTCGTTACCGGCATGGAAGCAGGTGCGGATGACTATATTACCAAGCCATTCAAGCATCATGAGTTGCGGCTGCGCTTGCGGGCCGGAAGGCGCATCATCGAGCTGCAGAACGAACTGGTTGCAGCCCGCGAAACCTCTCGGTCAAAAGCCCATTCCCGTCATTGG
>DAIEGL010000231.1 GCA_027356255.1 Geobacter sp. | reverse complement strand
CAAGGAGCCGATCTCGCTGGAGACCCCCATCGGAGAGGAGGAAGATTCCCACCTGGGGGACTTCATCGAGGACAAGGGGGTTGTTTCGCCCCTGGAGGCGGTGATCAAAGCCAACCTGTCCGAGCAGACCTCGCGGGTCCTGTCCACGCTCACGCCGCGTGAGGAAAAGGTGCTGCGGATGCGTTTCGGCATCGGCGAGAAGAGTGACCATACCCTGGAGGAGGTGGGGCAGGATTTCGAGGTGACCCGGGAGCGCATCCGCCAGATCGAGGCTAAGGCGCTGAGGAAGCTTCGCCATCCGAGCCGGGCCAAGAAGCTCAAGAGTTTCGTGGAATAGTGACTTGCAAAAGGCCGCACCGGCAGACCGGCGCGGCCTTTTAGTTTGGCGCACGACCTTAACCTCCGTTCGTAGTTTAATAAAAAAACATGGAGTGGGAAAATGCCGAAAAAAGCGGTAATCCTGTACAGCGGCGGTCTCGATTCGACGACCTGCATGGCAATCGCCAAAGCAGAAGGGTTCGAGCCGTACGCCATGAGCTTTGCCTACGGCCAGCGCCACAAGGCAGAGCTCGAGCTGGCGAAGGGGAATGCGAAGCCTATGGGGGCCGTGGAGCACATGGTGGTGGAGTTCGACCTCCGCAAGATGGGGGGAAGCGCACTGACTGCGGACATCGCTGTCCCCAAGGAAGGGGTGGGAAGCGACATACCGGTTACCTACGTTCCTGCCAGAAACACCATCTTCCTCTCCTTTGCCCTCGGCTGGGCGGAAATCCTCGGTGCCTTCGACATATTCATCGGCGTCAACGCCCTCGACTATTCCGGCTACCCCGACTGCCGCCCTGAGTATATCGCCGCGTTTGAGCAGATGGCAAACCTGGCGACAAAGGCGGGGGTGGAGGGAACCGGCCGGTTCACCATCCATACGCCGCTCATTCATCTCACCAAGGGGGAGATCATCGGAAAGGGGCTTTCGCTGGGGGTCGATTACAGCCGCACCCATTCCTGCTACGATCCGACCGAAGACGGGCTCGCCTGCGGCCGCTGCGATTCCTGCCGTCTGCGGCTCAAGGGTTTTGCTGAGGCTGGGGTAACAGACCCGGTGAAATACGTGACCGGAGACCAGGGACCAGGGACCGGGAAGGAGCCTGCGTGAAGGCGAAAAAATCCAAAGAATACCGATCCCCGATCCCCGATCCCCGATCCCTGCCTTTAAGCGATGTGCAGCTGTCCCGCGACACCCGCAACATCCCCATCAGCAAGGTCGGGGTGAAGGACATTTCCTACCCCATCGTGGTGATGGACAAGAACAAATCGATCCAGCACACCGTGGCGCGCATCAACATGTACGTGGACCTTCCCCACCACTTCAAGGGGACGCACATGAGCCGCTTCATCGAGATTCTCAACGTATACAGGGAAAAGATCGCCCTCGACAACATGGAGGCCATGCTGCAGCGGATGAAGGAAAAACTGGGGGCCGGAAGCGCCCATGTGGAGATCGAATTTCCCTACTTCATCGAGAAAAAGGCGCCCGCCTCCGGCGCCAAAAGCCTTATGGAGTATACCTGCGAGTTCAGCGCGAGCCTCTCCTCGGAATTCGACTTCATCCTCGGGGTAAAGGTTCCGGTCACCTCCCTCTGCCCGTGCAGCAAGGAACTCTCCCTCTATGGCGCCCACAACCAGCGCTCGATCATGACCGTGCGGGTCCGCTACCGGGAATTCATCTGGATCGAGGACCTGATCGAGGTCGTCGAGGGGTGCGGTTCCAGCCCGGTCTATTCCCTCCTGAAGCGGGAGGACGAGAAGTTCGTCACGGAAAAGGCCTACGAGAACCCCAAGTTTGTGGAGGACATGGTACGCGAGGCGACCCAGAAGCTCCTGGCAATGGAAAAGATCACCTGGTTTTCCGTGGAAGCGGAGAACTTCGAGTCGATCCACAAGCATTCCGCCTATGCAGCGATAGAAAGGGACAAAAGGGGAAAGGGTGTTGATAACTCTGTTGATAAGCCCGAAAATTGTGGATAAGGCTAAATTTTTTCAATTCATTGGCTGGTATTAATGGTTAGGATTAATAGCAAGGCGTTAATTGTCTTCGCAAAGCTGCCCCTTGCTGGAAGCGTCAAAACCCGCCTCACGCCACTATTGACACCCGAAGACGCGGCTGAGCTCTACCGATGCATGCTCATGGACACCCTCTCCAAGGTGAAGCGGCTGGCGGATGTGGATATCTCCCTTTTTTTCGAAGGGGGTAGGGAAGCGGCATCCTATTTCGAGAAGACCTCCGGGGGGATGGCGGTTTTTCCCCAGCGAGGCGGCGATCTGGGGGAGAGGATGATGGATGCGTTTCTGCGCACATTCGAAGATGGCCATGTAGCCGTCGCCATCATCGGCACCGATTCGCCTGACCTCCCCGTTTCCTTTATCGAGGAGGCCTTCCTGCTTCTGGAAGACCCGTCCGTCGATGCGGCCTTAGGTCCGAGCGAGGATGGCGGCTACTACCTGCTTGCCATGAAACGGCTGCACGAGGTTTTCTTCCGGGGGATACCATGGTCCACAGGGGAGGTGCTGGAAAGAAGCCTGGCGAAGGCTGCGGCTGGCGGACTGACGGTTGCCCTTTTGCCGCAGTGGCACGATGTGGATTCGGAAATGGACCTGCTGCGGCCGGAACTGCGGGCCGCAGGCAACGGCGCGCCGCTTACGCGTGCTATCATCGGATGTTTGGGGTTTAATTAAGTACTGCTGTAGCCACTTTACTGAAAAAATTCTTTGATCTAACCCAACCCGTATCACTTCACCACATCCACCTCGTACCCCTGCCTAGTCAGAAAACCCACGACCTCCTGGATATGCTCGAAACCGCGCGTTTCAAGCTCCAGGTGTACCTCGGCCCGGCCGATGGGGAGCGCCTTGGAGCGCCGGTCGTGGGTAATCAGCGAGATGTTGGCCCTGGTTGCCGCGATGTCTGCGGAGAGTTTCGCCAGGGATCCAGGCACGTCGTCCAGCTCCACCTTCAGCTTCAGGTAGCGCCCAGCAGCCAGCAGTCCCCGCTCCACCACGACGGCGATGGTCTTCACGTCGATGTTGCCTCCCGACAAAAGGCAAACGGTTTTGCCGGTCACCTCCCCAACCTTGCCGTTCATCAGCGCCGCCAGTGTGACCGCCCCGGCGCCTTCGACGAGAAGCTTGCTCCGCTCCAGAAGGGCGACGATCGCCTGGGCGATCTCCTCCTCTTCCACCAGTACCACCTCATCGACCAGCTCGCGGACAATGGGAAAGGTGTTCTTCCCCACCCGTTTCACGGCGATGCCGTCGGCCAGGGTGACGGAGAGAGGTATTTCGGTGATTTTGCCTTTTCCGAGGGAGAAGTGCATGGACGGGGCAGCGGCCGATTCGACGCCGATGATCCTCACCCGGGGATGCGCCTCCTTTATGGCGGTGGCGATGCCGGCGATGAGCCCTCCGCCGCCGATAGGGATCAGGATTGTGGAAAGGTCGGGCAGCTCGGCGAGTATCTCCAGGCCGATGGTCCCCTGCCCTGCCATCACCAGCGGGTCGTCGAAGGGGTGGACGAAGAGGGCGCCGGTTTCTTTCTGGGCGACAATCGCCGCAGCGTATGCTTCGTCGAAGTTTTTCCCGGTCAGCACCACCTCCGCGCCGTAATCCCTGGTGGCGAAGACCTTCTGCGGCGGGGTGCTTTCCGGCATGAACACAGTGGACTTCACCCCCAGAAGATCTGCGGAAAAGGCGACCCCCTGGGCGTGGTTTCCCGCCGATGCGGTGATCACGCCTTTTGCCAGGTTTTCCCGCGGCTGGGAGGTCATGAAGTTGAGGGCGCCCCGTATCTTGAATGCGCCGGTCCGTTGCAGGTTTTCGCATTTGAAAAATAGGGGGATGCCCAGCTTTTCGCTGAAATGGTGGGAGTGGATGAGCTCGGTGCGGCGCACCCGCTTTTTCAGGCGGTCGGCGGCTTCCAGGATCAGGTTGTAGGTGAGCATAGGGCTTGACTCCGGCAGGTTGCGCCGTTAATGGGGATGGTGATGATCATGGCTGCATGGGCCGTGACCGTGGACATGTTTGTGCTGGTGTCCCGCCGCCCGCGGGCGGTGGCGCATCTCCTTGATTACCGGTCCCTCGATGCACATGGTGCACTCTGCCTGGAGGGTCGTATGGGAGATGTGGTAACTGTCGAACAGCAGTTCCTCGATCCTGCGCAATACGTTCGCCTGCTCCGCTTTGTGCTCCGGCAGGACGTCGATATGGGCGGAGAGGGCCAGAATGTGGGAGCAGATGGTCCAGATGTTGAGGTGATGGACGTCGTTTACCCCCTCGACAGCGCGGATCGCATCCGACACCTCGGCAATGGTCATGCCGCGCGGCACCCCTTCGAGGAGGATATGGACCGCCTCCCGGATTACCCGCCACGAGCCCCAGAAGATGACGCAGCCGATGCCGACGGAAATGATGGCGTCGATCATGAACCAGCCGGTGAAATACATGACCAGGCCGCCGACGATCACCCCGACCGAGGCCGCGGCATCGCCGATCACGTGGAGAAAGGCGCTGTGCACATTGAGGTCGTCGTGGGAGTGGCTGTGGAGGGCCGAGGCAGCCACGAGATTCATGACGAGGCCGATGAAGGCGATGACGAACATGGGGAGGCTCTTTACCTCTTCAGGTTGAAAGAGCCGTCCCCACGCCTCATAGAAAATGCCGATCGAAATTAGAAAAACCGAAACCCCGTTGATCAGCGAGGCGAAGACCTCTGTGCGGTGCCAGCCGAAGGTGCGGGTCTCCGAGACCGGGTAGGATGCGAGCTTGATCGCCCCCAAAGACAGAAACAGGGCGAACAGGTCGAGAAATACGTGGGCTGCATCCGATAAAAGCGCCAGGGAGTTGGTCCAGATGCCGCCGATGACCTCGGCCACTAGCGTTAGAGCGGTCAGAATGATGGCGTATTTGAACCTGCCGGCGATGCTCCTGTCGAGATGGAGTTCAGAGGTCATTGGCGGCTCCGAAACGGTCGGTTGCCGCAGGAGGCCCCGCGGCGCTCCTGCGGTCTTTCAGTTTAAAAGTGTACGGCCGCTTTTAGCGAATAGATCGGCCGTACAGAGTACTCCGCCTCGGCGGTGATGCCCAAGAGCGGCAGCGGGGATAATTTTATGCCGACAAAACCGCGCGGCTGCCAGATCTTTTCCTCTTTCAAAATCGTAAAATCAGGAATTGATGGATTCGTCAGATGCCCCTTGGCCTTGCTGTCGATCCAGAGGCCGCCGACGCCGGCATAGGGGGTGAAGATGAGGAACCCCTTGCTGACAGAGGCGTCAACACCCACGGTTTGCAGGCTCAGGTCGTTCACGCCGGCAAGCCGCGTGTAGGTGGCGCGGACCCCCAGGGCGGGGGTGGCTGCGCTCCCCTCCAGGATGGCCTTGCTGACCTCGGCGCCGTATATCTTGATGTTGGAGTCGGGGACGTAGGAGTACATGGCCCCCACATCGATGCCGAACGGAAGCCCTTTTCTCACCCGGATCTTGGGGATGTAGAGGAGGGACGGCGCCTTGAAGTTGAAGGCGCTCTCCCAGTAAGCGCTGTCGCTCTTGATGTCAACGGCGGACACCTCGACGCCGGCGTCAAAACCGGTCAGGCCCAGCGGGGCTGGGGGGGCGGTGTTTCTGAATGCAATGGCCGCCCCCGCTTCCTTGCTCAGATCCTTAAAGTTCCCCTGGGTGAGTCCGTTGATGAAATTGATGTCCCTGGCCGCGGCGTTCCCGGCGAACAAGAGCCCCAGGCAGAGCGCGGTGAAAATCTTCTTGCGCATCAAACTTCCTCCTTGATAACAGTGTATTCGATGCTTCAAGTTTAACAGAGCGCCGCAGCACGGTCAATGGCAAAGCTTCCACCCTTGCCGCCTTGCAATTTCGGGCCTTTGCTGGTATCTTCTAGGGCACAGTTCCCTCTGGAGGTATGACCATGGCTAACTCGCATCACAGACTGTTGATCCTCGGCTCCGGTCCGGCCGGATATACCGCTGCAATCTATGCTGCGCGCGGCAATCTCGAACCGGTGATCGTAACCGGCATGCAGCAGGGGGGACAGCTGATGACCACCACCGAGGTGGACAACTGGCCGGGCGAACCGGACGGCGTGCAGGGGCCGGATCTCATGGAACGGATGCTCCGGCACGCGGAGCGCTTCAGCACGCAGCTCATCTACGACCACATCCACAAGGCGGACCTCAAGCAGCGGCCGTTCGTCCTGAAGGGAGATTCCGGCACCTACAGCTGCGACGCCCTGATAATAGCCACCGGTGCCTCCGCCAGATACCTGGGACTGCCTTCCGAAGAGGCGTTCAAGGGGAAAGGTGTTTCCGCCTGCGCCACCTGCGACGGCTTTTTCTACCGGGGAAAGCCGGTCGCCGTTATCGGCGGCGGCAACACCGCCGTCGAAGAGGCCCTCTACCTCTCCAACATAGCCAGCCACGTCACCGTCATTCACCGCCGCGACCAGTTCCGCTCCGAGAAGATCCTTGCCGACAAACTGATCGAAAAGACCAAGGGAGGGAACGTCACCATCGAGTGGCACCACACCCTCGACGAGGTGCTGGGGGACGAATCGGGAGTGACAGGCATCCGCATCCGCCACACGAGCGGCTCCACCAAGGATATCGCCGTGCACGGCTGCTTCATAGCCATCGGCCACCAGCCCAATACCGAGATCTTCGAGGGGCAGCTGGATATGGAAAACGGCTATATCCGCACCCAGTGCGGCAACGAGGGGAACATGACGGCAACGAGCGTGCCTGGGGTCTTTGCCGCGGGCGATGTGCAGGACCAGTTCTACAAGCAGGCGATCACCTCCGCCGGCACCGGCTGCATGGCGGCGCTCGACGCCGAACGCTACCTGGATATGTTGAAACTGTGAACAGGGACTTGGGACTGGAATAAACAGTTCATCCTGCCAGCCGTCACCCAATACCAATTCCTGATCCCCATTCCCGAGGTTTTATATGCTCGCAAAAGTCCTCAGCAGCGCCCTTCTGGGCATCGATGCCATCATGGTGGATGTGGAGGTGGACATCGCCCAGGGACTGCCGCAGTTTTCCACGGTGGGGCTCCCCGACGGGGCGGTGAAGGAGAGCAAGGACCGGGTCAAGTCGGCGCTGAAAAACTCGGGTTATGAGTTCCCCAACCGGAAGATAACCGTAAATCTCGCTCCTGCCGACGTGAGGAAGGAAGGGGCCTCCTTCGACCTCCCCATCTCCATCGGCATCCTTGCCGCGACCGGGGTGGTGAAGGCCGGGCATATCAAGGAATACCTCCTCTTGGGGGAGCTGTCGCTGGACGGCGGGGTGAAGCCGATCCGTGGCTGTCTGTCGGTGGCGGTGGCGGCGAAAAAGGCGGGGTTCCGCGGCATCATCGTCCCGAGTGAAAACGCCTGCGAGGGGGCGGTGGTGGAGGGGCTTGACGTCATCGGCGTGCGGGAGCTGGCCGAAGTGGTGGAGTTCCTGAACGGCGAACGGGCCATTCCCCCACATGAGGTGGACATCCAGGACCTGATCCGGCAGAATTCCGATTACGGCGAAGACTTCTCCGAGGTCAAGGGGCAGGAGCACGCCAAGAGGGCGCTGGAGGTGGCCGCGGCCGGCGGCCATAATCTCCTGATGATCGGGCCTCCGGGTTCCGGCAAGACCATGCTTGCCCGCCGCATCCCCTCAATCCTTCCCGCCATGTCTTTCGACGAGGCGATCGAGACCTCGAAGATATACAGCGTCATGGGGCTCCTCGACAGGGAAACGGCGCTGGTGGCCACGCGTCCGTTCCGCTCTCCCCACCATACCATCTCCGACATTGGCCTCATCGGCGGCGGCAATACGCCGAAACCGGGGGAGGTGAGCCTTTCCCACAACGGCGTTCTCTTCCTCGACGAGCTCCCCGAGTTCAAGAAGCATGTGCTCGAAGTCCTGCGCCAGCCCCTGGAGGACGGCCGCGTCACCATCTCCCGGGCGCTAACCTCTCTCACCTATCCCTCCCGCATCATGCTGGTCACCGCCATGAATCCATGCAAGTGCGGCCAAAGCGGCGAAAAGTCGGACAGTTGCACCTGTACGTCCCGTGAGATCCACCAGTACCGCTCCCGCATCTCCGGTCCGCTTCTCGACCGGATTGACATCCACATAGAGGTGCCGGCGGTGAAGTATCGCGACCTGGCGGACCGGGCGGAAGGGGAGAGCTCGGCGGCCATCGCCGGTAGGGTTGAACAGGCGCGGGAGATCCAGATGGAGCGCTTCCGGGGGACCCGTGTCCACTGTAACGCCCACATGGCGTCCCGCCAGATCCGGAAATTCTGCGAACCGGACGCCGGCGGGCACCGGCTGCTGGAGGTGGTGACGGAAAAGCTCGGTTTCTCGGCCCGCGCCTACACGAGGATACTGAAGGTGGCCAGAACTATTGCCGACCTGGAGGGGAGTGAAGCGATCAGGGAGCAGCACATCGCGGAGGCGATCCAGTATCGGAGTTTGGACCGGAAAACCCTTTAGAAAACTCCCTTGCCGGCAGGTTGTCACCATTCATCCCTGTTGTTTTTCTTTTAAAGAACCTTTGACTTTGTACACTACATGTTTGGACTCCGGTAAAAGCCTAACCCCTTCTCTTTTGTTCATTCATAGTTTGATACAATGATAAGTGATCTTTCATTTTTTTGCACTCAATGGTAGACATTCCCAACCATGCGTTGGAGAGAATCCATCATGCCTGCAGCCACCGTCAAAATTGGGTCCCCTTTCTGGCAACTCCCGGTTGCGGCGCTTCTGGAGCAGTTGGCCGCAGGCCCTGGCGGACTGAGCAGCGCGGAGGCGACTCTTCGCCTGGCCCGGTTCGGCCCCAACCTTATCCATGGGGAGCGCAAAAAAGCGCTGATCCTGCAATTTCTCGCCAAGTTCAAGAACCCGCTGGTCATCATCCTCCTCACCGCCAGCGCCCTATCCGCCTTCACCGGCGACGCCACCAGCTTCTTCATCATCGGCACCATCGTCCTCATCAGTGTGACCCTCGATTTTGTCCAGGAATACCGGGCCGGACAGGCAGCGGATCGTCTGCGCCAGTCGGTGGCGGTGCGCGGACAGGTGCTGCGGGACGGCAAGATCCTGGAGATACCGCTCGCGGAGATGGTGCCGGGAGATGTGGCGCTCCTTGCCGCCGGCGACCTGATTCCCTGTGACGGCCGGGTGCTGGAGGCAAAGGACTTTTTCGTCAACCAGGCCCTCCTGACCGGAGAGGCCTTTCCGGTGGAAAAATCGTCGGCTGAATTGCCGGAAGAGACGGACGTTCTCGCTGCAGGCAACACCGTGCTCCTGGGGACATCGGTTATCAGCGGCACGGCCCGGGTGCTGATGTGCCGCACCGGGCAGAATACGGAACTCGGCGAGATCGCCGACACCCTTCTGGCCAAGGCCCCGCCCACCGCCTTTGAAGAGGGGACCCACCGGTTTGGCCTTCTCATCATGCGCATGACGGTACTTCTCGTCCTGTTCGTCCTGCTGGTCAACGCCTTCTTTCACCGCCCCTGGCTCGAATCGTTCCTGTTTGCCGTGGCCCTTGCCGTCGGACTGACCCCGGAACTTCTCCCCATGGTGGTCTCCGTGACCCTGTCGCGGGGTGCGCTGCGCATGGCGGCCAACAAGGTGATCGTGAAAAGGCTCGCATCGATCCACAACCTGGGGAGCATGGATGTCTTCTGCACCGACAAGACCGGCACCCTGACGGAGGCACGCATCCATCTGGAGCGCCACCTGAATCCCCTGGGGAAGGAAAGCCAGCGGGTCCTGGATCTGGCCTATTTCAACAGCTTTTTTGAGACCGGCTTGAAGAGCACCCTGGATGATGCCATTCTGGAGCACACGGAAATCGATGCAAGCGGCTGGAAGAAGATCGATGAAGTGCCGTTCGACTTCGAGCGTCGCCGTATTTCGGTGCTCCTCGACAACGGCACGACACGGCTGCTCGTGGTCAAAGGGGCTCCCGAAGATATCCTGCGACTGTCGGAAAGTTACGAGGCGAATGGGGAGAAGGAACTCCTTCCCCTGGACGATGCGGCGCGCCTTAGCATCAACGGGCAATTCGAGGCGTTGAGCAACGAGGGGTTCCGGGTGCTGGGCATCGCCTCACGACGGGTGGCGATGGACCATCCCCATGCCGTGGTGAGCGATGAATCGGAACTGGTCTTTGCCGGCTTCGCCGCCTTCCTCGATCCCCCCAAGATAAGCGCCAAGGCGGCACTGGCCGGACTTGCCGCCGACCGGGTCGCGGTCAAGATCATCACCGGCGACAACGAACTGGTCACCCAGCATATCTTCGCACAACTCGGCCTTCCCGTAACCGGGGTGCTGACCGGCACCGAGATCCAGCAGTTGGACGATCAGGCACTCGCCGCGCGTGTGGAGGAGACGAACCTTTTCTGCCGTGTGGCGCCCGCCCAGAAAAACCGGGTCATCCTCGCCCTCAAACAGCGCGGCCATGTGGTGGGGTACCTCGGCGACGGCATTAATGACGCCCCGTCGCTCCATTCGGCCGATGTGGGCATTTCGGTGGACAGCGCCGTGGACGTGGCGAAAGCGGCGGCGGACATGATCCTTCTGGAGCAGGACCTGGGGGTCCTCCATGCGGGCGTCCTGGAAGGACGGCGCACCTTCGGCAACATCATGAAATACATCATGATGGGGACCAGCTCCAATTTCGGCAACATGTTCAGCATGGCCGGGGCCGCGCTCTTTCTCCCCTTCCTCCCCATGCTGCCGGTGCAGATCCTGCTCAACAACCTCCTCTACGATGTCTCCGAGCTTCCCATCCCTCTCGACCGGGTGGATGACGATTACCTGAGCCATCCACGACACTGGGACATGAACTTCATCCGCAACTTCATGCTGGTTATCGGCCCGGTCAGCTCGGTCTTCGATTTCCTCACCTTCTACGTCATGCTGACGGTCTTCCATGCCGGGGAGGCGCTGTTCCATACCGGCTGGTTCATCGAGTCCATGGCCACGCAGGTGCTGGTCATCTTCATCATCCGCACCCGCAGGAATCCCTTCAAGAGCCGCCCCAACCCCTGGCTGATCGCCTGCTCGCTGACGGTGGTGGCGGTGGCTGGGCTGCTGCCATTCACACCTGCCGGCGTGCATCTCGGTTTTGTGCCACCGCCGGCTTTCTTTTTCCTGATCCTCGCCGCCATGCTGCTCACCTACCTGCTGGCGGTGGAAGGGATGAAGAGGTGGTTTTTCCGCCGCTTTGCCGCAGAGTGAAGAGGCGGTTAGGAGAGAACAGATGAGCACACTCAAAAGGGTCAGCAGTCCCATATATACTTTTTTCCCTACCGAGGTCGAGGGGTTCGATTCTCTGGGAGAACTGGCGCTGGATATGCGCTGGTCGTGGAATCATGCGGCCGACGAAGTGTGGATGCAGCTCGACCCGGAACTATGGGACCTCACGCACAATCCATGGGTCGTTCTGCAGACCGTCTCGCGGGACCGGCTCCAGCAAGCATTGGACGATCCCGTCTTCCGCAGAAAGATTGATGACCTGGTGGAAACCAAGCGTCATGAAGCGGAGGTGCCTGCCTGGTTTCAGCAGAGGCACCCCCAGAATACCCTGACCTCTGTTGCCTATTTCAGCATGGAGTTCATGTTGAGCGAAGCGCTTCCCATTTATTCAGGGGGGCTTGGCAATGTGGCCGGCGACCAGCTCAAAGCGGCAAGCGATCTGGGGGTACCGGTGGTCGGCGTGGGGCTCCTCTACCAGCAAGGT
>DAIEGL010000229.1 GCA_027356255.1 Geobacter sp. | reverse complement strand
AGGCCGAGGACTATTTATAATCAGGTCACTCATGGATTCGGTCGTTTATAAAAAAGTCAATGGTGGAAATGTTCTGGAAATGAAAAAGATGCTTGCATAAAGGACGAGCTTCCGTACCTTGTCTTTCACCCGATGGAAACCCTGTCCCGGGCTTATCAGGCGTGCGAGGCACGCACTGTCAGCGGAGAATGACCTTGAGCAGACACCATTTCCATCGACATGAAGCTACACTGGTTTAATGACCACTTGACAACTGAAGGCAAACTACGTTATACGGAAGGTATGCATGGAAATCTTTTCAGGATAGTGGCACTGGTCGTTTTAATATCCATTATGGCCACGTTCACCGGTTTTTCCAGATGTGCTTCTGCTGCGTCTTGCACGAGCCACAATTCCTGTTGCACCAAGACGCACAAGGACAACAAGAAAACGCAATCTCCCTGCTCTTCGCCCGATGTCTCTTGTAAAAACGAACATAACAAAACCGACAGTAATAACGACTTCAACTCACAAACTTGCCCCTCATTCCTATGCCTATCCGCCATGATAGTTACGCCATTTGTCATGCAGCTTAGAGTATCCGAGGTACTTTCCTACTCCTCATTCGTCGCCAAGTTCCACCCAACTCTATTTTTTGCAGACATCCCCCACCCCCCTTATATCTCCTAAAGCTTTCCTTTTTTGGTCAAGAAGTAAATCATCAAATAGAATTCCATCAAAAATCATGCAAGCATAACTGTAATCTGTCTCGCGAAAACTGATTGTAGAACTGTTTAAAGGTAACCGTCAACTGAACCGCATCTTGAGCTGGAGTTAGCTATCCGTTATTCTGCCGGGCGGCCAGCCAGTTGTCGGGAAGGAGCGCGTCGATTCTCTTGGCGGGGTGGCGCATGATGCGCCGCAGCACGTCCTCAAGGTATTCCTGGGGATTGATTCCGAGGTTACGGCAGGTCTGGACCAGGGACAGGATAGTGGCGCTTGCCTTGCCGCCGTCCTCACTGCCGACGAAGAGCCAGTTCTTGCGGCCGATGGTGAGCGGACGGATGCCGCGCTCCGCCACGTTGTTGTCGAGGCGGGCGTCCGGGTGGTCGAGGTAGTTGGGGAGGTAGGGGGCCAAGCCCTGGAAGTAGGTCAGCGCCTTGGCAAAGTTGGACTTCGGCAAAAGCCCGCCGGCCAGCAGGCGATCTTTTACCATCCGCATCAGCTCTTCGAGGATCGGCTTCTCTTTCTCCCGACGGATGCGCAGGCGCTCCTCGGGGTCACGCCTCCACGCCACGCGCTCGAACATGAACAGGTAGCGGATCTTGCGCAGGATGCGGTTGCGTAATGCCGGATCGCCACCCTCCGCCTCCACGAATTTGCGGCGCACATGGGCCATGCAGGGGCACCAGACGATCTTCTCGCTGGCCGCAAGTTTCTCGTACGCGGCGTATTTGTCGGAGTGAAGCACCCCTTGGTAACCCTTGAGCGTCTTCAGGGGATGGTCGTGATTGCGGTTGAGGCTGAACTCGAAGAACCGGTAGGGGGGATCGCCACCGCCGCCCCCCACGTAGATCCACATGTATGCCTGCTGCATCCGGCTTTTCCCTCTGACCTGCAGATCGACCGGGGTTTCGTCCGCGAAAACCACCCCGCTCTCAAGGACCCGCGCCTTCATGGCGTCGTAGACTGGGGAGAGGGCCGAACCGAGGGTGAGGACCCAGTTGGAAAGGGTCTGCCGGCTGATTTTGACCTTCGACCGGTCCAGGACCTCCACCAAGCGGTAAAGGGGGAGATGGTCGGCGAACTTGGAGGTCAGGACGAAGGCGAGGAGGCTTTCGTCGGCCGGGCAACGGGGGATGACGGCATCGGGGAGACCCCGGTACTTCACACCGAGTTCCGGGCGCGACTTGGAGGCGTACTTGGGGCGGACGTACTCCCGGATGAAGAACTGTTCCGGCCTGCGCGCCAGCTTCCGGCTGGTCTCGGTGCCGATGCAGAGCAGAGGCTCACCCGTTTCCGGGCACACCTTTTCGTCCTCGGGAAGGTCCAGCCTGACGACCTCGACCGGAAGGTCGTCGGGGAACGAGATGGTGTCGCAGCCGCGATTCTTGACCGGTTTGTTCCGCTTGTAGACGATCTCTTCCTGTGGCGCCGGGGTGAACGTCGTCCCCAGGTCAATCTCCGGCAAAAGCGGTTGGCTCTCCAGATCGGCGACGATGCGCTCGCTCTTGGAGCCGAAGATCTGTTTCTTCAGCCAGGCCAACTGCTCCTTCAGGACGAGGATATCCGCTTCGAGCGCGGCATTGCGCTCATCCTTCTGGCGGAGGAGTTCCCGGATTTCAGGGTCGTTTATCTGGCTGGAAACGGCGACGGACATGGCCGCAATATAGCACGGAAAAGCCTTTTCACCTAGCAATAACAGTCTGTTATGACAGAGAAAAACGCTTATTCAGACGCCGGGGGACGATGCCTTCGAGTAGCATGGTGAATTGCTGTCGGGAGAGTTCGCCCTGACCCGAAAAACAGTCGGAGAAGGTACCCTGTTCCAGCCGTTTGTACCAGATGACAAAGCCGTCACCATCCCAATACAGGATCTTGATGAGATTCCGTCGGCGGTTGAGGAACAGGAAAAGCGCACCGGTGAGCAGCTTGTCCGGGTGAGAGACTTCGATCAGCCGACTCAGCCCTTCAAAGCTCTTCCGCATGTCGATGCACCGGCCATAGAGGAAGATGCGGTGAACGCCAGAGGGATGCAACGGCTATCCCCTCTTCAGCACCGACAGCACGTCGGCGAGGAGGCCGGCATCGAATCCCCTGGACACGTGGACCACGACACCGTTGCATTCAAGGGAAAGGGGATGTGAAGGCGGGAGCAGTTCGAGGAATCGTCCGTGTGCGGGACTATCGTCCCCCTCTTGCAGGCGCTTGCGCCAGTGGAGAGCCCTATGGTAACTCTCGCCGTTGTCCCGGCACCAGGCCGCAAGGCTCAGCCCGCTGTGTCGCCATGCTGAGATTTTCGCCGACCATCTGTCTGTGACTGTGGACATGAAGCCTCCTCTTATCAGCTGGATATGAGGAGGTCAGTTTAGCGGCAGCGGAGTATGCTGCCTAGATGCGGCTCGGTTGACGGTTACGTTTAAAGGTGCTACAGTTTATTCATTTATGCCTGCTGCAAACTGCTGAGAAGAACCACAATACTAAGGAGGAGAACACATGTCCAAACAGTACGGATTACTGGTGGACCTGCGCAGGTGCGTCGGCTGCACCTCGTGCCAGGTGAGCTGCAAGATGGAAAATGCCGTTCCGATGGGTAAATTCCGCTCTAAAGTGGATTTTGCTGAGGAAGGGGCCTATCCTGATGCAAAACGTCATTTTTTCCCCAAATTATGCAACAACTGCGTTGAACCGCCCTGCATCGAATCATGCCCGGTAAAAGGAGCAACCTATAAGCGCGAAGATGGCGTTGTTATGGTCAACCGGGATCTCTGCATCGGATGTGGCAGATGCGTTGGCGATTGCCCGTACGGCGCACGCTATCTACATCCGCATCTCCCGGTCAAAAACGATCCGAAACCCTTTGCCAAAAAGGTCAAGGAAGTGAGCGGTAAGACAGCCAAGGACCTCCGAATGGTGGACAAGTGCGACTACTGCAGTCAACGACTTGCCCAGGGAATCGAGGAGCCGGCCTGTGTTAGAAACTGCCCCGGTCTTGCACGTGTGTTTGGTGATCTGAACGACTCTGACAGTGCCATTTCCAAGCTTGTCCGTGCCAACAAGACTGAACGGTGGCACCCGGAGTTCGATACCAAACCGAAGAACCCCTATATTCTTCGTGATGTCAATTTGTTCAATTCCGCCGCAGACGGCGATATAAATAAATAAGGAGGGAATCTATGCAGATATCAAGAAGACTCTTTTTGCAATATGCCGGTGCGCTGGCTGGGGCAACGGCTGTTACCCAGAGCGGCCTGCTCCACTTAAAAAAACTCTCTCCGGCCGAAGCTGAAGCTATGCAGGTTGAGATGGGAAAGTACAAGGTCATATACACCGCTGATGCCATGTGTCCATCAGAGTGCGGCATGGAGATGTGGGTTAAGGACGGCAAGATAGCCAAGATTTACGGCAACAAGGCTGTGCCGATGAATGCCGGTACCTGTTGTGCAAAAGGTGCTTCCGGCCAGCAGCTGGTTTATTCCCCCTACCGTTTGAAGTATCCAATGATCCGGGTTGGCGCCAGGGGAGAAGGGAAGTTCAAGCGAGTAAGCTGGGAGGAAGCCACCGACTTTATCGCCGAGAAACTGACAAAGATCAAGAAGAACTATGGGGCTGAATCGGTGATTATGGATGCAGGCGACGTCACCGACCGCGACCAGTATCACCGGCTCTTCTTCGCCCTCGGCACACCCAATTGCGTGGAGCACGGCTCCATCTGCGATGTCCCCAGACGGCACGGCCCGAAGTTGATGCTCGGGGGGAAGAGGATTGAGCCGGATCTCATGCGCCCGCAACTCGTCCGCCAACCGGACGGTTCGCTGAAACAGAACATGAAATATGAAAACAAGCTTATTGTCTACAACGGCTGGAACCCGTTTGTGGCTACACGTATTTACTACGAACAGCGCGGCACCCTTGCTGCCCAAGTTGAGAATGGCTGCAAGGTGGTTGTTATTGACCCGTCGCTGAGCAATACGGCCGCCCGTGCAGATATGTGG
>DAIEGL010000209.1 GCA_027356255.1 Geobacter sp. | reverse complement strand
CGTTATTTTGCTCTTGGATACGACCCGAGCACCTTGACAAACTGGCAGCACTCCTTGAGTTCCTGCACAGCTTCCGCAATGACGGGATCAGCGATGTGTCCGACCAGGTCGAGGAAGAATATATACTCCCACGCCTTCTTTTTCAGTGGTCGGGATTCGATCTTGGAGAGGTTTATCCCCCGCTTGGCAAAGGGCTCCAGCATGTTGTACAGGATGCCGACCTCGTCCTTGACCGAAAACATGAGGGAAGTCTTGTCGTCGCCGCTCCTCTCCGCCATTTTTTTGCCGATGATGAGGAAGCGGGTATAGTTGTTCACCTGGTCCTCGATCCGTTCCCGCACCACCTGGAGGTCGTACATGGAGGCGGCGAGTTCGCTGGCGATGGCGGCGGCATTGTAATCCTCGCTGACTATCTGCGCGGCCACGGCCGTGGACGCCACATCCACCAGCGGCACGTTCGGCAGGTTGTCGGCCAGCCAGTTGCGGCACTGGGCGATGGGCTGCTGGTGGGAATAGACCTTTTTGATATCCTCCATCCGACCGGTGCGGGAAAGGAGATAATGGTGGATCTCCAGGAGCACCTCGGCGTTGATCTTCAGCTCGGTCTCCATGAACATGTCCAGGGTGTGGGAGACCATCCCCTCGGTGGAGTTTTCCACCGGCACCACGCCGTACAGCGCCCTCCCCTTCTCCACCTCCTCGAACACCGCAGGTATCGACTTCTGCGGCACCAGCTCGGCCGAGAGGCCAAACTGCTGCATGGCAGCCATGTGGGTGAAGGTGGCCTTCGGACCGAAAAACGCCACCTTCATCGGCGCCTCCAGGGCGAGGGAAGCGGAGATGATCTCGCGGAAAACGCTTTTCAGCGCGTTGTTCGGAAACGGACCGGTGTTTCTGGCGATGAGACGCTCGTATATCTCCCGTTCGCGGCTCGGCACGTGGAAATCGCTTTTTGTGCCGGCCTTGAGGCGGCCGACCTCGATGACACGGGCGGCGCGCTCGTTCAGAAGGTCCAGCATCCGGTCGTCCAACGAGTCAATATCTTTTCTTAAATCTGCGAGTGTTTTCGTTTTTTGCAAGGTGAATCACCTGGGGAAGGATTCTTGACGTTTATGGAGGGGCTAATTTATAGCAAAGCCTTTAAAAATGCAAATATTTTCTGGCTCCGGCATCAGCAGTCCGTTGCTCCCCCGCGATGCGGTATCCGCCCGCTTCGAGCAGCTTTCCGACCTCCTTCTCCATGGCCTTGTCAGTGAGGAAGACGCTCCCGCCATTTCCGCCGGTGAGCATGACCCCGAACATCCGCACGTTGTAGCGCCCTTCGGCTTCGGGGAAGAGGTCCTGCCTCCCGTACCGGGCGGATATCCCAAGCCGGGGAAGGAGCTTGCCGGAGACCCTGCGCAGGTCGTCTCCGGCATCAAGCAGAACCACTTGGTAGCCGTTGGTTTCCAGAAGGCGCAGGAGCGTGTAATCGGCAGGGTCATTTTTGAAGATGGCGACCGCGAAACGCCGGCCGTTCAGCTCGAAATACCTGGCGACTCTGGCAACCTGCTTTGCGCCGGAACCGGAGCCACCGGCAAAGGCGATCTCCCGGTCGGTATCAAAGGAAACTGCCAGGGCGCGGAGCAGGGAATCGACCATCCCGAGGGGCTCTCTGGCAGAAACGTAAGAGAGATTTCGGGCCGTAGCCCCTCCCGCCGCAGGGGGAGGAGAAGCGTCGATGGTCCTGAACCCCCTCTCTTCAAGCATGGCGCGCAGCTCAGGCGGGGTCCCGCCCCGTTTTTCATCGACGTTCACAAGGACGCTCTCTGTCTCGTTCGCCCCCTGCCCCTTTTTCTCTATCTTGTAATCGGCGTAGGCAACGACCGTCGGATCCTCGCCGAACGCAAGGCTCACCTCCCCATCAACGAAGAGGAATTTCCCGGCGGCGAAAAGGAGGTCGTAGAACCGCTTGCGATCGCCGGGCACCCCGGATACGACCCGGAGCCCCAGCTCCTTCTGCTGGATGTACCCTTTCACCATGACCGGCAGGGTTCCCTCGGGATCAAGCAGCATCACCCCTCCGTCCGCGGCGTAGAGGAGGGGATACCGCTGCGGGTCGAGAGAGCGCAGAACCGTTGCATCGCAGTACTCCTGCAACCGCTTGTGGTCCTGTCTCTCCGGGAGGAGCCGCTCCCACAGCCGCTTCACCGTTAAAATCCCTTCTGCGGTGCGGACCGCCGGCGCCCCCGACTGCACCTTGCCGGGGAGCGCCCGTTCATCGGCCGCCAGAGACAATGCGCAGCTCAGGCAGCAGAAGGCAAGCGCCGCCAAACCGGAAGACAGGAATCTATGGCAAAAACCGCCCCTCCCACTCACTATGCGATCTCCACCCGTGCGTCGGGATTCATCGGGTTGGTCCTCGTTGCCAGGGAAAAGAGATATGGATACGCCTCCTGGAGGTGGCGCATGTACACCACCCATTCCCGGAG
>DAIEGL010000191.1 GCA_027356255.1 Geobacter sp. | reverse complement strand
GCATACCATCGCTCCAAGTTTAGCGCAGAGGAATACGTCCGCGCCTCCGGCCTGGATTACACCATTTTCCGCCCGTCCATTATTTTCGGGCCGCGGGACGATTTCATCAATAAGTTGGCAGGATACATCAAGGGCTATCCGGCAGTGCCTGTCATCGGCGACGGCAAATACCGGCTCCAGCCGATTGCCGCAGCCGATGTGGCCCGCTGCTTTGCCATGGCCCTGGAAATGCCGGAAACGGTGGGGCGGACCTTTGAGCTCTGCGGCAGTGACCACCTCTCCTACAACGAGATGCTCGACACCATCGGTCGGGCGCTCGGCAAATCCCGCGTGGCCAAGCTCCCCAATCCGCTCTGGATCATGCGGCTCGTGGTGCCGCTCCTCCAGGGATTCCCGTTTTTCCCCATCACCATGGACCAGATCCTGATGCTCGTGGAGGAGAACATCTGCGACGGCGCCTGGCGTGAAACCTTTCGCTTCGAGCCGCAGCGCTTCGAAGAGGGAATACGCGCCTATCTGCGGCCGCAGGGGTGATGATGCACAAAAAGAGGTCCCCCTGTTGCCTGCGGAGATTAGCGGTATATACTTAAACTTAATTTTTCCTTATTAATGTTTGAGGGAGGCGGACGATGGCCGTATCACAGGAAACGTGCACGAAGTGCGGCAGCGCGAATGTGGAGCAGACCAAGGAAGGGCTTTACTGCAACGCCTGCGAAAAAATGGTGAGGATAAGTCGGGCGGTGCACCATGAATGCTTTCCCCACGTGGTGGTTGACGAAAACGAGCAAGAGCCGTAACCCCATGGAGCTTTCGGAGAACGCGCTTAAGGTGCTGAGGGCCCGTTACCTCTTGAAGGATGAGGAGGGGCGGGTCATCGAGTCTCCCAGGGAGATGTTCGGCCGGATAGCCCGCAGCGTTGCCGGGGCGGAAAAAATCTACGGCGGCGATGCCCGCCCATGGGAGGAGCGGTTTTTCGAGCTCCTCTCTTCGCTCAGGTTCCTTCCCAATTCGCCGACCATCATGAATGCCGGGAAATCGCCCGGGCAACTGGCCGCCTGCTTCGTCCTCCCCGTGGAAGACTCCATGCCGGCGATCTTCGACACACTGAAAAATGCGGCGCTGATCCTCCAGAGCGGCGGCGGCACCGGCTTCTCCTTTTCGCGCCTCCGCCCCAAGGCCGACATCGTGCGTTCCACCGGCGGCATTGCCAGCGGCCCCGTTTCCTTCATGAAGATCTACAACACGGCCACCGACGTGATAAAGCAGGGAGGGGCGCGGCGTGGCGCAAACAT
Source organism: Geobacter sp. (assembly GCA_027356255.1). Taxonomy (GTDB): domain Bacteria; phylum Desulfobacterota; class Desulfuromonadia; order Geobacterales; family Geobacteraceae; genus Geotalea. Next base: position 8,152 of record DAIEGL010000191.1, on the reverse strand, counting down.
GGGGATACTGCGCATCGACCACCCCGACGTGCTGGAATTCATCCGGGTCAAGAGGGACGCAAAGGAGCTGGCCAACTTCAACATCTCGCTGGCGGTGACCGACGCCTACATGGAGGCGCTCCGGGAGGACCGGGAATACCAGCTCGTCAACCCCCGGACGGGGAAGGTCGCAGGACGTCTGCGGGCAAAGGAGGTCTTCGACGAGATCGTTGCCAGCGCCTGGGAAACCGGAGATCCGGGACTGGTCTTCATCGATCGGCTCAACCGGGCCAACCCCACCCCCGCCGCCGGCAGCTTCGAGAGCACCAACCCGTGCGGCGAGCAGCCGCTCCTCCCATACGAGGCGTGCGTCCTCGGCTCCATCAATCTGGCTGCCCATGTGAAGGGCGGCGTCATCGACTATGACACCCTGGGAAAAGACGTGGCCGTTGCCGTGCGCTTCCTCGACGACACCATCGACGTGAACAGCTACCCCCTGCCGGCCATTGAACGGATGCACAAGGGGAACCGGAAGATCGGCCTCGGGGTGATGGGGTGGGCGGACATGCTGGTCCTGCTCGGCATCCCCTATGACCACGAAAAGGCGTTCCAACTGGCCCGGGAGGTGATGCGCTTCATCCGCGACAGCTCCCGCGAGGCATCCTGTGCCCTGGCAGAGGAGCGAGGCGTCTTCCCCAATTTTGCCGGCTCCATCTTTGATGTGCCCACCATGCCGCGGGTGCGCAACGCCACAACCACCACCATCGCCCCAACCGGCACGCTTTCCACCATCGCCGACTGCTCAAGCGGCATCGAGCCCCTCTTTGCCCTTGCCTACAAGCGCCTTGTCCTGGACACCGAGCTGGTCGAGATCAACCGCTATTTCCTGCGCGCGGCAAAAGAAGGGGGATATTACTCCGACGGGCTCTTTCAGGAAGTGCTGCGGCGGGGGAACCTGCGCCGGGTAAAGGGTGTCCCACCCGAAGTGAAGAGGCTTTTCCGCACGGCGCTGGATATTACTCCCGAACACCATATCGAGATGCAGGCAGCCTTCCAGGAGTATACGGACAACGCAGTCTCCAAGACGATCAACCTGCCTAACCGCGCCAGGAAAGAAGATGTGGCGCGCGCCTATCTGCTCGCCTACGAAAAGGGGTGCAAGGGGATCACGGTCTTCCGCTACGGCGCCAGGCGCGGGACCCTTGTCAAGTTCAGCGATACGGACTGATGCCCATAAGCGACATCGACAAGATTTCAGGTCATCTTTCCTCGATTTTATCGCTATTCCCACGAAAGCTGTTCATCCCATCTTCATGGTTATCTGGCGTTGACACCGCGCCTCATTAAGGTGTATTTGTGTCCGTGAATCGAATAGACACAAATGCGAAAGGTGCACAGCATGAAGATCCAATGCCCGAACTGCAAGATTACCGGCCAGATCAGCGATGCCAAGGTTCCCGCAGAGGGAATCATGTTGAATTGCCCGAAATGCAGGACCCCCTTCCGGGTGAAGAGGGATGCGGCGTCCGGCTGGCAGAGCGGCGACTGCATGAGCATCTGCCCGGGGTGCAATTATTCCACCTTTTCCGATGAAACGTTCGATGTCTGCCCGAAGTGCGGGCTCGTGGCGAGGGAATACAACGCGAAGCTCCGGGAAAAGGGGCAGCAGGAGGAGCAGACTCGTGAGGAGGAACGGCTCCGGCTTGAAGAGGAGAAGGCGCTCCGCAAGTACGGGATAATCGAAGACGGACCCAAGGCCCAGCCTGCGGTTCCGTCCGTGGCCGACATCCCCCCGGCGATCCAGCTTGCGGGCTGGACGGTCGTCTCGGTTGCGCTGCTGCTGCTGGTTTTCGGCGTCAAGGGGTTGTATGCCTTTTATGCCGCGATCGGCACGGAGGCCGCCGATCCGGCCATCGAAGAGCCGCGCACCACAGCGGTGCTCTTTCTGGAGCTCGGCCTTCTCCCCGCGTTTCAGACGGTGTTCGGTCTGGTTGCGCTGGTTGCCGGGTCGCAGCTCCTGAAACTCCGCGCCTGGGCGCGCAATGCGCTGGAATGGGCAGCCTGGGGCGGGGTGGCATTCATGACCGGCGATGAACTTTTCAACCTCGCGACCTGGATCAGGCGGTCGTCGAGCACCCCCACCGTCTCGTATTATGCGATAGGCATACTGAGCGCCCTCGGCATGCTGGCGCTCTGGATCGCGCCTCTCCTCTTTCTCATCAGATTCCTGCGCGGGAAGGTTGTGAAAAATGCCGTTGCGTGATTGCGGCGGGTTCTACAGGTAGGGCGAGAAGAGTTTCGCCATTCCGTCCCGGATCTTTTCCGGGATGTTCCTCCCCTCATCGACCTCGGTGAGGGTGACCTCCCTTGATGCTGCCACGGTCGCGGCAAATTTGTCCGCCAGCTGCCGTGCGACACCCCTGTCATACACCTCCAGGTTGAACTCGAAGTTGAGCCTGAGGCTGCGTGGGTCCAGGTTGGCAGAGCCGATCAGCCCCCAGATGCCGTCCACCAGCAGGAGCTTGGTGTGGACGAATGGGGGGGGCTGGTAGCAGACCTTTATGTTGTGCTGCAGAAGCTCCCACAGGTAGGCCCTGCAGGCCCAGTGGACGAAGGGAAGGTTGTTCAGCGCCGGCAGCACGAGGGTCACCTCCACCCCGCGCAGTGCGGTGGTGACCATGGCGGAAATCAGCGGCCGGTCGGGGATGAAGTAGGGGGTCATGATCTGCACCCTCTCGCGGGCGCAGGAGAGCGCCCCCATGATGATCCAGTTGAGCTTCCTGAATTCCTTGTCCGGTCCGTCGCTTACGGCCCTGACCAAAGCCCCCCCCGCCGGCGGGATGGGGGGGAAAAATAGCTTGTCTTTTACCAGTTCGCCGGTGACGAAGTACCAGTCTTCGAGAAAGGTCCGCTGCAGGTCGCTCACCACCTCCCCCTCGACCATGAAGTGCATGTCTTTTACCACCGGCGGCCCGCTCTCCCTCGTCACCATGTGCCGGTCGCCGATGTTCATCCCCCCCGTGAATCCTATTGAGCCGTCCACGACGAGGATCTTCCGGTGGTTGCGCAGATTTACGTACCCCCCCTGGCGGAGCGGGAGAAAGCGGCCGACCTTCACCTTTGTCCCCTTCAGCAGCCTGCGCGCGGTGGGACGGGAGTACTTTTCCCCCAGGCTGTCGATGATGATGCGTACCTCCACCCCACGTTCCGCCGCGTCTTTCAATGCCTGCACAAATCTGCGCCCTGTCGGGTCACCATCGAATATGTAGGTGCTCAGGTTTATGGAATGGGTCGCCCGGTTTATGGCATCGAGCATGGCGGGATAGGCGTGCTCGCCGTTTTCCAGGGGGGTGAGCCGGTTGCCGGGGACGAGGGTGGTGCTGACCACACGGTCGGAGAGGGCGCGGAGTTCGTTCAGGTGTTCCGCATCAGGGGGGAGTGGTGCCGCCTGCAGGGTTGTTCGGGGGGAGCCGTTTTCCCACCCCGCCAGGCGCCGGCCGCTTTCCAGCCACTGGCGCGCCTTGCGGGAGATCCGGTTTATCCCCATGCTCCAATAGAGCATCGGGCCGAAGAGGGGGAGGGTGAGGCAGACGATGATCCACCCCAACGCGGAACGGGGGTCACGCTTCAACAGCAGGGCGTGACCCGCTGAGAGAAGCGCAAGCGCGGTCAGCGAGCAGAAGAAGAGTACCTGTAAAACGTGGTCCAAACCGCCTCCTGGGGCATCATTCCATCGTCATCATCATAAAAAAGGGGTGGCGGAGCGCCACCCCTTGTTAACCCCGGTCAGAGAAGGCTGTAGGGCTGGGCGCGCTTGACCCATTCGCTCCCCGGATATTCTGCCGCGAGCTTTTCGTAGGCCTCTTTGAGCGGATTGGCCTCGTGGCTGCTCTTGAAGCGGCAGACTCCACGCAGGTAGACCGCCTCCGGCGCCGCCGCGCTTTTCGGATATGAGAACAGTATCTCGTCCAGGTGGAGTATGGCGTCGTTGTACTGCTCCGTATCGAAATCGGTCTTTCCCATCCCCAGGAGGAGGGAGGGGACCAGTTCGTCGGGGGGGAGGAACCCGACGGTCCGGTGGTGCTCCTTGCCGTAATAGTCCAGCGAGACCAGGGTGGGGGTCCACATGACCTTGAACTCGGTCGAGAGCGGCTGGGCATCGGCGGGGACCCGCAGAGGCACGATCTTCCTATCGATGAAATCCATGACCTGCGCATTGGGATACGTGACCGCATCCATCTGTTTGCAGCCGATTCAGCCGGGGTTGAAGAAGTCGAGGAGTATCGTCCGTTTTTCGGCCTGCCCGCGGGCAAGCGCCTTGCTCATATCCGTTTCCCATTTAATCATGGCCGGACCTCCGTGCAGAAGAATGAAGACATCCTGTGTGTAAGGTTAGCCCGACTTCAGGCGATGTCAAGAAAACGTCGGGAGCCTTGCAGTTTTGCCCGGAATGCTTATAATGGGTCACTCAAAAAATGCCGCATTCAACCGAGGGAGCCGAATTTGTCCAACGCTAATCCACGCAGAGCCGCCTGCGAAATCCTCCTCCGCATCGAGAAAGAAAGGTCCTACGCCGACATCCTCATTGATCGGGAACTCTCCTCGGGCCTTGTCAAGGGGCCTGACCGGGGGCTTCTGACCGAGCTGGTCTACGGGGTGCTGCGCCGTCAGGGGACCCTCGATCACATCATAAACCGCTTCTCCAGGCAAAGAAGCGAACGGCTGGAGCGGTCGGTGCTGGTCCTGCTCCGTCTCGGCCTCTACCAGATATTCTTCCTGGACCGGGTTCCCGTTTCCGCCGCCGTCAACGAGACGGTCAAGCTGGCAAAAGTGCTGGCGCCCCGGGCCGCCGGTTTCGTCAACGCCGTTTTGCGCAGCGCCGACCGGGAGCGGGACGCCATTACCTATCCCGATAAAGAGAAGGACCCGATCGGTCATCTCTTCACCTGTTATTCCCACCCGTCCTGGCTTGTGGCGGGATGGATCGACCAGCTCGGCTTCGCCGAGGCGGAGTCCCTGGCGAGGGCGATGGCCGAACCTCCGCCGCTCACTGTCAGGACAAACACCCTGAAGACGACCCGCGAAGAGCTCATGGCACGACTTGAAACGGAGGGTGCGCAGTGCGAAGCCACGCGCTATTCGCCGCTCGGCATCCGCATAGTTGCTGCGGGGTCTGTCGCCAGGCTGCCGAGCTTCCGTGACGGCCTCTTCACGGTCCAGGACGAGTCGTCCCAGATGGCGGTCATGTTCCTCTCGCCGGAGCCTGGGGAGCGGGTGCTGGACGCCTGCGCCGCGCCGGGGGGGAAGGCGACGCACATGGCGCAGCTCATGGGGAACAGCGGCGAGATCATCGCCTGCGACGTGATCGGCCGCAAACTCCGTCTCATCGGTGAGAACGCTGCCAGGCTGGGTATCACCTGCATCAGGACCGTCCCGCTGGATACGGCCGGTCCCCTCGGCTCCATAAAGGACCCGGTCTTTCAGAGGATTCTACTCGATGCTCCCTGTTCCGGGCTCGGCGTCATCAGACGCAACCCCGAGGGGAAGTGGTGGAAGACGGCCGCCGACGTGGCGGAACTCGTCCGCGGACAGAAGGCGATCCTGGAAAACCTGGCCGGGCACCTGAAGGAGGGGGGCGTCCTCCTCTACGCCACCTGCTCCACCACGAGGGAGGAGAACGAAGCGGTCATCGACGATTTCCTTTCCCGACACGCGGATTTCGCGCTGGAGGACTTGCGCCTCCTCTTTCCGGCATACGCCGAACTCTTCACGGAACAGGGGTGCTTCCGCGGCTGGCCGCACCGGCACGGGATGGACGGATTCTTCGCCGCCCGCCTGAGAAAAAGATAACAACAAATGGGAGGTTTTATGAAGAAGATTGCGCCATCGATACTTTCAGCGGATTTTGCCAGGCTAGGCGACGAGGTGCGGGCGGTAGAGGCGGCGGGTGCCGATTATATCCATATCGACGTCATGGACGGCAGCTTCGTGCCGAATATCACCATCGGGCCGCTGGTGGTGGAGGCGGTGCGCAGGGTGACGGAGCTTCCGCTCGACGTCCACCTGATGATCGACGCACCGGACCGCTATATCGGCGACTTCGCCCAGGCGGGGGCGGATATCATCGTCGTCCATGCCGAGGCGACCAACCACCTGCACCGCACCGTCCAGCTCATAAAGTCGTTCGGGAAGAAGGCCGGCGTGTCGCTCAATCCGGCCACCTCCCTCCACACCCTCGACTACATCCTCGAAGAGCTCGACCTGGTCCTTCTGATGACCGTCAACCCAGGATTCGGCGGGCAGTCGTTCATCGACGCCTGCCTCCCCAAGATACAGGCGCTGCGGGGGATGCTGGACAAAAAGGGGCTTGAGGCCGAGCTTGAGGTTGATGGCGGCGTCAAGACCTCCAACATCGACCGGATTGCCCATGCGGGTGCGGATGTCTTTGTGGCGGGAAGCGCCGTTTTCGGCAGCGACGATTATGCCGCCACCATAGCGGAGATGAAGCGCCGCGCAAAAGAGCCGGTGCTCTGAAAGCAACGCTCCAGGTTCGGGATCCTACGTTGTAAACCTGGAACCCCGGGCTTTCTTCTCAGCGGCCGTGAATTTCCTTGACTTTGTTCCCGAGGATTCTGTAAACATAGCGACTATGCCGACAAGTATTCTCATTATAGACGATTCCGATCAGGTCCGCACCCAGATCGTCCGCACCCTCAGGGAGGCTTCCCTCTTCGATCAGTACCTTGAGGCGAGAGACGGGATCGATGCGTTCAAGACCATCCTCAATAGACGCGTGGACCTCATCCTTTGCGACCTGGAGATGCCCCGCATGGACGGCTTCAAGTTTGTCGCCATGCTGCAGACGCGCGAGGAACTGAAGGATATTCCGGTCATCATGCTTACCGGCAGGGAAGACCGGGACCTGAAGATAAAGGGGTTGGAGCAGGGGGCGTGCGACTATGTCACGAAGCCTTTCGATGCCGGGGAGCTGGTGGCGCGGGTCAGGGTGCAGCTGAAGATCAAGGCGCTTCAGGACGAGCTGAAGCGGTCCAACGAGCTGCTCAAGCAGCTTTCGAATACCGATCCCCTCACCCATCTCCACAACCGCCGCTACCTGATGGAGGCGTTGGAACGGGAGTTCCAGCGGGCCTCCCGCAAGAGCGACGGCCTTTCCCTCGTGCTCATGGATATCGACCATTTCAAGAAGGTGAACGACACCTACGGACATCAGGAGGGGGACAACGTCCTCGTGGCGGTTGCATCCCTGTTGCAGAGAATGGTGCGGCGCTACGACGTTGCTGCCCGTTACGGCGGGGAGGAATTCGTGGTCGTGCTGCCGGAGACTTCGCTGCACCACGCAGTACAGTTCGCGGAACGCTGCCGCGTCGCGGTACAGGACATCTCTTTCGAGGGCGCCCTGAAGGGGCTCACCATCACCGTCAGCCTGGGGGTCGCGACCTATCCGTCGGGGAAGGTGGACTGCGTGGATTCGCTGTTCAGGCAGACCGATGAAGCCCTCTACAGGGCCAAGCAGGGGGGGAGAAACCGGGTGGAGGCCATGTCAGACGGCCTTGCATGAGAAATGCAGCCCGCACCCCGGACAGAGCGGCTTTTTCCGGCAATGTTCCTTGCAGTGCTGCACGATCAGGGCGTGATACTCGTTGAACAACTCCACATCCTCCGGGAGGTTCTCCATGAACAGGGTGCGGACATCCTCGTAGCCGGCCTTTTCCGAGACGACGCCCAGGTGGGCGAAGAGCCGTTTGGTGTATGCGTCCACCACGAAGGAAGGTTTGTTGCCCGCGTAGAGGAGAATCGAATCGCAGGTTTCCCTGCCGATCCCCCGCACCTGCAAGAGCTCCTTCCGCAATTCCCGCCATTCACCACTGAACATCCGTTCCAAATTGCCGTCATGGCGCAAGAAGAGCCAGTCGACGAAATCCTTCAGCCTGGCGCTCTTCACATTGAAAAAGCCGGCCGGCCGAATCGTCTCGGCGAGCCGTTCAACCGGCACCTCCCTCATCGCTTCCGCGGATAGAAGCCCTTCACGTTTCAGATTTGCTATCGCCTTCTCCACATTGCCCCAGTTGGTATTCTGGGTGAGGATTGCCCCTACGCAGACCTCGAAGGGGGTATCCGCCGGCCACCAGTGGCGCGGCCCGTAGTGCCTGAG
>DAIEGL010000187.1 GCA_027356255.1 Geobacter sp. | reverse complement strand
CCCCCAGATTTCATCGGCGCGGGGCGCATCGTAATTGAAGGTCCGGTCCACCAGCTTGACGGTCTCCACCCCCGCGTCCATGAGAAGCTTCAGGTCGCTCTGGATGCGGGGCATGGAAAAGGAGCGCACCCCCTTCTCCAGGGAGGACATGCAGAAGGCGCAGGAAAAGGGGCAGCCGCGGGAGGTCTCGTAGTAGACGAGCGGCTTCTCCAGATCCGCCAGGGAGGCGGCGAAGGGGGAGGGGATCACGTCCAGGTCGGCGATGGCGTCCCGGCCGGGGGAGGCGATGATCTCCCCATCGGCGCGGAAGGTGATGCCGGGAATGCTCCCCAGCCTCTGGGTGGTCGTGTGATCGGGAAGGAGCGTCTCCAGAAGCTGCCGGCAGGCGGTTTCCCCCTCTCCCCTGACCACGCAGTCTACGGCCGGGTTCCGGTCCAGGAGGTCGAAGACGCCGAAGCTTACCTCCGGGCCGCCCAGGACGACGAAGGTGCCGGGGCGGACCTGCTTCAGGTCGGCAACCAGCTTCAGGGTCTGTTCCACGTTCCAGATGTAGCAGGAAAAGAGGAGCACATCCGCCTCTTCCGCGACGATCTGTTGCAAAACCCGGTCGGCCGGTTCGTTGATGGTGCATTCACGGATGACGAGGTCGAGCCCCTCGATGTCCCGGCAGGCGGCCGCCAGGTAGGGGAGTGCCAGGGAAGCGTGGATATATTTGGCGTGCAGGGTTGTGAGCAGTGTTTTCATGGGGAAATTGTAGCGGATGGCGGGGCGGTTGGCCAGCTCGTGGTTATCATTGGCGTAAACATTTTTTCAAAGAAAGCTTACGAATCGGAAAGTCGCGTTTCAATATCCATATGCCCGTGCAGGACAATGTGCGTGAGGACATCAATTGAGACCTTCGCTGTCGATCTCGTCGATCAAGCCTTTCAGCGTATAATCGGCTGTGCCGCTCTCTTCACCCTCTACAAGCGCACGGCGCAATAGTGAGAGTTTGGTTCCCCGTTCCTCCAATAGTCGAAGCCCGGCCCTGATTGCCTCGCTCGCTGAACCGAAACGGCCCTTGGCGACCTGCTGAGCAATAAATTTTTCGTAGTGTGACCCTAGCGTGACGCTGGTGTTTTTTTGCATGATGCAACCTTCATCTACGGGAAGATAGTATTACCATATAATATTTATTGGTAGTGGTCAAGCCCGGCACCAGCAGAGGACCCGCTACGGTCATCAGTAAAAAGGTGTAACGCATAAAATATGCCGTTCCGGTGGGGACGAAGAGTGGCTCTTGCCTTGTGCTCCACCCCTTTTTCGTGCTATCACCGAGGAGATTTGGGTGGGGTGATGGTCCGGATTGGCCTCGGGCTGCGGCAACGAGCGGAACAATTCAAAACGGGGTATGTGATGATAAACGATAACTCCATTACATCGCGACGGTATGTCCTTTTTAACTACCTGCTGATGGTACTCGTACTGCTGGTGGTAGTGTGGGTCCGCATCCGGCTCCTGGATGCCCCCTTTGAACGGGATGAAGGGGAATTTGCCTACATGGGGCAACTGCTGCTTAAAGGCATCCCTCCCTACGTGAACGCCTATACCATGAAGCTTCCCGGCGTCAGCATGGTATATGCCCTTTTTATGGCACTCTTCGGTCAGACGCCGTTCGGCGTCCATCTCGGTCTTCTGGTTGTCAATGCGCTTTCGGCCGCCCTTGTCTGGTTGCTGGCACGGCGCCTGTTCGATGTTCAAACGGCTACGGCTGCGACCATGATCTACGCCGTACTTTCCCTGAGCCGGGGCGTGTTTGGCGTTTTTGCCCACGCCACCCACTTTGTCGCTCTCTTTGTCCTGGCCGGATTTGTACTGCAGCTCCGTTTCCTCGACAGCCGCCGGATGTACCTGATTGCCTCCAGCGGGCTCTGTTTCGGCCTGGCGGTCACCATGAAACAACACGCGGTGACGATGGTGATCTTTGCGTTCCTCTACCTTCTCTGGAATGGATACAGGCAGGGTGACTCCGGCAGACGCCTCCTGTCGGAATGCGGCCTGTTTCTTCTCGGTACAGCGGCACCTCTCGCGGCGATCATCCTCTGGGTGGCGCAGGCCGGCGTCTTCGCTCGGTTCTGGTTCTGGACGGTTGAATACGCCCGCGATTACGCCACCAGAATGACTTTAATCGACGGTTTGTCGGTCTTCAACTTACAGTTCTCCCAAATAACATCCTTCCAACTTCCCCTCTGGCTCTCTGCCGCTGTGGGGGGCGCCCTGCTGTTGTTTCGACGAACCCTGAAAGCGGACCGGCTGTTCCTGTTCGGTTTCCTGTTCTCCGCCTTCCTTGCCGTCTGCCCGGGTTTTTACTTCAGGGAGCACTATTTCGTCCTCATTCTCGTTCCTGTCGCCCTGCTGGCCGGTCTTGCCGTTACTGAAAGCGCGAATATGGTGCCGGCGGGTGCTCCTTCCTGGCTGCGCCATTCCGTTCCAACGGTTCTGCTGGCGGCGATGCTGGGTTACGGATTCCACCGGGAACGGGCATATTCATTCGTCTTATCCCCAGTGGAGGTGAGTCGCGATATCTACGGTGAAAATCCCTTCCCCGAATCGCTCGTGATAGCCCGTTATCTGCGGGAGCATTCTGCTCCCAATGACCGGATTGCGGTACTGGGCTCCGAGCCGCAGATCTACTTCTACGCGAAGAGGCTTTCCGCAACGGGTTACATCTATATGTACGGTTTGATGGAAAACCAGCCGCATGCCGAGATGATGCAGCGGGATATGATCGGTGAGATAGAGGCGACGAAACCGCTCTATCTTGTCATGGTCAGGGTACGGACGTCGTGGCTTGTAAACGACAACTCGCCGAAGGAGCTGCTGACATGGGCAAAGGAGTATGTCGAAGAACACTATCAACCGGTCGGAATTGCAGACATATATCCGAACACCACCAACTACCTCTGGGACGGCAAGGCCGCCGGCTATGAGCCGCGCTCCGACTGCTTTATCATCGTCTGGAGACGCATAAGGTAACCATGAAGCCGCGAGCGGCCGGTCCCATCGGGGCCATAACGGACACCTTGTAACCGTTGCCCGTTTGTGCGATTTCTGCTACTGTGCACCTATCATGAAAAGAAAAGCATTACCAAAACTCCTCTACGCAGACAACAGAGGCAACATCTTCGATCACCCCTACCTTGCCATGGCGGGGATGAACGGCACCGAGGCGGTCCTCCCCGAGAGCGTGGAACTGATCCCGCTTCCCGAGGACAGCCGCCTCTTCACCATCCCCGACACCCCGCCCATCGCCTGGGACGGTAAAAAGCGCGCCTTTGTCACCGTCGACACGGTGAAGGAGGGGAGACGCGACCTGCGCGTGCAGGCGGTTTCCGCCTTCATGGCCCCCGGCTACATGCGGACCCTTCTCCCCTCCTGCGATTATAGCCGGAAGAAGGTCCATCTGCCGCTCTGGTCCTACACGGCCGTCGGGTGGGACGAGGAGAGCGAGCGGTTCGTGGTGGCCGCGAGCCGGGTCGATGCCAACGAGAACTGGCTCCCCAAAAACTACGACGACCGAAAGCTCGATCCCCTGGTGAGAAAAAGGCTCAGGGAGATGCCCGACAACCGGCTCCTGGAGCAGCTGTCCCGCTGTGCCGTGGATTATCACTGCTTTGCCGCCAAGAACCTCTTCTTCCGTCGCTGGGAGGCGCCGCTCCCCACGTCGCCGGTCTGCAACTCCCGTTGCCTCGGGTGCATCAGCCTCCAGCCCTCAGACTGCTGCCCGTCCAACCATGATCGGATCGGGTTCGTTCCCACCCCGGAGGAGATCGTCGAACTGGCCCTGCCGCACCTGAACGAGGCGCCGGAGCCGATCGTCTCCTACGGCCAGGGGTGCGAAGGTGACCCGATCATGCAGGCCGATACCATTGCCGAGGCGACGCGCAGGCTCAAGGCCGCTGCGAGCCGCGGCACGGTCAACTTCAATTCCAACGGTTCGTTCCCCGAGCGGGTCCGCATGCTCTGCGACGCGGGGATGGACTCCATGCGCTTCTCGATGAACTCGGTCCAGGAGGAGCTCTACAACCGTTACTACCGACCCCATGGGTACAGGTTCGCCAAGGTGGTGGAGTCGGTACGGTCGGCCAAGGAGAAGGGGCTCTTCACCATGATCAACTACCTGGTGTCGCCG
>DAIEGL010000149.1 GCA_027356255.1 Geobacter sp. | reverse complement strand
TCTGCCACGCGCATCACCAGGATATTGAAGAACCCGGTCCTGCCGACTGCGCCGAACTGCTCCAGCATGGCGCAGGCCTCTTTGAAGAAGTCCTCGCGGGTCGAAATCACCACGTTCCAGTCGTTCATCCTTCCCCCCACGTGTAGCGGTTGAACCTTGTAAAAAGCAGTCCACAGGGCTTTATTGATAAAGTTTAGGGCGATATTTCCCTTTTGCAACAAAGGCGGAATCCTGGCCTGACGAGGGGCGGCGGCAACCGGTGCGATGCGAGTTGGGTGGCGGCGGTTATAAGTTGTTGACTAAATCATTTCTTTCTACTAATTTTCATACTGCGTGGAGCTGTGGAGAGCATGATCCCGCCGCTTCCGACTCACATTCACGGGGTAAGAAAAGGAAATGGACAAAGACGATAAGGAATTGACGGAGACAACCGAAGAAGAGAGTTTTGCAGACCTGTTCGCCAAGAGTTTTGCCGATCAGGCCAGGCTGGAGCCTGGACAGAAGGTGGAGGCGAAGATCCTCAAAATCAGCGGCGACTGGATCTTTCTCGATACGGGGCGCAAGGGAGAAGGGGTCCTCGAAGCGAAGGAACTCCTCGATGCGGACGGCAATCTGACCGTGAAGGAAGGGGAGACGATCACCGCATGGTTTATCGGGGTGTCGCACAACGAACTACGTTTCACCACCAAGGTGGGGGGCGGGGCGGCCGGCCAGTCGCAGCTGGAGGATGCCTGGCGAAACGGCATCCCGGTGGAAGGGCGGGTGGAAAAAGAGGTCAAGGGTGGCTTCGAGGTCAGGATCGGCAGCGTTCGCGCCTTCTGCCCCTATTCCCAGATATCCCTGCGGCGGGTGGACAACGCCGCCGACTTCGTAGGAAAGCAGCTCTCTTTCCGGATCAGCGAATACGGTGAGAACGGCCGCAACATCGTCCTTTCCCATCGGGCCATTCTGGAAGAGGAGCGGCTGCGGCAGAAGGAGGAGCAGAAGGAAACACTTAAGGAAGGGATGATCGTCAAAGGGACCGTAACCTCGCTGCGCGATTTCGGCGCCTTCGTCTCCATCGGCAGCGTCGAAGGGCTTCTCCCCATCTCCGAGATCGGGTGGAGCCGGGTAAAGGACATTCGCGAGGTGCTCAGCGTCGGGCAGGACGTGGAGGTGGTGGTAAAGCAGATCGACTGGGAAAAGGACAAGATCTCCTTCAGCCTGAAGGACACCCTGGCCGATCCCTGGGACAAGGTGGCATCCGACTACCCGGAGGGGTCGTTCCACACGGGAAAGGTGGCACGCCTGGCCCAATTCGGCGCCTTCGTCACCCTGGAGTCCGGCGTGGACGGTCTCATCCATATCTCGAAACTCGGCGCTGGCAAGCGCATCAATCACCCCCGCGAGGTGATCAACGAGGGGGAGACCGTGGAGGTGAAGGTCGAGAGCGTTGACCGGGAAAACAGGCGTCTCTCCCTGTCGCTGGCCGAAGCGAGCCGGGCGGCGGAGCAGGAGGAGAAAACGATCGAGGAGTTTCGCCGCACTGCCGCCGAGACCTCTGCCAAGACCATGGGGACCCTGGGCGACCTGCTGAAGGCCAAGCTGGAAAAGGGAAAGAAGTGAACCGCTTTGGGCGGCTGACAATGTGATTAAAGGAGACGATGGATGGGCATTCTTGTTGTTGGTTCTGTGGCATTCGACTCGGTGGAGACGCCGTTCGGCAAGATGGAGGGAATACTGGGCGGCTCCGCCACCTATTTTTCCACTTCGGCCAGTTTTTTCACCGATGTGAGCCTGGTGGCGGTGGTCGGGGAGGATTTTCCCCAGGAACACGTGGATTTCCTCCGGTCCAGGAACATCGATCTTACCGGTCTTGCCCATGAGAGCGGCAAGACCTTCCACTGGAAGGGGAAGTACGGCTACGACCTGAACGAGGCCCAGACCCTGGAAACCCACCTCAATGTGTTCGAGAACTTCAAGCCGGTTGTCCCCGACCAGTACCGCGACGCGGATTATCTCTTCCTTGCCAACATCGACCCCGTCCTGCAGATGGAGGTGTTGGGCCAGGTACGTAATCCACGGGTGATCGCTTGCGACACCATGAACTTCTGGATATCGTCCAAGCCGGAGGCGTTGAAGAAGGTCATCGAGCGCGTCGATATCCTCATCATCAACGAAGGGGAGGCGCGCCAGTTTACCGGCGAGGCAAACCTGGTAAAGGCCGCGAAAAAGATCCTTGCACTGGGGGCAAAGACCCTCATCGTGAAGCGAGGCGAATACGGGGTGCTGATGTTTACAGATTCGACGGTCTTTGCCGCTCCCGCCTATCCCTTGGAGGAGGTGTACGATCCGACCGGCGCTGGGGACACCTTTGCCGGCGGCTTCATGGGATATCTGGCCAACAGCGGTGATACTTCCGAGGAGGGGATCCGCCAGGCGATCGTTTTCGGCAGCGTCATGGCTTCCTTCAACGTCGAGGATTTCAGCCTCAACCGTTTGAAGAGGCTCGACTACAAGGAGATCGAGGCACGCTACCGAAGCTTCAAAAAAATGACCCATTTCGAAGGGTTGGCGGGGTGACCGGGAAGACAATGACCGGGAATGGGCGTTACGTTGACATCGGCCGGTAAATCTGCTAGTTTTTCGGATAATTAACGCAAGCAACCCGGCCGCAAGGTGAGGGTGCAGAAGGAAACATGAAATATTTTCTGCTCGGGATGTTACTGACGACCGTTTGCCTGACTTCTGCTTGCACGCTGAGCGAGGAGGCGAGGAAAAAGGAATCCTACCATTACCAGATGGGGTTGTCCTACCTCGGCGAGGACAATATTACCGGCGCCCTGGTGGAACTTACCGAGGCGGAGAAGATCGTTCCAGACAATCCCGAGCTGCTCAATTACCTGGGGATGGCCTATTTCCGGAAGAACAAGTTCGACATTGCCGAACAGAAATATCTGAAAGCCCTCAAGTTGCGTCCCGTCTATTCCGAAGCGAGAAACAACCTCGGCGTCAATTACCTGGAGATGAAACGCTGGGACGACGCGATTCAACAGCTTAAAATAGTGTCCGAAGATATTTTTTACCAGAACCAGGAAGCCGCTACCATCAATCTGGGGCTTGCCTATTTCGGCAAGGGCGATTACCAGGAGGCCCTTTCCATATTCCGTACGGCGCTGACCACCAACCCGGTTGATCCCCGGCTGTGGCTGAATCTGGGGCGGGTTTATTTCGCCCTCGACAAGACGGATCTGGCGATCACTGAATACAAGAAGGCCGCAGAGATCCAGAAGGACTATGCAAACGCCTACTATTACCTGGGCCTGGCTTATATGAAGGTGAAAGACAACAATGCGGCTTCGGCTGCCTTTAAGGACGTACTCCGCATCGCTCCCGATTCCGAAATTGGCCTCTTGTCCCGGGAGTATCTCGATATGCTAAAGTGAGGAGCATGTTGCCCGAAACGATTACTGCAATCAGGTCAGGAACGCCGGTCGGCGCATATCTGCGGGAGGTTCGCGAATCCCGGGGAATGAAGCTCGACGATGTGGCCAAAGTTACCCGCATAAGCATGAACTACCTGGTTGCCATTGAAGAGGGGGTGTATGAGAAGCTCCCCAACGCGGCCTATGCCAAGGGGTTTCTCCGCTTGTACGCAGGGGTCCTCGGACTTTCCGGCGACGAAATAGTCGCCATGTACGACAGTGCCGCTTCCCCCGTCCCCTCCCCTTCAGCCGGCCCCCCGCCGGTAAAGCATGTCGAAACGATAAAAACAGGTGGCTACAACCGATGGATGCTCCCGCTTCTGCTTCTGTCGCTTGTGCTGGTGGCCGCATTTTTCCTCCAGGAGAAAGAGGAAAAGAAGACCGTCGCGATACCGCCGTCTACTCCGAAGCCGCAGGCAGCGGCTTTGCTGTCACCCGTTCAGCCGGCCCGTTCATCGTCAATGACAATCAGCGCGAAGGCAACGGAAACTGCCGTTCCGGCAGTCAATCAGGCAAGCAGTGAGTTGCCCGCGGCCGGTGATCCTCGCCCGAAAGGGGTGTTCCTGAAGCTGAAATTCAATCAGGACAGCTCATTGAACGTTACCATCGATGACAGTGTATCCCAGCACTACGAATTGAAGGCCGGCGATCTGATCGAATGGAAGGCCGAAAACTCCTTCACCCTTGACCTGGGCAACGCCGGGGGAGTCGAGGGCGAATTCAACGGGAAGACCTTAAAGCCTTTCGGTGCGGTGGGTGTACCGGCCCATGTCGTGCTGAAGGCCGACGGCAAGCAATGACGCATATTTTCAAGGCTAAAGGCCTGATGATTTGATCCGATACGTTATATATCGGGCTTCGGAACTTTAGCCGTTACATGGGACAAGGAGATAGTTGTATGCAACTGGTAGCACGCTGCCGAAAATGCGGAAGGGTGATGAAGAGCGAGCGGGTGGACAATTATCGGGTAAAGATGACCTGCAGCTGCGGTTTTTCCGACTTTCGCACCATTACGGAAAAGGTCAAGACCGTCAACCCCTTCTACCATAAGGCTGGATTCACGCCGTTCATGGAAAGCGAGAAGGGCAAAATGGTTTTGACCATGCAGAAGGCCAACAGGGAGCATCTGGAGATCATCTCCCTGGAAGAGATCAGCATGCTCGTCTCGTCCGATTTCGATCTGCCCCTGGTGCTGCGGAGGGTTGCAGAGAAAGCGGCGACCCAACTCAAGGTTAGTGTCTGCTCCATCTACCTGATGGAGGGGGGGGAGCTGGTACTTGCGGCTACCTATGGATTCGACGTTTCTTTTGTGGGCAAGATCCGGATCAAGATTGGAGAAGGGATCACCGGAACCGTTGCCCGGGACAGGCAGCTTATTTCGCTGAGCCGAGCTTCGCAGGACCCCCGTTACAAGAGTTTCGAGGAGCTGCAGGAAGAAAAATACAACTCGATGCTTTCCTTTCCCATTGCCGACAAGCAGGACATCTATGGGGTAATAAACCTTAATTCCACCTCCATGAAAATCTTTAACGATGACGAGATATATTTCATTTCGATCATCGCCAACCTGATTCTCACCGCCGTAAAGTTGCGACAAAAGGTCGCTTCCGGGAATGTTACCCCGTGAACTGTGACTTGACAGGGCTAAACTCCATGTTAGACTGAAAAACAGTTTGCTAACATTAGATGGAGTATGTGTTGATAATGATGAAAAATCAAAAGAGAATATTGGTGGTGGATGACGAGGAAAATGCCAGGATCGGCTTGTCGCGGCTTTTGGCAAAGGAAGGTTTTCTCGTGGAGAGCGTGTCAAACGGGTTCGAGGCATTGAACTACCTGCGACAGCAGGAGGTCAACCTGATCGTGACCGACATTAACATGCCGGAGATGAACGGCATAACTTTTCTTAAAGAACTGAACAAGAGCTTCCCGAAGAGCAACGTCATCATGATCACCGCCTACGGAGGTGTCGAGTCGTATATTGAGGCGATGAATCTGGGCGCCTTTGAATATATTAACAAACCGGTGAAAATCGAGGAGTTGAAATCGATCCTTAAGAAAATATTCAAGGAAACCAGCCACTAAACACATCGGTTCGAGGGAGGGTTACGTGACACAGTTCGATAGGATCCTTTTTGCCACTGATTTTTCAGAAAACTCCGAGCACGCTTTTGATTATGCCTTTTCCTTGGCCCAAAAATTTGGCTCGCAGTTAATAATACTTCATGTTATAAACGAACCGGTGGATCTGCGCGGTTTTTACGTTCCCCATGTCTCCTTCGAGAATCTTGAAAAAGAGATCGAGGAAGGGGCGGAAAAGATGATGCAGAAATTCTGCCGGACCAAGATCAAGGATTTCAGCAATTACAAGGCAAACATCGTCAGCGGGATACCTTACGAGGAAATTCTCAAGAAGGCCGACGAAGAAAAAGTCTCTCTCATTGTTCTTGGAACGCAGGGGCGGAGCGGGATCGACCATCTCCTCTTTGGCAGCACCGCAGAGAGGGTTGTGAGAAAGGCCGCTTGTCCGGTCATGACCGTCAGGCTTCCCTGACGGGGCGTAATGCCCCGCCAGGAATCGATCGAAGGAAGGAGGGGCAGCATAGCTGCCCTTCTTTTTGTTTTTACGATTTTCACAGATTGCATTATGCGACGTTATATCTAAACTGTGGCAACCTGTGTGGCAACCTGCTTTCCCAGGTTTGAGCGACGGAAGAATCCATGGCAAAAGAAATAAGGCAGCAAAGCGGACGGGTACTGATAATCGACGACGAGAAGGTGATTCTCGATCTTACTTCCATCATCCTCAAAAACCGCGGATACACGGTCTTTACCGCAGTCGATGCACCCTCCGGCTTTGGCATAATCGAGTCTTCCCAGCCCGAGCTCGTGCTTCTCGACTACATGATGCCAGATATGGACGGCCTGACCGCTCTGAAGGAGATCCGCAGGCGGTTTCCCGACACCTACGTCATCATGTTCACCGGCAAGGGGAGTGAAGAAATAGCCGTGGAACTGATGAAGGCCGGTGCTTCCGATTACATCCTCAAGCCTTTCAACAACCAGGACCTGGCCGACCGGATCGAGAACGTCCTGAAAATTCGGGGGATCGAGCTTAAAAACCGCGAGCTGCTCCGCGAGAGGGAGATGCTCCTTGCGGAGATCGAGGCCTGGAACCTGGAACTGGAGGCAAGGGTCCACGAAAAGAGCGAGGCGCTGCAGAGGGCTCAGGCGGAGATCGTCCAGTCGGAAAAACTGGCGACGCTCGGCTATCTTTCCGCCGGGATGGCCCATGAGATCCGCAACCCGCTGAACTCCATATCCCTCTTCGTGCAGCTCATAAAGAGCGGCATGGAAGACCCGGAGAAGCTCGATTACGTCGAGAAAATACTGAAAGAGATCGACCGGATCGACGGCATTTTGCGCAAGTTGCTCGATGCGTCCAAAAGGCCCAAATTCGAGATCAAGGAGGTGCTGATCGACCAGGTAATAGACAGCACCCTGGATGTCTTCAACCCGCAGATAGACCTTCACAAGATCAAGGTCGAGCGGGACTATCAGACCATCCCCCCGGCGATCAAGGCTGATCCGTCGGAACTGGAGCAGATCTTCACCAACCTGTTCCTCAATTCCATCAATGAAATGTCTTCGTCCGGAACGTTGAGGGTGCAGCTGAACCATGACGACAAATACATAATCATCCGGGTGTCCGATACCGGTAAAGGTATCCCGCCGGAAAACATTCCCTATGTTTTCGACCCGTTTTTCACCACCAACAGCCGCGGCACAGGCCTCGGACTCTCCGTCGTCCTGCGCATCGTAAAAAACTACAAAGGGAAGATCGAGGTTGAAAAAAGCGATGCGGGCGGCACAACCTTCTGCGTCAGGCTGCCGCTGAACGGTTGATGCCCGGCGATCCCCTGTTTATCCTTTTCTTTTGGGCGGCATTTTTGTATTATGTCGAAACCCGTAGTTTCTATCGGCCGTTCGGCGATGGGAACTATTCACTGCTTTTGAGGTTTCCGCATGAAAGATGCCAGAGGGAAAATCCTTCTAATCGACGACGACCCATTTTTTCTTAAGGTATTGTCCGATGCTTTCCAGGAAACCGGCTTTCTGGTCTTTACCGCCAATGACGGCATAGAAGGGGTGAAGGCGTTCATCGACAGCAGTCCGGAAGTGGTGATCTCGGACCTGATCATGCCCCGGATGGGCGGTGTCAGTACCTGTATGGAAATTTCACGCCGTGCCGGAGAGAAAGAACCGATCATCATCCTCCTCACCTCCATGTTCCAGGGCGCTCCCCATGAGCACGAGATCCCGGAGATGGGGGCCAAAATTCACATCCCCAAGTCCACCAAACCTTTTGATATTGTCATCATCGTCGAACAGCTGCTAGACCGCAAGAGGCATCAGCGGCCCGCTGAGTGATGCGCTTCCATGCCTTTCCTGTTCCGTAATCTCACGTTGCTCCCAGGCGAAAGTGAAGAACTTCTGCTTGAGAAAGTCGCGGCAAGGTTTTCGCTCCTGCGCAGCGACATCACCCATTTTGCCGTGGTGCGCAAGGGGATCGACGCAAGGAAGAAACCGCAGATCAAGCTGGTCTACACGGTCGAATTCGGGCTTAAGGACGAAGAACGGTTCAGGGGGCGCGGGCCGGACGACCGCGACCTGGAATATGTCGCGGAAAGGAAGGCGCCCGTATTCGGGAAGGTCAGAATCCAAAAGCGTATCGTCATCGCCGGGATGGGGCCGGCCGGTATCTTTGCAGCCCTGCGCCTTGCCGAGTACGGGCTGACGGCGACCGTCATCGAGCGGGGGAAGCCGGTCGAGGAGAGGGTGAAGGACGTCCGGGCATTCTGGGAGAATGGGAGTCTGGATATTACCAGCAATGTTCAGTTCGGCGAGGGGGGGGCTGGGACCTTTTCAGACGGCAAGCTGACCACACGGCTCAAGGATGTGAACATGGGCTATGTGCTGGCGAAGCTCGTGAAGTTCGGGGCGCCGCAGGAAATCCTCGCCGCGGCGAAACCGCATATCGGGACCGACCGGTTGCGGGAGGTTGTCTCCGCCATCCGGCTCCACCTGGAATCGAAGGGATTCACGGTCCGTTTCGGCAAACAGTTGACCGATATAAGAAGCGGCAAGGAGGGGCTCACGGCGATAGAGATCAACGGCTGCGACGAATCCCCCTGCGACCTGCTGCTTTTGGCCCCCGGTCACAGCGCCCGCGATACCTACGAGATGCTCAGACGGCGCTCGGTCGCCCTGGAGCAGAAACCGTTCGCCGTCGGGGTGCGTGTGGAGCATCCCCAGGGGCTCGTCAACCGTATCCAGTACGGGGTGCCTTCCCATCCCCATCTTCCCCCGGCTGATTACGCCCTGGCCTACAACGATGCCCGGAGCGGCCGTTCCGCATACTCTTTCTGCATGTGCCCCGGTGGTGTGGTGGTGGCGGGGAGCTCCGAAGAGGGGGGAGTCGTCACAAACGGCATGAGCGGCTATCTGCGCAATTCCCCTTCTGCCAACAGCGCCCTCGTGGTAACGGTCGGGCGCAACGATTTTGCCGGGGACGACCCCCTTGCCGGGGTCGAATTCCAGCGGCTGTGGGAACGGAAGGCGTTCCTGGCCGCCGGGGGGGATTATCGGGCGCCGGCCCAGAACCTCATGACGTTCCTGGACGGGAAGAGGGGGGGGAAGGTTTCCTCCTCCTATCGCCCCGGGGTGCGCGAGGTCGATCTCACTCTGGTACTGCCGGAGTACGTCACGTCGACCCTCAGGGACGGGATTCGCTATTTTGAGCGCAAAATGCGCGGCTTCATCACCGCCGAGGCGACCCTGACCGGTGTGGAAACCAGGACCTCCGCGCCTTTGCGCATCCTGCGCGGTGAGGACATGCAGTCACCGAGCGTCAGGGGACTCTACCCCGTCGGGGAAGGCGCCGGTTACGCCGGAGGCATCATGAGCGCTGCCCTCGACGGCATCAGGGCGGCCGATGCCGTTGCTCGGACGGTAGATGGTTGATGGTCAAAAGACGGTCGCTGGTCGGCGGTTGATGGTCGATGGGGAACAATCATAGACAGGATTTGCCTGCAAAAAGGAGCGGATATTGGATAAGAAATTTGTTTCTGACATAAAGGACCGGGACCAGGTGGATTCGGTCTTCCTGGTCAAGGAAAAGATCACGGCCATGGCCAAAAACGGCAAGCCTTACCTGACCCTGCGCCTTATGGATAAGAGCGGCGAGGTGGAGGCAAAGGTTTGGGACAACGTGGACCAGGTGGGCGCCCTGTTCGAAAAGGACGATTTCCTCGCGGTCCGGTCCAAGGCTTCCGTATATCTGGGGAAGTTGCAGCTCATAATCTCGGAGCTCAAGCGGGTGGCGGAGGAAGATGTCACCCTCTCCGATTTTCTCCCCGAGACCGAGCGCAGCATTCAGGGGATGGAGGAGGAGCTTGCCGACATGGTCGCCTCGCTCACCGACCCCCATCTGCAGCGCCTGCTCAGGTCGTTCTTCGAGGACCCGGAGCTGATGCGGCTGTACCGGGTGGCCCCGGCGGCAAAGGGGATGCACCATGTCTATCTGGGGGGGCTTATGGAGCACTCCCTGGCGGTTGCGCGGCTGGTGGAGCAGATCGTTCCCCTCTACGGCGGTCTCAACCGCGACCTCCTCGTTGCCGGCGCGCTCCTCCACGATGTGGGGAAGGTGCGGGAGATGACCTACATGCGTTCCTTCGATTATACCGACGAGGGGAAGCTCTTGGGCCACATCACCATCGGCGTGGAGATGCTGCAGGAGAAAATCGCCGCCATTCCCGGATTTCCGCCGGAGCTTTCGATGCTCCTCAAGCACATGCTCCTTTCCCACCACGGCCAGTACGAGTACGGTTCGCCGAAGCGGCCGAAGACCATCGAGGCGACTATCCTCAACTACCTGGACGACCTCGACTCCAAGATCAACGGCATCAGGACCCATATCAGGAAGGAGCAGGTGAGCGGTTCCCGCTGGACCGCCTATCACCGGCTCTATGACCGTTACTTCTACAAGGAGAACTGCATGGAAGGGGATGATGAGCTGCCTGAGGTGGAGGTGGTTCCGGAAGAACCTCCGCAGGAGCCCCGGCCGCGCCCCAGCGGGGATAAAGAGAAAAAGGGATTCCACAACAACCCCTTCACGCAGCTCAAGGGAGAAAATCTGGACCTCTTTTGAGCGCCGAGGGGCAGGTAATGACGAAGAGCAGAACCTCGCGCTGGTTACTGTGCGGTGCGGCAGTTGCCCTGCTTTTGACCGTCGCCTGCCTGATCTTGACCGTGCCGGTGAAGGTGCTGCACAAATCTGATAAGAGGAGCCCTATGACTTTCGAAACCGTAGTAGTCGGACAGCTGGGTGTCAACTGTTTCATCCTCGGCTGCGAGGAGACCAAAGAGGGGATAGTGGTGGACCCAGGCGCGGATGCGGACCGGGTGCTGACAGCCGTGAAAAAGTCCGGGCTGACCATAAGGTATGTGATCAATACCCACGGCCATTTTGACCATGTGGGGGGGAACCGCAGGGTGCTGGAGGCCACCGGTGCAAAGCTCCTGATCCACGAGGCGGATGTCCATTTCCTCACCCGCGCCGCAGGGTCGGCCGCCGCCTACGGCCTGACCTCGGAGAATTCGCCCAGGCCGGACGCCTATCTTGAGGACGGGATGGTGCTTACCTTTGGCTCCCGGCATCTGAAGGTCCTCCATACGCCGGGACACACGCCGGGCGGGTGCTCCCTCTATCTGGAGAGCGAGGGGAAGGTCATCACCGGTGACACCCTGTTTGCCGACGGGGTGGGAAGGACCGATTTCCCCGGCAGCTCCCATGAGGCGCTGATCGAGGGGATACGGAACAAGCTGTTCGTCCTCCCTGAGCGGACGGTTGTTTACCCGGGGCACGGCCCCTCTTCCACAATCGGTCACGAGAAGCTGCACAACCCTTATGTAAGAGCACTGTGAGGGGCGGAGGAGATATGCTGAAAGGAAAAGAGATCATCCTCGGGGTCACCGGCGGTATTGCCGCGTACAAGGCGGTGGAGCTTTTGCGGCTTCTGACCAAGGCGGGCGCCAATGTCCATGTCATCATGACCCGTTCGGCCACAGAGTTCGTTACCCCGCTCACGTTCCAGACCCTTTCCATGAATCCCGTCTCCACGTCCATTTTCAACCTGATCTCCGAGCGGGAGATCGGCCACATCTCCCTGGCCGACCGGGCGGACCTGTTCGTCATCGCCCCGGCAACGGCCAACGTCATCGGCAAGCTGGCAAACGGCATCGCCGACGACATGCTCACCACAACGGTCATGGCCACCAAGGCGCCGGTGCTGATCGCCCCGGCCATGAACGTCAACATGTACACAAACCCCATCTATCGCGAGAACGAGGCAAAGCTGAAGGGGCACGGATACCTGTTCGTCGAGCCTGCCAAAGGTATGCTCGCCTGCGGCTGGGAAGGGGAGGGGAAGCTGCAGGAGCCGCAGGTGATTTTAGAGGAGGCGCTTTCCGCGCTGACCGCCAAGGACCTTGACGGCGAGCATATCCTCATCACTGCCGGCCCCACCAGGGAGGAGCTCGATCCGGTGCGCTACATCAGCAACCATTCATCCGGCAAGATGGGGTACGCCATTGCCGTCGCTGCCCGCCGCCGGGGAGCCTGGGTGACGCTGGTGACAGGACCCACCTGTCTGGCTGAGCCCTTCGGAGTGGAAACCGTGCAGGTGGTCAGCGCGCTGGAGATGCGGCAGGCGGTCATGGACAAGCTCAGCGGGAGCACCATCATCATAAAGGCTGCGGCAGTGGCTGACTACCGGCCAGCCTCCCGCGCCGACCTGAAGATAAAGAAGTCCGCCGAATCCCTTACGCTGGAGCTGGAGAAAAACCCCGATATTCTCGGTGAACTGGGGGCAATCAAAGGGGAGAAAATCCTGGTCGGTTTTGCCGCGGAAACCGAGGACCTGATCGGCAATGCCGGAAAAAAACTGACGGGAAAAAATCTCGACATGGTGGTGGCCAACGACATCAGCCTGGAAGGGGCAGGTTTCAACGTGGACACCAACATCGTCAAGCTGCTGTTCCGCGACGGGAAGGTGGAGGACCTGCCGCTCATGGGGAAGGTGGAACTGGCGGATATAATACTGGACAGGGCGGCCGGGCTCAAAGGAACGAGGAACGAGGATAAAGGGACGAGGATAAAGGGACGAGGATAAAGGAGGAACGGCTAAAAGGTTTTGCTCGAACCTCGAACCTCGCCCTACTCCGTGGAAAGGATTTGCAGCAGAAGCTCCGGCCGGCAGATGGCGTTGCGCAGCTTCCCCTTTATTTCGTCCAGCTGTTCCATCGCCTGGGGTTTGGTCAGTTTGCCGCTCCGGTAGAGAAGCCTCAGATTCTTTCTAACCGCCTCAGCCGTGGCAAGCGCCCGTTCGCCGGTCGGGTCGGCATGGAAAAAGCGGGAATCCTCAAAGCTGTTCAGGAAATCGAACACCGCCTCCTCTGCCAGGCTCATGTATTCATCGCGATCGATCTCTTCCAGGGCGAAACGGGATGAATCGGAGAGGGTCTGCAGTACCTGCTGCCATTTTTCCACCCTGCTCACCAGCAGGATGGAGTTGAAAATGCGTTTGTTTGTGCCGAAGGAGAAGATGGTGTCTGACAGCACCTTTCTGAGCAGTGCGTCGTTCTGGCGGTAGTTCTCCATCGATACCTTCCTGGCGGTTTCCCAGATATCCTTATCGACGAAATTTTCGAATCGCATCTCCCAGTAAGCGTGTTTCAGGGTAAGGGTGGAAAAGCTGCGCATGATTTTGTAGGGGACGAAATAGTTGTGGGCCACCGTGTCTGCCGCAAGATGGCCAAGGTAACCGTAGGCGCAGGCCTTCTGCGCATCCTTTTCTGCGTTTTCCAGGATTTTTAGCCCGATACGCCAGCGATGGCAGTGAAGAAGGTAATGGGTGAATTTCTTGCCGATGGTGATGTCGGCGGCGATGCAGCCGTAGAGAAAGTCATTGGGAAATTCGCCGATGATCGCGGCCATGGCCGGTTTGAGCGCCTGGAGGTTGTTGAGGACGGCAGACCCAAGTTGCAGGTGGATACCACCGCCCCAGGCAAGGGCCTCATGGGGGATGCAAATGACCAGCAAAAGAACAATGGGAAGAATCAGCATACTGCTTAAGAATATTGGATGTTTGCGCAAAAGTAAAGGGGTTTGCCATGACGGAACCGAATGAGGCCCAGGGGCTTGTCGCCTCGTTGCGCGCCTATCTCGAAGAGTTGCAGGAGACCGGTGTGGACGGTCTACCGTTAGCAGGGGAAGCGTCTCCTCCAGCTGCCGAACCGCTGCAGAAACCGGCCCCGGCCCCGGCGGCGCCGGTCGTGCCAGGGAGAATGGCGTCCGAAGCGGCCGGTGGCAAGGGTGAAACACTGGATGAATTGCGCCTGGAACTGGCTGCGTGCAGCCGTTGCAAGCTGGGCGAAACCAGGACCAACCTGGTTTTCGGTGTCGGAAATCCCCACGCCAGGCTGGTCTTTGTCGGTGAGGCGCCCGGTCGGGACGAGGACCTTCAGGGTGAGCCGTTCGTCGGCGAGGCCGGTCAGCTTTTGACGAAAATTATCGAAGCCATGCAGTTCAAGCGGAACGAGGTATACATCTGCAACGTCCTCAAGTGCCGCCCCCCAAACAACAGAAATCCGCAGGAAGACGAGATCGAGCAGTGCCAGCCGTTCCTGCTCCGGCAACTGAAGGCAATCGGACCGGAGGTGATCGTCTGTCTCGGCACCTTTGCCGCCCAGACCCTGCTGGAGACGAAGGATCCCATTTCAAAAATGCGCGGCCGCTTTCACGATTACCACGGTATTCCGCTCATGCCGACCTTCCATCCGGCTTACCTGTTGAGAAACGCAGGGATGAAACGGGAAGTGTGGTCGGACATGCAACAGGTGATGAAATTGCTGGGAGTGGAAGTGCATAAGAAGTGAATAAAAGCTGGAGGATTTGATGTACAAAAAAGTCTTTGATTTGCCGATGGTCGCGGGGACAGAACTGCCGTTCGAACTCCCCGCCTGGATCGCCTGCGCGCCGTTCGAGGAGTACCTGGGGATGCGGATCGAGGAGGCGGCCGGGGGGAGCGCGGTGCTCTCCATGCCTTTCAAGGTGAAGCTGGCCCAGGGTAAGGGACTAATGCACGGCGGGGCGGTGACCGCCCTGGCCGATACGGCCGTGGCGATCGCCATCAAAACGCTCATCCCGGAGGATACCCACTTCGCCACCGTGGAGATGTCTCTGAAATTCCACGCCCCGGTGAAGGGGGGAACGGTGAAGGCCGTGGCGCGGGTGGCCGAGCGGGACGACAGGAACATCAAGGGGGAAGCGGAGATCTTCGACGAGGGGGGCGTCAAGGTCGCCACGTTCACTTCGGTATTCCGGGTCAAAAAGCGTTAAAACTCACCTTACTACTCACTGCTCCATCCCCAGCCTCTTCATCTTTTCCACGAGGGTCGTCCGGTTCAGCTTGAGCATCACCGCGGCCCTGGCCTTCACCCCTTGGGCGAGCACCAGTGCTTCGCCGATCATCTTTCTCTCGATGTCGTTTATCGTCTTTACCAGGTCAACGCCTTCTTCCGTCACCCGGGTGGGGGATTCCTCCCGCTCGCCGAAGGCCCTGCTGATGTTGGGGGGAAGGTCGTGCAAGGTGACATGGTTCCCTTCGGTTAGGGCGACGATCCGTTCCACTACGTTTTCCAGTTCCCTGACGTTCCCCGGCCATTGGTAGAGCTCCAGCGCCTCCAGGGCTTACTTGTCGATGCTCA
>DAIEGL010000146.1 GCA_027356255.1 Geobacter sp. | reverse complement strand
CGCTTCAAGGTGGGGAGCGTGGACGAACGGAGCGACGAACGGGGACTCGCCCATCTCCTGGAACACATGCTGTTCAAGGGGACAAAGACCCTGGGGACGACCGACTACGCGGCCGAAAAGCCGATCCTGGACAAGATCGAGCAGACGGCGCAGCTCCTCATGCTGGAAAAGGCCAAACGGGAAAAGGGGGACCCTGCCAAGATCGAGGAGCTGAAGAAGGAGCTGGACGGTCTGGAAAAGGAGGCGGAGAAGTACGTGGTGAAAGAGGAATTCGCCCAGATCTACGCCAGGAACGGCGGCTCGGGCTACAACGCCTTCACCAGCAAGGACGGCACCACCTACCTGATCAACATGCCGGCAAACAAGATGGAACTCTGGGCCGCAATCGAATCGGACCGGATGAAGAACGCGGTGCTCCGCGAATTCTACACCGAGCGGGACGTGGTGATGGAGGAGCGACGCCGCTCCTACGACACGGAGCCTGAAGGGGAGCTGTGGGAGAACTTCCTTGCCACGGCCTTCGTTGCCCATCCGTTCGGCCAGCCTACCATCGGCTGGCAGTCCGACATCGAAAACCTCTCCCGCACCAAGGCCGAGGCGTTCCTCCACAAGTATTACGCCCCCAACAACGCCATTGTGGCTATTGTCGGCGATATCGACCCGCAAAAGATCATCAAGCTTGTGGAAAAATATTTCGGCGACATAGCGCCGGGAACGCCGGTCGGGCCTGTGGCGGTCGAAGAACCGCGGCAGCTGGGGGAAAAACGGATCGAGGTCATTGCCGATGCCGAGCCGCAGCTCTTGATCGGCTTTCACAAGCCGACGCTGCCGGCCCCGGACGATTACGTCTTCGACGTCATCGACATGCTCCTGGCCGACGGGCGCACCTCGCGCCTCTACAAGAAGCTGGTCGTGGAAAAGCAACTCGTCACCGACGTTTCCTCCTTTACCGCACCGGGCAGCCGCTATCCGAACCTGTTCGTCATCGCCGCCACCCCGCGTGCCCCCCACACCGTCCAGGAAGTGGAGACAGCGATTTACGAGGAGCTGGATAGGCTGAAGAAAGAGCCGGTCACCGAGCACGAGCTGCAGCAGATCCTCAACAAGCTGGAATTCGAGGAATCCCGACAGATGCTTTCAAACGGCGGGCTGGCGAGGAACCTTACCGAATATGAGGCCACCGCCGGCACCTGGCGCTACCTCATCGAGCACAGGCAGAAGGTGGCGGCGGTAACCCCTGCGGACGTCATGCGCGTGGCGCAGAAATACCTGGTCAGGGAGAACCGGACCATCGGCTATATTACCAAGCAGGAGGTGGCAAAATGATGATCGGATGGAAGAGACTCCTGCTGCTGGCAGTAACGATCCTTTCCCTGTCCGCCTGCGCTGCGCCGCAGAAGACCGTTGATCCGCGCACCATGACCTTTTCCAAGCTTGCGTTCGAAATCCCCAAAAGCGAGCGGGTGGTCCTCAAAAACGGGATGGTGGTTTATCTGCTGGAGGACCACGAACTGCCGCTGGTGAGCATGACCGCCTACGTCAACACCGGGAGCATCTATGAACCGGCGGAAAAGGCGGGGCTGGCAGGTCTCACCGGAGCAGTGATGCGGAGCGGCGGGACAAGAGAAACACCGCCGGAAAAGCTGGACGCGGAGCTGGAGTTCATGGCGTCGGCCATCGAATCCAGCATCGGCGCCGACGTGGGGAACGTCTCACTTAGCTGCCTGAAGAAAAACCTCGACCCGACCCTTTCCCTCTTCGCCGATGTAGTCATGCACCCCGCCTTCCGCGAAGACCGGGTGGCTCTGGCGAAGAACCAGACTATCGAGGCCCTCCGCCGGCAGAACGACGACGCCAAGGGTGTTGCCGACAGGGAACTGAGGAAGGCCCTCTACCCCAACCATCCGCTCGGCCGTTATCCGACCATCGCCTCGGTGAAGAGCATCACCAGAGACGACATGGCGGCATTCCACAAGCGTTACTTCCATCCCAACAACATGATGCTGGCTGTAGCCGGCGACTTTGACAGGAAAGAGCTCCTTGCCAAGCTGGAAAAGGACTTTGCCGGATGGGAAAAGGAAGCGGTGGACTTCCCGGCGGTCCCGCAGGTGCAGCAGGACATAAAGCCGGAAGTGCTGCTGGCGAAAAAAGAGATCAACCAGTCGGTAATCCGCATGGGTCACCTGGGAATCGACAAGAACAACCCCGACCTCTACGCCATCAGGGTCATGGATTACATCCTGGGGGGCGGTTTCACGTCGCGGCTCACCACGGAGGTCCGCTCCAACCAGGGGCTGGCCTATAACGTGGACAGCTATTTCGATGTGGGGAGGCGTTTCCCCGGCATCTTCCTCGCCGAAACGGAGACCAAGAGCGCATCCACGGTCAAGGCCGCCACCCTCATGCGCGACATCATCGCCGGCATGACGAAGGCGCCGGTCACAGACGACGAGCTGAAGCTGGCCAAGGACGCCATCATCAACTCCTTCATCTTCGCTTTTGCCAGGACCGATGCGGTGGTAAACCAGCAGCTGCGGCTCGAATACTACGGCTATCCCGCCGGCTACCTGGAAAACTACCGGGACAACATCGCCAAGGTGACGAAGGAGGACGTGCTGCGCGTGGCACAGAAGTACCTCCATCCGGAAGAGATGGTGCTCATGGTGGTGGGGAATGAAAAGCAGTTCGACAAACCGCTCGCCACGCTGGGACCGGTGCGGGAGATCAAGCTGGAGAACGGCAAATAATCAACGGACAAGGAGAGGAACTATGGCCACATGGAAATGCACTGCCTGCGGATTCACGAAGGAGGGGCGCTGCAAGCCCCAGAAATGCCCGCAGTGCCAGGAAAAGGGAACCTTTGAAAAGGCGGAATAGATGAAAAAGAGGCCTCCACCGGAAACGATGGAGGCCTTCTTGTTTGCAGCCGGTTAGAACAGGTAATAGAGGGACATGCCGCCGCCAACGCCGGTAGAGGAGTTGAAGTGGATGGTCGGCTCGTCCCTACTGTCGGTCGCCGAGGTGACGATCACGCGCACAGACGGGATCAGGTAGAGGTTATGACAAACCTGGATGTAGGTCCCCAGGTCGAAGTTGTATGTCTGAAAGCCCTTTACAGGCTTGGGATCGAGGATATCGGAAAAGGTCTTGGACTTGTCTGCGGAAGTGTTGAATCCCGCGTCGAATCTGGCATCGAAGGTGACGGTCTCGTTCAGTTCCATTTCAGCGCCGAGGCTGACCGTGTGGGTATCCTCCCTCCCGTTGTTCCGCAGGGTCGCCCGATAAATGCCGTAGGGGGTGAAATGGGGGTTGAGCTTTTTGCTCGCTGCCAGATATGGGCTCACATCGGTCGTCTGGGTGCCGGCATTCCCCACGCCGGCTGTGTCGAATTTCATGTCCAGGCCGACCACGAGGGAAAGCGGCTCCTTCTCTTCGTCTAAGAGGCGGTACTTGCCGCCGAAGCCGAAGTCGCCCACCCCGTCCCGATTTTCGTACTTAGTCTCTGCAACCTCCTCCTTGACCCTTTCCGACAGGACGTAGGGGATGGAAGCGGTCACCTCAAGGTCATGGCCGAGGCCGACGCCGAGGGAGTAGTTCGATTCGAGGATGTTTACCGTCCTTTTCCCCGGCGCCCCCCCCTCGCTCATATCACCCGCGCTATGAAGATACTCGAACTTGGCCTGGGCCTCCATCTGCTTCTGGTCGAGAATTTCGGTCACCAGCAGCTTATGCTCCGCCCGGGCAGTGCCTGCCGCCATTACGAGACAAAACATCATTCCAAGCAATACTCTTTTCTTCACTGTTTTTTCTCCTCTGAATTAATGATTGAATTGCAGGTGAACGGATATACGGCCCCGTCCGTTCGGCGGTTTCCCAACACACCTCCTTTCGCTCAGCCGGCCGCACCGGGAGTATTTCTCAATCACGCTGCGGGGCGCAAAAATTAGAGATAATACACCTCTCATGCTGGGTGCGCAACTTTTAAATGCCCTCCGGGGCAGGCTTCGGCGAGGGTAAATCCGGGCTGGGTGCAGAAAAGGCGGGGTTTGATGACGTTTACATCGAGAGGAGGAGCAGTTGCACGGCGAGGATCTTGCCGATGGTGGCCACCGGGTAGACCGAGGCGTAGCCGATGTTGGGGAGGTCGTTGCCGGTCTGTTCCAGTGCGTAACCCAGCACCGCGGGCTGGGTCTGCATGCCGGCAACCATGCCGATGAGGAGGCTCATGGGTATCTTCAGCATCCGATGACCGATCCAGAGCATGACGAGCGCCGTGATACAGGTGATCGCCGCCCCGGCGGCAAAGATCTCCACCCCTCCCCCCTTGGTGAAGGTTGAGACGAAGCTGTAACCGGCGCGCGTGCCAACCCCGGCCAGGAAAAGGACCAGCCCTATCTGGCGCAGGGTCATGTTGGCGCTGTAGGGGAGGCTCCAGACCATCTGGCCGGTGCGGCCGACGGTCCCGAGGATCAGGGCAACGATCAGCGGCCCGCCGGCAAAGCCGAGCTTCAGGGTGATCCCCCCCGGAATTGGTATGGGGACGATGCCGAGCAGGAGCCCGAGAGCCAGGCCGAGGCTGAAGGTCATGATGTCCACCTCGCTGACCGCCCGGTAGGAGTCGCCGAAAAACTCGCTTACCGCCCCCATCTGCTCGATGTGGGTCAGCACCCGCACCCGGTCCCCCAGCTCCAGCACCATGTCGTCGTGGGGAAGAAAGTCATCGTCGCCGCGCCGCACCCGCGTCACCACGGCGCCGAAGCGCTCCTGCAGGTTGAGCTCCTTCAGGGTGCGCCCGGCCGCCTGGGGATTGGAGACGAATATCCGGCGATAGTCGTACTCGCTCCGGTCAAGCCCGATATTCTCGCTGCTCCGCTCGCCGAGAAACGAGGCGACCTGCTGCAGGTCTTCCGCGTTACCGACCGCCACGACCATATCGCCCGCTTCAAGGATCGTCCGCGGCGCGGAAAGGAAGACTCGCTCCCCCCGCTTGATGCGGCCGAACATGACCTCCCATTTCAGGCTGCGGCTCAACTCTTCAATGGTCTTCGCCCCCAGGTCGTCGCGTGTCACCTGTATGGTGCAGTTGAGCAGCGGTTCGTTGCTCGCGCCGAAGGTTCGGAGTCTCTTGGCCTCGGCGGCGTAGTCGATCCGCCAGAGGCGCTGGGTGATGCTCACGGCCAGCACCACGCCGATCACGCCGACGGGATAGGTGATCGAATATCCGACTACCGGTTCGGCCAGCATCTGCTCAAGCACCCCCGCAGGCGCCGCGTGCTTGATGGTCTCCAGGGCGCTGGCCAGGGCCGGGGTGTTGGTCAGGGAGCCGGAAAACATGCCGGCGGTCAGGGTCGCTTTCAGGTGAAGCACCTTCTGGACGATGATGGTGAGTCCGGCGGCAAAGAGGATCATGCCGATTATCAGCGCATTGTTGCGCCCCCCCTCGCGCCGGAGGGATGCGGCAAACGCCGGGCCGCTGGAGAGACCGACCGTATAGACGAACAGCCCGAGCCCCAGGATGTAAACGATCTCCGGCAGCTTCAGGTCCGGGTGGAGGGAACCGATGGCCAGCCCGACGAAGAGGACCGCCGCCACCCCGAGACTGCTGCCGCGGATCTTGAGCCTGCCGAGGGGATAGCCGATGGCGGCAACGAGAAAAAGGAGCATGAGGGGATTGTC
>DAIEGL010000125.1 GCA_027356255.1 Geobacter sp. | reverse complement strand
GCCTGGCGGGTGATGCCCAGATAGGAGGCGGCTATCCCCTGGTTACCCTTGGCTAGCTGCAAGGCGCGGCCGATGAGAAACTCTTCCGCATCCTTCAGTGTGGGGAAATTGTCCTCCCCGGCCCGGAGGATATCGCCGGGCGACGACAGGGCCGGGTCGGGTCGTCTGTTGCCGATGATCGCCATGAAGCAATCCATCGACAACACCCCCTTCTGGTGCCTTGCGACGGCATCGAAGACCATCGACTGGAGCTCGCGGATGTTGCCGGGGAAATCATAGGCTGCCAGATATCCGGCCAGTTCGGGGGGAGGGGTCGGTTTCTTCTTCCCCAGGGCATCTGCCGCGGTTCCAAGGAAATGGTCGAGGAGGAGCGGGATGTCCTCGCGACGCTCGCGCAAGGGGGGGATCTGGACCTGGTGGGCCCGGAGCCGGTAATAGAGGTCTTTTCTGAACGTCCGCTCCGTTATCTTCCCTTGCAGGTCGCAGTTGGTGGCGAATACCGGGCGGGCATCGGTTTTCACCGGGAGATCGGAGCCGAGCGGGTAGTACTCGTGCTCCTGCAGAAGCCTCAGGAGCTTGATCTGGGAAGCCTCGTTAATATCGCCGATCTCGTCGAGGAACAGGGTCCCCCCCCCTGCCTGCTGCAGGAGCCCGTCCCGCTTCTGGTCCGCTCCAGTATACGCCCCTTTCTTGTGGCCGAAGAGCGTGTCGGAAAACATCAGGTCGTCGAGTCCTGCCACGTTCACGGCAACAAAGGGGCCTTTCCGGCCGCTCAACCCGTGCACGGCCCTGGCGACGAGCTCCTTCCCCACCCCCGTTTCGCCGCAGATCAGAACGGGCTGACAGGTCCCGGCGACCGCTTCCAGGTAATGGAATATCCCCCTCATCTTGCCATTTTGGGTGATAATCGCCGCAAAGGCGTCCTCATGTTCCAGCCGGTCGGTGAGGAGATGCCGCTTGAGGGATGAAACCTCTCTGCGCAACGCGTGCATTTCCGCGGCCTTTCTCACGCTCGCCAGCAGACTGTCCTTCTCCACCGGTTTGACGTGGTAATCGAAGGCCCCTGTCTTCATGCACTCCACGGCCATCTCGATCTCGTTTGCCGCGGTCATGATGATGACCGGAATCTGCGGAAACGAGCCGGCAAGCTCTTTCAGCAGCTCATACCCGGAGATATGCGGCATGTTCAGATCGAGGATGATGGCCGCGACCTCATGTTCGTTCAGAAACTGCATGACGCGGCGGCTGTCGTTGACCGTAGAGACGTTGCCGAATCCGGCACTGCGCAGCGTTATGCCGGTGCTGAACAGTATCTCGTCTTCGTCGTCCACGAGGAGGATGGAGAAAGGGGGCGCTGTCTTGTTTTTCATTGGGGAGACTCCGGTAAAAACTAATCAAATTGAGATTGATCCCAGAAAACAATCTGCCACAGAGACACAGAGTAAATTCAGTAAATTCAAAGTATTATCCATATTTATCAAACTTCGAGGATAACCTATAAACGGCAGTCGAACCGCAGAGGACGCAGAGCTTCGCAGAGGAAACAAACTCATATGGAACAGTCTCGTTTCTCAAAATGGTGAAACCCTCTCGAACCCTAACTATTTGATTTTACTTTGCGTTACTCTGCGTACTCTGCGGTAAAAGCCTTTATTAAGATTATCTCTGTGATCCTCCGTGTCTCTGTGGCAGAACCGATGATTTCAGGTTAAAGTTCGCTGCGGCAGCTTGACCGTGGCGGTGGTTCCTTTTCCCGGGGCGGATTCGAATTCGAGGGAGCCGTTGTGTTCCTTGAGAATCGACGCGGAGATGGAGAGGCCAAGCCCGGTCCCACCACGGTCGAGCCGGGTGGTGAAAAACGGTTCGATGGCCCGCTCCAGTACCCTTTTGCTCATCCCATTCCCTTCGTCCCAGACCTTGATGACCAGGCATCCGGAGCCGGAATCAAAAGCCGTCCCGACCAGGACGCCGGATGATTTGTCTGGGAGGGCCTGAAGTGCATTCATGATCAGGTTGATGACCACCTGCTCTATCTGTTGCGCATTGCCGCCGGCAAGGGGGAGGTTTTCCGCCAGGGTGAGCTTGAAGTTGTCGGTGAACTTGTGGATGTGATGGCTGAGAATCGAAAGGGCATCCTGGATCAGCCTGTTGATGTCGATGCGGCCGTGTACGCCGATGGCGTCTTCTCGGGCGAAATCCTTCAGGTTGTTGACGATGGCGTTGATCCTCCGCGAACCTTCGCTGAGTCCCAGAAAGAGCTTTGGCGCAGCCTCGCTCATTTCCGAAAACGGCAGCCCTCCCAGGGAAAATTCGCCGTGCTCACGGTGATATTCCGACAGTATCGGAGCCGCATCCTTCCATGCCTCGGCAAGGAGTGCCGAGTTGAACGAGATGAAGTTGTTCGGATTGTTTATCTCGTGGGCGATCCCCGACACGAGCATGCCGAGGGAGGTCATCTTGTTTGCATGAATGAGCCGCGCCTGGGAAGTCCTCACCTCTTCCTCCAGGCGTATCTTTTCTGTGATGTCGGAAATCGAGCAATAAACCACTTCAACGTCCTGCAACCTGATTAACTTTCCCCGCGCCGCAACGGTAAATCTGATGCCGTCCTTCCTGATGTTGGTCAGCCGGTCGATGAAAAAGCTTCCCTCTCTTTCCAGGCGATGGACGGCCTGTACAAACGGCTGATAATCGCCCGGTTCGATGAACGACCATGGTCCCAGGCGCTGCAGATTGTCGCGGGAATAACCGTAAAGGGCTTCCGCAGCCGGATTTGCATCGATGACCTCGAACGTTTCGCGCTTAAAGAGGATAATGGCATCTTCATGCTGTTCGAATATCTGGTGAAACCGTTCTTCGCTTTCCCTCAACGCTTCTTCTGCCTGCCTGCGCTCGGTTAGGTCGAGAATCGTGCCGACCATCCCCCCAACCGTCTGATCGGCATTGAAAAACGCCGCCTTGCAGACGATCACGTCGCGTTTCGTCCCGTCGGCACAAGCAATCGCATTCTCGGTAAAGACCGGCGCCATCTCCGCAAAAAGCCGTGCATCGGAGCGGGTGTAGGCATCGGCCAGTTCCCGGGGAATGAAGTCGAAGACGGTTTTCCCGACGACCGCCCCCTTTTCAAGGCCATACATCTGCAGGTACGCGGTATTGCAGCCGAGAAAAACGCCGTGGACGTCCTTATAGAAAATGGGCGCCGGGATGGCGTCGAGCAGCACCTGGAGAAAATGCAGTTGCTCAAGGAGCCCCTTTCTCTTCGTCTCCAGTTTTTCAACCATCCGGTTGACCGAGACCGCCAGCACCTCGATCTCATCACCGGTGGCGATACGGATCGTATTCTCGCCCCCGTCTTCCCCAGAGATCCGTTCCACATGCTCGGTGAACGTCAGAAGCGGCGCCGTCAGAAATCGCATCAGCATCCAGACGATCAGGACCGAGACGAATGCCCCTGTCCCTGTGGCGATGATGAAATATCTCCTCGCCTCGCCTATGGACGCATACGCCTCGTCGGCCGGATAACTGGCCCCCAGGATCCAGTCCGTATGCTTCAACCTTTTGAATGATGTAAGGTTGCGCACCCCCCGTGAATTTACGACCTCATCGGTTCCCTCGAATCCCGCTATCGCCCTGTCTACCAGCTTGTTTCTCCCGACAGGTATGTCGGTCAGTATTCTCGACCTGTCAGGATGGGCAATCAGGATGCGTGACGCGGTCAGAAGCGTCAGGTATCCGGTCTTTCCGATCCTGACGCCGGCAAGCTTGCCGAAGAAATTCTCCTTCTCCAGGTCGAGGCTGCCGTAGACTATTGCCTCCATCCTGCCATGGGCATCAAGCACCGGGGCAGTGAACACTATGACCGGATGGTGGTGCGGTTGGCTCGAAACAAAGGGTGGCGAAATCTGCGGCTTGCCGGTTGAAGCGGTCTTTCTGAAGAATTCCTTGGTGGAAAAGTCTTTACCCCTCCGGCCGGGCGCAAAGGGGGTCTCAACGACGACTCTCCCGTCCAGCGATATGACCCCCACGACGTTGTCGAAACAGGAATAACCGTTCACCCTGCTGTCGAGAAATCTCTGGGCGAGGTTGGGGTCGGTCAGCGCCCGGCGGGGGATATCTTCGGCCATTTTCACGACGGCATCCTGCGCCGTGGCAATCTTTTCGTCGAAGTCCCCGGCAATTTCGGAGATCAGGCTGAACTGCTGTTCCGAAATGGTCTTCTTGGTCTGTTTCTCGAAATACGCGAGGCTGAAGAACGCCATCGCAGACATCAGGCAAATCACCAGTAGAGACACGGTGAGGCTGATCTTGGTTTTCAAGCTGAGACGGGACATGGTCATGCTCCGGT
The DNA here is from genome assembly GCA_027356255.1 of Geobacter sp. Lineage (GTDB taxonomy): Bacteria > Desulfobacterota > Desulfuromonadia > Geobacterales > Geobacteraceae > Geotalea. The sequence goes on along the minus strand of DAIEGL010000125.1, from coordinate 1,007 downwards.
CAGGCCATGGCCAACTGCCGAATCTGGTCTCTGACAACTTAAGTGATGGGCTGAATCGAAATTGAACACGGATACGCGGATTTATCGGATTTACGCGGATTTTCTAAAACATGTTTTTCATGTTTTCGTGTAAATCCGCTCAAATCAGATATTTATCCGCGTTCTGTTGCCTTTGACTTATTCCTGGTCGGTTCCGGATTTGCCGCTTAGGATAGATGGATTGAGGAGAGCAACGGAGGGTGAAGCGTGACCCTGAAACGAAGCTATTTCCCGAAATCTTTCTGCATGTAGGCCTGCCATTCCTGGACCATGCCGGGATAGTCGAGGCTGAAACCGTTCAGCGCCTTTTTGATGGCCGCATCGATGGTAATTCCCTGGCCCAGGTTCACCAGTATCTCCCTGACGTTGTACCAGCCGTAGGCGCCGATCATGTAGTTCACCATCGAATAGCTCTGCTGATAAGCCAGTGAGGCCTGCTTATTGTCCAATGAGCCGAACGACCCTTCCAGTGCGGGGAAAGTGAGATATCCGCCGTGCTTTGCCGCCTTTCCGAGTTCGGCCATGGGAAGATTCAGTTCCTTGCGTCCCTCGTATTCGGCCAGACCTTCGTTGAGCCAGGTCGGGACATTCCCGCCGGTCAGCTCATGGACGACCACGTGGGTGTATTCGTGAAAAAGGATGGCCCTGAGCTGCGGGGTGATTTCGGTTGCGCCGCCCACGGGGAGACGGATCTTGCCGTCGTAAAGGCCGCCGGACCAGTCGGGACTTTCGGTCACGCTCCGGTAGTCCTTCTTGGTGTAGAGAATCACGGGAACGCGTGCCGTCGGGAAATAATCGAGGTCGGAGCCGACCCGGTTATAAGCGCTTTCCAGTACGTCCAGTATCCCGTCGGCCAGGTCCGAGGACACCTCGGCGTCATGGGAAATTTCGAACTTCGAGCTGTGTTCCTTGTCCATCCGGGACTCGACCGCCGCCTCCCTGCGGACCTTCTCCACCATCTCCCGCAC
>DAIEGL010000110.1 GCA_027356255.1 Geobacter sp. | reverse complement strand
GTCCTTAGTCCACGGACTTGCGGAGGAACGTCGGGATGTCGTACTGCTCCTCGTCATCCATCATGAAGCTCCTCTGACGGGAAAAGACCTCGCGTTGCTGCTGCTTTTCCCTGATGAAGGTCGGGATCTCGCGGTTCACCTCACTCCTGTTTATGAGCGGTGCGACGTTTTTCATCTCCTGCCGGCTCTTCTCCATGTCGAAACGGTCGCCAAACCCGGTGGCGATGGCGGTCACCTTGATGACATCGCCCAGTTCCTCGTCGATGACCAGACCGACGATGATGTTGGCGTCCTCGTGGACCTTTTCGTGGATGATGCGGCTGGCGGCGTCGAACTCATCCATGGTCATGGCGGAGGAGCCGGTGATGTTGACCAGCACCCCTTTCGCACCGGAGATGTCGATGTCTTCGAGGAGCGGGCTGGAGATGGCGCGGGTGGCGGCATCCACGGCACGATTCTCGCCGGAGCCGACCCCGATCCCCATCATGGCCATGCCGCGTTCGCTCATGATCGCCTTGACGTCGGCAAAGTCCACGTTGATGAGGCCTGAGGTGGTTATCAGGTCGGAGATGCCCTGCACGGCCTGGCGCAGGACGTCGTCTGACGGCTTGAACGCGTCGAGGATCGACATGGACTTGCCGGCCAGACCGAGCAGCCGGTCGTTGGGGATAACGATGAGCGAATCCACGTGTTTCTTCAGCTCCTTGATGCCGTCCTCACCCTTTGCCAGGCGCTGCCGCCCTTCACGGCTGAAAGGCTTGGTGACCACACCTACGGTCAGCGCCCCGATTTCCCGCGCCACTTCGGCAATGACCGGCGCCGCACCGGTGCCGGTGCCGCCCCCCATGCCGGCGGCAATGAAGATCATGTCCGCACCTTGAAGCGATTCCACCAGCTTTTCCCTGTCCTCCAGCGCCGCCTCTCTCCCCACGGAGGGATTCGCCCCAGCCCCGAGCCCCTTGGTCAGCTGGCCGCCGATCTGGATCTTGAGAGGCGCCTTGGACATGCGCAGCGCCTGTGCGTCGGTATTGGCGACAATAAAATCGACGCCGTGGACATTGTTGCTGATCATGGTATTGACGGCGTTGCCGCCGCTCCCCCCTACCCCGATCACCTTGATTTTAGCACTCTGGTCAATGCTCTCATCAAATTCAAACATGCTTACCCCCTTTCTTGACTTTCATTGTATTTGTATTTAAATGCATCAGCAACAACTCAAAAGAACTCTCCGAACCACTCCTTCATTCTCCGGCTCACCTTGCGGAAGATGTTCTCCTCGCTCTGTGCGGTGGGGAACTCGTGGACGCCGACGTTTTTGCTGCCGTAGACCACGAGCCCTACGCCGGTTGCATAGGCGGGCGAATTCACCACGTCCACCAGGCCGCCGATCCGCTGCGGCAATCCCCTGCGCACCGGGAGGTTGAACACCTGCTCGGCCAGCTCCGGCATCCCTTCGAGGATGGTGCTCCCCCCCGTGATTACCACGCCTGAGGCTATCATGTCCTCCAGCCCGGACTTGACGATCTCCCTGTTCACCAAGGTGAATATCTCCTCCACCCGCGGCTCCAGGATCTCCGCCAGGAGCTGGCGGGAGAGTATCCGCGGCTTCCTGCCGCCGACGCTCGGCACTTCGATGGTTTCGTCCTTCCCGACCAGGGAGGCCATGCAGCAGCCGTACTTCTGCTTGATCTTCTCCGCCTCGGCCATGGGGGTCCTGAGCCCAACGGCGATGTCGTTGGTCAGGTGGTTCCCGCCGAGGGACAAGACGGAGGTGTGCTTGATGGCACCGTCCACGAAGATGGCGATGTCAGTGGTGCCGCCCCCCACGTCCACCAGGGCCACCCCGAGCTCCTTTTCATCCGCGGAGAGGACCGCCTCGGACGAAGCGAGCTGCTCAAGGACGATATCCGCCACATCGAGTCCGGCCCGGTTGCACGACTTGACGATGTTCTGGGCGCTGGCAACGGCACCGGTGACGATATGCACCTTTGCCTCCAGCCTTACGCCGCTCATGCCGAGGGGCTCGCGGATGCCATCCTGGTCGTCGATGATGAATTCCTGGGGAAGAATGTGTATTACCTCCCTGTCCATGGGGATGGCGATCGCCTTGGCCGCGTCGATGACCCTTTTCACGTCCTCAGAGCAGACCTCGCGGTTCTTGATGGCGATCACCCCCTGGGAGTTGAATCCCTTGATGTGGCCGCCGGCGATGCCGGCATACACCGACTTGATCTCGCAGCCCGCCATCAGCTCCGCCTCTTCCACCGCCTTCCTGATCGAGGCAACCGTGCTCTCGATATTGATGACCACGCCCTTGCGAAGCCCCCGCGAGGGGCTCGTGCCGATCCCGACGATGTCGAGCCCTTCTTCGGTGAGATTGCCGACTATTGCGCAGATCTTGGTGGTGCCGATGTCGAGTCCTACAATCAGATTATCCCTTTTCGCGGACATACCCCCCCCTTTTCTTCCCTAAGCCTTTTTCACTATTATCTTGTCACTGTAATCAAGGTCGATATATTCAAGAGCCGACATCTGCGGCTGAAGATCCCGGTAGATCCGTGCGAGGCGGTCAAGCTTTTCGCCGAATCCGCCGTTCCCCAGCCGTATCGGCACCCCACCCGCAGCGGTGAAGATGGTAAAGCCGAATCCCTTGTCGAAATGTATCTCGGAAACGTCATCCAGCTTCAAATCCGTCCGCGCCTTGAACTGCGCGATCAAATCCAGCGTCGTCTTCAGCGTCTCCTTGGAGCCTGCCGGGTCTTTTGCCAAGTCATCTTCGGTTATGCCGGTAAGCACGGGATAATCGAGCCGATCCCCCTCGGTCAGTGGCTTGAACAGCTCACCCTTGTCATCCAGGTAGTAGAGATACCCCATGTTCACCACTGCCACCGGCTCGCGCTCAGCCACCTCGATAGTGAGGGTGTCCGGGAAATAGCGCCGCACCTTCACCTGGGCGATCCAGGGATTTTTCGCGATCTGCTCGCCGATGCTCCTGAGCCGCAAGCCGAGCATTGCATCCCCCTCCTTCACCCCGGCCAAGGAGATGACGTCCTGACGGCTCAGTTTCTTGAGATTGGACACCTCGATCCGCTCCAGCCGCAGGAATGTGGTCCGGCTGACCATCCGGTACAGCTCGTTCCCGCCAAACCCCACCAGCGCGACGAGTGCGGTGCCGCCCGCTACCTTCGCCGTCTTCCGGAGGATGCTCCGGTAGTTGATCGGCTTGCGCGGCTTCGGCGTTTTCTTCAGCCGGTTTTGCGGGGCCGGTCGCTGTTTTTTCTGGTGCAGATCGCGCATGGTGGAAAACCGGTCGATGGTTATGGTTAATGGTGAATCGCCGATGGATGCCGACCATCCACAGCTTCAACTACTGGCTTATCTTCAACGCCGCGGCAGCGAGAATTCTCTCCACCAGGTCCTCGAACCCTATGCCGGAGCCGCGGGCTATCTCCGGCAACAGGCTCAGGTCGGTCATGCCCGGCAGGGTGTTCACCTCAAGGATATAACACTCCCCTTCCTCAGTGACGAGGAAGTCCACCCGGCTGTAGCCGCTGCACCCCAGGGCGCGGTGGGCCTCTTCGCCTGCCCGCAGCACTTTCTGGTAGAGGTCGGCCGGGAGCCGGGCGGGCAGTATATGCTCGGCCATGCCGGGAGAGTATTTCGCGTCGAAATCGTAGAACTCGTTCTTCGGCACGATCTCGATGGCCCCGAGCGCCCTGTCCTCCAGTATCCCCACCTGAACCTCGCGCCCCTTGACGAACAGCTCGACCAGTATTTCCCGGTCGTACCTGAATGCCTCCTTCAAGGCAGCGGCGAAGTCCGACTCTTGCTTGACGATGCTGATTCCGACCGAAGAACCTTCCTGGGAAGGCTTTACCACGACAGGAAGGGAAAAACCCAGTCCCGCAGGATCGGCAGTATTGTCCCCGCGGCAGAGCACCTTGTACGGCGCCACGGTCAGCCCAGCCGCCTGGAAGGCCTGCTTGGCAAAGATCTTGTTCATGGCGAGGGCGCTGGCAAGGACGCCGGAGCCGGTATAGGGTATGCCCATGATCTCCAGGAGCCCCTGGATGGCACCGTCCTCGCCGTAGCGGCCATGGAGCGCGATGAAAGCCACGTCCACCCATTCCTTGACCAGCACTTGGGCCACGTCCCGGTCAACGTCGATGGCAACGGCGTCGTAACCCCGCGCCAGGAGCGCCTTGTGAACGGCAGCGCCGCTTTTCAGAGACACCTCCCGCTCCGCCGACAGCCC
>DAIEGL010000108.1 GCA_027356255.1 Geobacter sp. | reverse complement strand
ATAACGATAGTCCGGGAATGTGCCGGGAAACTGGAGCCGAAGGACCTGAAGCTTTTGAAAACTAATCTCGGGGAGCTGGAGGCGGCCGTGCAAGAGCTTAGGGGCCTTGTCGAGGCGCTTCCCCGGTAAATGGAGGGCATCATGAATGTTTTCGATTTTGCATTGAAGATGGAAGAGGACGGCAAGGCATACTACGAAAAGCTGGCAGCGGCGACTTCCGTTGCCGAGCTGAAAAACATCTTTACCCTGCTCGCCGAGTCGGAACAGGACCATCATGACCAGCTCCTCGCCATGAAGAACAGCACGCCTACGAAAATGGCGGAGTCGAAGGCTCTCGATTCGGTGAAGAACGTCTTCGAGGGGCTTTTGAAGAGGAAGGATCTCCTGGCGGACCTGAAAAAGGACCAGGACGGTTATGAGCATGTGGTGAAAGAAGAGGAACAGAGCATCAAGCTCTACGAGGAACTGGCGGCGAAAGAGGGGAACGTGGCGGTGCGGGGCCTCCTCTTGAAACTGGCCGAGGAAGAGAAGCGGCACCTCTCGATCATGGAGAACATCTATGATTTTGTCGAGAGGCCGAGTACCTATCTCGCCTGGGGTGAGTTCAGCAACCTGAAGGAGTACTAGACGATGCACCCCTCCTTGAGCGATTGCCTCCTCTACCAGCAGATAGGGGAGGAGAGCAGCGATGCCTTCATTTACAGCGACCGCGAGGGGGATATCCGGCTCTGGAACGCCGGGGCTGAGGCCATGTTCGGTTATTTGGCCGCAGAAGCGATGGGGCAGTCCCTCGATATCATCATACCGGAGAACCTCCGGGCGCGGCACTGGGAGGGGTATCGCAAGGTGATGGAGACGGGCGTCACCCGCTATGCCGTGGAGCTCCTCGCGACGCCGGCCATCCGCAAGGACGGCAGCCGCATCTCCACGGAATTCTCCATGAGCCTGGTCCGCGATGCAACGGGGCGGCTCATGGGGGTCGGGGCGATAATCCGCGACGTTACCGTTCGCTGGCAGAGGGAAAAGGGGCTGAGGGAGCGCCTGGCCATTCTTGAGCGGATGAAAGAGACCCCTACCCTGTGACGCCGGTGAGGTACGAAAGTACCTTCCCCATCTCCCTGTTGGCCGCCTCGTAGTAGGATGGGGGTGCCGACAGTATCTCATCCTCCGTTGCCACGAACCTTGCCGGCGCAAGCTCCTCCCGGCCGTTTGACACCATGGCCAGGGCGCTTCCCGGCGTCGTCTCCAGATGGAACTGGAGGGCGATTACCCGTTCTCCCAGCTGGAACGCCTGGTTTTCGCACCCGGCGCTCCGGGCCAGAAGGGTTGCCCCGGGCGGGAGGTCGAAGGTCTCCCCGTGCCAGTGAAACGCCGGCAGCTCTTCGGGAAAACGGTAGGCCGCGCACCCCCCGGCTTGCGGTACCGCAGTGACCGGAAACCAGCCGATCTCCTTCTCCCGGTTCGGGTAGACCCTTCCACCCATGGCGCCGGCGATCAGCTGGGCGCCGAGGCAGATCCCCAGCACTCCCTTCCCCTGTTCAATGACGCTCCGCACAAATCCCTTCTCCGCAACCAGCCACGGATAGAGATATTCATCGTTGACGCTCATGGGGCCTCCCATGACGACCAGGAGGTCGATCTCCTCCGTCGGGGGGAGCTCCGCCGACTCGAAGAAGCGGGTCGCTGTCACCCGTGCCCCCTTTGACAGGAGCCAGCTATTGATGCTTCCGGCGTCTTCGTACGGGACGTGCTGCAAGATGTGGGCTCTCATTTTTCCTCCAAAAATATATTCCCTGATCCCGGCTCAGTGGTCCAGGAACGGGGCAAGGGGGATGAGCCGCTGGTAGTCGGCGCGGGTGAGGGCGCTCTGCCAGTGGCCGGTGGCCATTCCGCTCCCGATACCGGCGGCAAAGAGGAGGACGACCAGGCAGGCGTAGGTCATGGGAGCGATGGGGCGGCGCCAAAATGGCGGGGCGATCCGCAGCACGGCGCGCTCGGGACATTCCGCCACGCAGTTGAGGCAGCCGGAGCATTCCGGGGAACGTACCGCCTCCTGCGCGTGGACCGGCAGCCCGGCCGGGCAGGCGGCGGAGCAGCGGCGGCAGCCGGTGCATCCATCCTTGTCGCGCCGTATCTTCAGCGGGCTCATAATGCTGACTATGCCGAGCAGTGCGCCGTAGGGGCAGAGATAACGGCACCAGAAATTCCTGTACAGAAGCGAGAGGGCCGTCAGCACCCCAACGACAATGAGGGTCGTTGCCGAGGGGTGGGTAAGGAACCGGAGCATCTTCACGTCGCTCACCGCCCAGTAGGGCGCGCCGAGAAACTCGGCGAGGGCTTCCCCCCCCATGTCGATCAGGATGATCTTCACGAAGAAGATGAGCAGCAGGTACTTGACCGACCGCAGGGAGACGTCGAACCAGCCCCACGGCCTGAAATTGCGGCCGAAGATACGTCGTCCCAGCTTCCATGCCCCCTCGGAGAGGGTACCCACCGGGCAGAGCCAGGAGCAGAACGACTTCTTGGCCAGAAGGCTCATCCCCACGACCGTCAGGAAGATTACCAGCGCCGCCGGATGGACCGGATTGATCTCGCCGGAAACGAGCCACTGCTTGAGGCTTGCCAGGGCGCCGATGGGGAGAAACCCTTCCACCCCCGGCGGCCGGGTGACGTAGGGGGCCGCGCCGCTGCTTTCGAAGTGGCGGACGAACATGCCGAAACGGACGCCGATGGAGAGCACCAGGGCAAGGAAGCCCCACTGGACGATCAACCGCGCAGCGACAACATTTTTTAGATATGGGAAATCTTTCATACCCGCATTCTCTCCTGCAACGCAAAACGTTCCGACAACATCAGCCGTCGTTGCGATTTCTCCGTCCGGCCGTCATGGCGGCGACTGCCACGAGAAACCAGATCCCGGCCATCATTACGACGAAGAATTCCGCCATGGTACCTTCCTCCTTGCATGAACCCTCTTTTTAGGCAACATAGCCGGACCGGAGATTAAAATCCTTGATGCAGGTCAAATTCTCGCATTAGTGGGAAATGTACCCGGGAAACGGACTCTCTGGTATACTATGCAGGGCTTTTCTGAACCGTTTTGACGCATGTCAAAACCGTCGGGGGGAAATACTGGTAGTGTGACGATACGGGCGAACTGATTCTGTCAGCGTAACCTGTTACCACACTTGTCGAGGAGTCATCATGTCGGAAACCGCAAAACTGCCGGCTTTCGGTCCGGAATATTCGGAGCCAGTCGGATTTATCGAAGGGAGCGTCGCAGAACGGCTCAGCGGGGGGGGGACAGCGCCTGAACCCGCGCCATGTCCCGGCAAGCTCTTCGTAGAGACCACCACCCGCTGCAACCTCGGCTGCTTCATGTGCGTCAAGCAGACCGCCGGCTGCGCCATGGCCGATGGGGAGATGACGCCCGAACGTTTCGCAACCCTGGAACCGGCCTTTCCCCATCTCGAAGCGCTGCTCTTAAACGGCATCGGCGAACCGCTCCTCAACCCCGGCCTGGAAGGGTTCATCCGCAGGGCAAGGAGGTCCATGCCGGCAGCGGGGTGTATCGGCTTCCAGTCCAACGGCCTGCTGCTCACCGACTCCAGGGCATTTTCCCTGGTGGAGGCCGGTCTCGACAAGATCTGCATCTCCATCGACGGGGCATCGCCGGAAACGTTCCGCAAGGTCCGCGAGGGTGGCGAGCTTACGGAGATTGAACGCGCATTTGCGGCGCTGGCAGCGGCTAAAGAGCGCTGCAACAGGCCGGAAGTGCAGGTGGGGATAGAGTTCGTGGCGATGCGGAGCAATCTCGGGGAACTACCCGCCGCGCTTTCCTGGGCCGCGCGACAGGGCGCCTCCTTTGCCATCGTCACCCATGTCCTCCCGTACGATGAACTGCATGTGGTGGAAGCCGCCTACAGCACCTGCACCGACGAGGCCATCGCCCTGTTTCACGACTACAAGGCCAGGGCGGAACGGCAGGGGCTCGACCTCGGCCGCTATTTCGAAGCACGCTGGAAGTACACCATGAAGCCCGAGTCCCGGATGATCGTCAATCTGGTGGATGCCATGAAGATCGAGGCACGAAGGCGCGGCATATTCATCGATATGAAAAAGCTCCTCCAGTTGGATACAGGGAAGATGGAGGATGTTGCCGCCGTGTTTGCAGAGGCCGAGGCCGTGGCCCGGGAAAATGGCGTGGAACTTCGGCTACCAGAGGTCACGCTGCGGGAAAAGCGCCGCTGCAGTTTCGTCGAGGAAGGGGGGG
>DAIEGL010000104.1 GCA_027356255.1 Geobacter sp. | reverse complement strand
CTGCGGGCTTCATCCACCCGGTAGAACCGCTCGAAGATCCTCGGCAGGTCTTTTGGGGGGATACCCAAGCCGGTGTCGGTGACGGAGATCTTCAGCATCTTCCCCTCATCGGCAGCCTTGACGGTTATGGCGCCATTTTCCGGCGTGTACTTGATCGCGTTGTCCAGGAGGTTTATGAGCACCTGTTCCACCCTGCCGCGGTCACCCAGAACGGGCGGCACTTCCTTGATCTCACTGCTGTCGATGGTGATCCCCTTGTCGGCAGCCTTTTGCTCCAGGAGCATCATGGCATGTCTGACCGGTCCTTCGATGTTGAGCCTGGACAGTTCCAGGCTCACATCCCCCGATTCCAGCTCCGACAGGGTGAGCAGGTCGCCGATCAGGTTTGTGAGCCTTTCCGAATGGCTGTGGATGATTTCGACAAAGCGGATCGCGCGTTCCGGGTCACCTGCCAATGCGCCTGAAAGGAGTGTTTCGGCGTACCCTTTAATGACGGATACCGGGGTACGCAATTCGTGTGAAACGTTTGCCACGAAATCCCGGCGGATTTTCTCCAGCCGCTTGATGTTGCTTATGTCGTGAAAGACAGCAACCACCCCCTGCAGCCGGTCGCCGTCGAGAAGCGGCACCCAGTGGGTGAGGATGCTTTTTTCCCCTTTGGCGTCAATGGTTATCTCATCGATCTGCTCGCATTTGCTGGCGATGATTGTCTTAAAGGCGGAGTGGAGGGCCGGGTGCCTCGTGATATCGATGAGGGGCCTTCCTTCCACCTCTTCACCGATGGCAAGCAAGTCGCGGAACGCCGGGTTGACCAGGGTGATGGTCCCTTTTGCGTCGGTAACCATGAGCCCTTCCCCCATCCCCCGCAGTATGGTGTCGAGACGGTTTCTTTCCGTTGATATGCGCGCCAGCTGTCCCTCGATCCTGACCGACATGTCGTTCAGGACCATCGCCAGTTCTCCCAGTTCATCCCTCCCCTTCACCGGCACCCGAAGCCCGTATTCCCCCTTGCCGATCCTGGAGGCGATGGATGCCATGGCGCGCAACGAGCTGGAGGTGAAGTTGGAAAGGACGTAGCTGAAGAGGAGGGAGGCCAACAGCGCCAGGGCTGCGGCCACTCCAAGGATGGCATGAATGGTCGATCTGGCCTTTGCCAGTTGCTCCAGGGGGAGCGCCAGCCTGATCGTCCCCCTTTCGCCGTTCTTCAGCGCCAGCGGTCGGGCTACATAGAGCATGGGGGTCCGCAGGGTCGATGAATATCGGATGGACGATCCCGCTCCCTCTTTTTGCGCAGCCAGAATTTCCGGCCGGTTATGGTGGTTTTCCAGCCCCTTCAGCTCATCTCCGGTGACCTGGGAATCGCCGACCACTTCTCCGTTCTGGGCAATGATGGTGACCCTGGCCTTGATCTCTTTGCCGATGGCTGCGGCTATGGCCGGGGCATCTCTGTGCGGCCATCCCCCATCTCTTTCTGCCATGAGCGCAGCCATCCTGGTTTCGTTTGCCAGATTATCCTTTATTTCGGCAAGCAGATGATCTTCAAGGGCGCTGTTGAGGTAGCCGTAGAGTATTCCACCCATGAGGAGCACCAGGCAGAGGTAGGAAACCATCAGTTTCCAGCGGAAGGTAAGCTTCATTGCTCCTCCATCTTGTAGCCGAAACCGCGCACGGTCTTGATCATCTCCCCCGCCTCGCCGAGTTTGGTCCTGAGCCTTGTTACATGGGTATCCACAGTGCGGGTGTCCCCCACGTAATTGTATCCCCAGACGTTTTGCAGCAGGGTGTCGCGGCTCTGCACCCGCCCCAACCGTTCGGCCAGGTTGAGGAGCAGCTTGAACTCGGTGGTCGTGAGCACGATCTCTTCACCGGCAACGCTTACCAGGTGCCGTTCGGTGTCGATGGTGACGAGGCCGATGGTGATGCACTTTCCCGCTCTTTTTTCCGGCATGGTGCGGCGCAGCACCGCCTTGACCCGCAGCATGAGTTCCCGGGTGGAGAAAGGTTTCACCATGTAATCGTCGGCGCCCACTTCGAAACCGACGACCCGGTCTATTTCCTCACCCTTGGCGGTCAGCATGATGATCGGAATGGCGGCGGTTTTTTCGCTCTTTTTCAGGATCTTGCAGATCTCGGTCCCCATCATTCCCGGGAGCATCAGATCCAGGAGAACGAGGTCGGGAGGATTGCTGCGTGCGGCTTCCAGGCCGGAAACTCCGTCCAGGGCAATGAGCGGCCGATATCCTTCCTTTTCCAGGTTGAAGGCTATCAGCTCCGCCAGGTCCTTTTCATCTTCGATCACAAGAATGGTCTTCATTGCGGCTCTCTTTCTTTCGGTTTCCTTATCTATCATATCGGATGCTACAGGAAAAATATGACAGTTGTGTTACATGCGTGTTAAAAGCCGCTCTAGCTGTTCCACAAAGCCTGTGGATAACTGTTGTGGATAATATGTTAATCATCGGAAAAAGGTTTGATAAATAAGATGCTCCTAGCAGATTGCACAAGAAAGAGGCAATCGGGTTTTGATGCGATTTTTGTAGATATTGTCAATTAAATCAGTATGTTAACGTAACTGGCCGGAATAAATGAAGAATGCTTTTGTCAAGGATTTTTTTGATTTATAAATGTAACACACAGTGCGGAAAAACAGGAGAAATATGGGAATAACCCCCTGTTTTAATACCTTGACTTGTCATAGATGCTGTGATAATTGAATAATCCCTTTTTAAATCAATAGGTTGAATTTGCAGTTGAAGCCGGGCTCAAGAATTTCGGGGGGGGATTATGGCGAGGCAGCTTGAATTTACCATGGGGGGGCTGTTGGATCATGTTGCACAGCAATTCCCCGACAATGACGCATTGATCTATGTGGATAGGGGGCTTCGTTATTCCTATCGGGAATTCAACGAGGTCTGCCGCCAAGTGGCCAAGGGGCTGCTCAGGTTGGGGATCAAAAAAGGGGACAACCTGTCGATCTGGGCCTACAACGTCCCCGAGTGGGTCATTCTACAGTTTGCCACTGCAAAGATCGGCGCTGTGCTGGTTACCGTAAACACCAGCTACAAGTCTGCGGAGCTGGAGTATATCCTTAAGCAGTCCGACTCGAATACACTGTTCCTCGTCCAAGGGTTCAAAGACACCGACTATGTGACGACACTGCTGGATGTGGCGCCCGAGTTGGCAACGGGCAGGCCTGGCGAGCTTCGGGCTGCGAAACTCCCCCGTTTGAAAAATGTGGTTTTCCTGGGCGAGGGGAACCGGAACGGCATGTTCAATTTTTCCAGCATCATGGCATGGGGGCGGGATGTGCCCGACGCCGAGCTGGCTGCCGTTGAAGCAACCCTCGATCGCCACGACGTGATCAACATGCTGTACACATCCGGTACCACCGGTTTCCCCAAGGGGGTCATGCTGACCCACTTCAACGTCATCAATAACGGGTTCAACATCGGCGAATGTATGCGATTCACCGAAAAGGACCGACTCTGCATACCGGTCCCGTTTTTTCACTGTTTCGGCTGCGTGCTCGGGGTGATGGCCTGTGTCACCCACGGTTCCGCCATGGTGCCGGTGGAGATCTTTGATCCGCTCAAGGTGCTTCAAGCGGTCGAAAAGGAGCGTTGCACCGCTGTGCACGGCGTTCCGACCATGTTCATAGCAGAGCTGGAACATCCGGAGTTCGCAAAATTCGACCTGTCCACCCTGCGCAGCGGGATCATGGCCGGCTCCAACTGCCCGATCGAGGTGATGAAGCGGGTCATCCGCGACATGAACGCCTCGGAGATCACCATTGCCTACGGCCAGACCGAGTCTTCCCCGGTAATCACCCAGACCCGCACCGATGACGCCATTGAACTGAGGGTTGCCACTGTCGGCCGGGCGCTCCCTGAAGTGGAGGTGAAGATCGTCGATATCGAGACCGGCGTCACCCTTCCTCCAGGCAAGCAGGGGGAGCTCTGCACCCGCGGCTATCTGGTGATGAAGGGGTATTACAACATGCCGGAGGAGACGGCCCGGGTCATCGACGCCGACGGTTGGCTCCACACCGGCGATCTTGCGGTGATGGACGAGAACTGCTACTGCAAGATCACCGGCCGGATCAAGAACATGATTATCCGCGGTGGTGAGAACGTCTACCCGCGGGAGATCGAGGAGTTCCTCTATACCCATTCGAAGATTTCAGATGTCCAGGTCTACGGCGTCCCCGACCGCAAGTACGGCGAGCAGGTGATGGCCGCCGTCGTCCTGAAAAAGGATGCAGAGATGACTGAGGAAGAGGTACGCGAGTTCTGCCGGGGGAGGATAGCCAATTACAAGATTCCCAGATATGTGAAATTCGTCGATTCCTATCCCATGACGGCGAGCGGCAAGATCCAGAAATTCAAGCTGCGGGAGATGGCAATCCGGGAGCTGCAACTGGAGGAGGCCGGAGAAATGTCTTAAGTAATGGTGAGGCCGGACGGTCCCGGTGTTTATCATTTATTCAGGAAACGGCAGCCGGCCATCGCCGACTGCAGAAATCAAGGTTTTACGGGAGCACGGCATGCGGGAAAAGGCTTTAGGAATCATATTCTTTCTGTTTATGGTCTGTTTTCTGGCGATTATCGTTGAAGAAACCTTCCTCGGCGGGAAAAGGAAGAGAAGGCTGCTCAGGGAAGCGCGGGAAAAACAGAATTCTGTAACTAAACCACTTTAGGGGGCATTATGCGTATCACACCTGCCGAGGAACTTGCGTACAGATGCAAAAGGCTGCAGCATTACATGGCTGAGGAAGGGCTGGATGCGGTGATTATACTGCAGAACGCCGATCTCTTCTATTTCACCGGAACCGTCCAGACCGGCAACCTGTATGTCCCGGTCGAGGGTGAGCCGATCTACATGGTGCGCAAGGATTTCATGCGTGCGCGGATGGAATGCGGCTTGAAAGAGGTGGTGCCGTTCAGCTCCATGAAGGAACTGCCCGCGCTTCTTGCAGGCTACGGCTGTCCCGTGCCTGAGCGGATAGGCATGGAACTGGACGTCCTCCCGGTCAACTTTTTCGAGCGCTACAAAAAGGTCTTCCCCTCGGTCAGGTTCAGTGATGCCACCCCCCTCATCCGCAAGGTGCGGATGGTAAAGACCCACTATGAGATACATCTGCTCCAGGATGCGGCCAACCAGGTGGACAAGGTCAACAGCCGGGTTAAAGAGGTCGTCCGCGAGGGGATGACAGACCTTGAACTCGCCGCAGAGCTCGAATACACCGCAAGAAGGGAGGGGCATCAGGGGCTTGTCCGCATGCGGGCCTTCAACGGGGAAATGGTTTATGCCCATGTCTTTTCCGGTGCTGATACTGCGGTCCCCGCCTATCTTGACACCCCCCTTGGCGGGATGGGGCTGAATACCAGTTTCGGCCAGGGGGCCGGTTACAACAGGATCGAAAAAAACACGCCGATCATCGTTGATTTTGCGGGTAGTTTCGACGGGTATCTGGTGGACCAGACGCGCATATTTGCCATCGGCGGCCTGTCGGACAGGCTGAAGAAAGGCTATGAGGATATGTTGAAGGTCCAGGAACGGATGATGGCCCTCGCTCCTGAAAGGCCGCTCTGGGGGCGGATTTACGACGAATGCCTCGAATTGGCGATGGAGCTTGGCTATGCGGAAAGCTTCATGGGTAACAAGGGGGCGCAGGTTTCATTCATCGGGCACGGTCTCGGTATCGAGATCGATGAATATCCTTTCCTGGCAAAGGGGTTCCATGACATGACCCTGGAGCCTGGAATGGTCTTTGCCTTCGAGCCGAAAGTGGTGTTTCCCGGCGAGGGGGCGATCGGCATCGAAAATACCTTCTATCTCACCGAAAGCGGTCTGAAACAGCTCACCTTTTCCAGCCAGGATTTGACGTTTTTGTAAAATTTCTTAACACAAATTTTTTGTTGAATTTAATATGGCGTGATGGTATAAGTTACGCAAATTTTGTATACAGTATATTTTAGAATTACAGCCCGACGTTTTATGTGATTGTCCTGCCGGAATTTCTCGTTACATCTTTCACCTTGTTTATTTATTGTGCGTACCTGTCTGGGCGTTATCAATCGGTGTAGGAAAGGAGGGAGCTGTTAAGGTCTTTTTGGCTTGCAATGCATTTCATTATTATTAATCACCCCAACAGACAAAAGGAGAGTAAACACCATGGCACTTAAGGAAACCCTGAAGCAGAAGATTGAGGCACATCGTCCCCGCACCACCCGGCTTACCAAGGAATTCGGCAAGGTCATCATCGACCAGGTAACCATCGAGCAGTGCATCGGTGGCGCACGCGATATCCGCAGCCTTGTCACTGACATCTCCTATCTTGACCCGCAGGAAGGTATCCGCTTCCGCGGTAAGACCATACCCGAAACTTTCGCAGCACTTCCTAAGGCAGCAGGCTCAGAATATCCGACTGTCGAGTCCTTCTGGTATTTCCTTTTGACCGGTGATGTGCCGACCCAGGCCCAGGTTGATGAAGTTGTGGCCGAGTGGAAGACCCGCCAGACTGTTCCCCAGTACGTGTTCGACGCGATCCGCGCCCTTCCCAGGGAGAGCCACCCCATGGTGATGCTCTCCGTCGGCATCATGGCGCTGCAGAAGGACTCCAAGTTCGCTGCTTTCTATAACTCAGGCAAATTCAACAAGATGACCGCATGGGAATCGGTGTATGAGGATGCCAGCGATATCGTCGCCCGCATTCCGGTTATTGCCGCGTTCATCTACAACCTGAAATACAAAGGTGACAAGCAGATCGCCATCGATCCGAGTCTCGACATGGGTGCCAACTTTGCCCACATGATCGGCCAGAGCGAGCAGTACAAAGACGTGGCCCGTATGTACTTCATCCTCCACTCCGACCACGAGTCAGGCAACGTCTCGGCACACACCACCCATCTGGTACACTCCGCCCTGTCTGACCCCTACTATGCATATTCAGCCGGCCTGAACGGTCTGGCCGGCCCGCTGCACGGCCTTGCCAACCAGGAGGTTCTCGGCTGGATCATGGAATTTCAGAAAAAACTCAACGGCGCCGAGCCGACCAAAGAGAACGTCACCAAGGCTCTGTGGGATACCCTCAACGCAGGCCAGGTCGTTCCGGGTTATGGTCACGCCGTTCTGCGTAAGACCGACCCCCGTTACACCGCGCAGCGTGAGTTCTGCCTCAAGACCCCCGGTCTCAAGGACGATCAGCTCTTCAAGCTTGTTGCCATGATCTTCGAAACCGCTCCCGGCGTTCTTACCGAGCATGGTAAAACCAAGAACCCCTGGCCGAACGTTGATGCGCAGTCCGGCGTCATCCAGTGGTACTACGGCGTCAAGGAGTGGGATTTCTACACCGTCCTGTTCGGTGTGGGACGTGCCCTCGGCTGCATGGCCAACATCACCTGGGACCGCGGCCTTGGCTACGCCATCGAGCGTCCGAAGTCCGTCACCACCGAGATGCTGGAAAAATGGGCTGCCGAAGGCGGTCGCAAGTTC
Organism: Geobacter sp.; assembly: GCA_027356255.1. Classification (GTDB taxonomy): domain Bacteria; phylum Desulfobacterota; class Desulfuromonadia; order Geobacterales; family Geobacteraceae; genus Geotalea. Next base: position 8,686 of record DAIEGL010000104.1, on the reverse strand, counting down.
TAGTCACATCTTCGGGCGCACAATGTGCGCCCGCTTGCTTCATCACAAAAAAGGGAGGCGCATCGGCGCCTCCCTTTTTTGTGATGAAAAGAGTTTGAATTTTGCGAAAAAGCGTTTGAACGCAGCGTCAATCCGTATGATCCCGCGTCGTATTGCCCTTCTTGATTAATCCGGATTTTGCAGTAGGCTTATAGCTTATTCAGCTGTGTCTCTTTTCGCAAAATACATCGGCAGTGAAGATGTAAATGTCCGTCCCTTCCTTCCAGTCTTCCGGTTTCAAGCCGGCTTTGATGCAGGTCTGGCGGAGAAAGGTTTCCCTGTCCCAACCGAATTCGACCGCAACCTGGGGAAGCAGGACGCCGCGGGAAAAATTTTTCTCGATATAGAGTCCATGCGTTCCTGCCTCAATCTCTTCGATTGCGGAAATCTTCTGCAGGGGGGAAAGGACCGAGATTTCAAGGTCGAAATGCTCCAGGTCCTGCTCTTTCATCGGATAGAATCGAGGGTCACGTGTCGCAGCGGAAACCGCCATTTCCTGCACCAATTTGAAAAGCGATTTCTCCGACGTGAAATTACCTATGCAGCCGCGCAGCGATCCGTTAGCTTTTATGCTGACAAAGCATCCCCGATGGGATAGAAGATTTTCGTCGGTAACTTCCATGCTTGGGGTTTTGAGTCCACGCACAAAACCGATGATGGCCTCTCTTGCTAGTTTCAGAAGCAAATTTTTTTCTCTGGCAGTCAGTTTGTTATTCACGATGAGGTCCCTTGTTATCGGTTGATAATTGAACGTTAATGTAATATATTCGACAAATATTTTCAAGGGTTAACCGTATCCGTAAGGAGGATTTGATATGGCCAGGCGTTACAGAATGTTGATCGGTGGGGTATGGACAGGCGACGACCGGTCCGGGATAGAGGTGATTAATCCCTATGATGATTCTTTGATCGGTGTTGTTCCTGAGGCTACTGCGGAAGATGTGGAGGCGTCCATTGTTGCTGCGCGGAAGGGATTTGCCGAAATGTCAGCCATGCCTGCCTTCAAGAGATCGGAAATACTTGAAAAAGCTTCCGGGTTCATCTTGCGCGACAAGGATGAGATTGCCGGCATCATCGCCAGGGAGGCGGGTAAATCCTGGAAATATGCGCTCGCCGAGGCGGAACGGAGTGCGGAAACCTTTAAATTTGCGGCAATAGAAGCTCAGGCGAGCCATGGCGAGATCGTGCCCATGGATGCTTCGCCGGTCTCTGCGGGGAGATTCGGTTTTTATCTCCGGAACCCGATCGGAATCATCGGCGCCATAACACCTTTCAATTTTCCACTGAACCTGGTGGCGCACAAGCTTGCGCCGGCCATTGCCACGGGGAACGCGGTGGTGCTGAAACCGGCGACCAAGACCCCCCTAACTTCTCTCAAACTCGCGGAGCTGCTCATGGAGGCCGGGCTCCCTGCCGGTGCTCTCAATGTAATCATAGGGAGCGGCGCCACAGTGGGCAACCGGCTGGTTGAGGATGAACGGCTGGCAATGATCACTTTTACCGGTAGTCCGCCGGTGGGGAGAGAGATCAAGTCCCGGTGCGGTTTGAAACGTGTAACGCTGGAACTCGGCTCCAATTCTCCGACCATCATCGAGGAGGATGGCGATGTGGATAAAGCGGTCTCCCGCTGCGTCGTCGGCAGTTTTGCCAACTCCGGTCAAGTCTGCATTTCGGTTCAACGCATATTTGTCCATCGCAGCCGTTACGATGAATTCCTCGGCAAGTTCGTCGAGGCCACCCGTGCCCTCAAGGTGGGAGACCCCTTCGACAAGACCTGCGATATTGGACCGATGATCTCACGCAAGGAGCTGGAAAGGGCTGTTGCCTGGCTGGATGAGGCCAAAAAGCTGGGCGCCGCTGTCGCGGCAGGGGGGGGGGTAATTGGAAATTGCCTGGAACCGACCATTCTGACCGGTGTTACTCGCGAAATGAAGGTCATGTGTTCCGAGGTCTTCGCCCCCATCGTTTCGGTACTTCCGTGTGAGACCTTCGACGAGGCATTGGAAATGGCCGATGATTCGGTCTACGGCTTACAGGCAGGGATTTACACAAGTGATATAAATAAGGCGTTCAAGGCTGTAAAAAGGCTTGATGTGGGAGGGGTTATCATCAATGATGTACCCACATTCCGGGTGGACCATATGCCCTATGGTGGTAACAAGGAGAGTGGGGTCGGGCGAGAGGGCGTGCGCTACGCAATGGAAGAAATGACGAATATTAAGATGGTCTGTATAAATCTTTGATCGATTCGTGTGTGAACGGAGCAGATTCGTGCTCGTGTTTGACTGGGCGCGGTGATAAAAATGTTTTTTTGTTAAATTAATCTTGACTTTTCATTTTTTGATAGTATATTTGCGCTTTGTTGTGACTCGAAAAACCATGCGCTTTGCGCAACAGATGGTAATCAAAAAAGAAAAGAGGTGATATCGTCAATGAAAAAACTGATCTCTTTAGCACTGTGCTTGGCTCTCGCTCTGGTCTTCGCCGCTGGCTGCAAGAAGAAGGAAGAAGCTCCGGCTCCTGCTGCTGAGCAGGCTGCTCCTGCTGCTCCGGTTCAGGCTCCTATGACTGCCAAGTCTGCTCCTGCTGCTCCTGAAGCTCCTGCTGCTCCTGCTGCGAAGTAATAATTTCCCAGGGGTTGTAGTCAGTCAGGAACGAAATGGCCTACAGAATATATTCTGTAGGCTATTTTTATGCGCTCGTGAGAATCTCATTGACATTTAGCTCGGCAAATGGTATTTGAGACGATCTGATGATATAACTAGCTAAAATTGTGGAGGAAAGTATGGAAAGAACATTTGCGATCATTAAGCCCGATGCCGTGGAAAGAAACATTACCGGCAAGGTTCTCGATAGAATCGAGGGCGCTGGGTTCAAAATTGTCGGCATGAAAAAGATTCACCTAACCAAGGCGGAAGCGGAAGGTTTCTATTACGTTCACAAGGAGCGCCCGTTTTTCAATGATCTTTGCGCCTTTATGTCAAGGAATCCGGTAGTGGTGCTTGCGCTGGAAAAAGATAACGCTATCGCAGCATGGCGCGAACTCATGGGCGCCACAAATCCTGCCAACGCGGAAGCAGGCACAATCAGGAAAGAACTCGGCGTCAGCATCGAGGAAAACACGGTTCACGGTTCCGATTCACCGGAATCCGCTGCCTTCGAAATTCCCTATTTCTTCAGCCAGTTGGAACTTGTATAGTTCGGGATTTCAAATGTAAGGAAAAGAGCCCTTCCTCAGAAGGGCTTTTTTATATTTGTGACATGGAAAAAACAGACATAAAAAACTTTACGCTCTCAGAGCTTGAGGCGTATATTGCCGGTAAGGGGAAAGAACGCTTTCGCGCGAAGCAGATCTTCAAATGGCTATATCAGCAGGATGCCGTAGACTTCGCTGAGATGACCAACCTCTCCAAGGAATTCCGGCAGGAACTGGAAAAAACCTCCTGGATCAGCAACCTGGAAGCGGAGGCCGTGGAGGCTTCCGCTGACGGGACGAAGAAGTATCTCTTTCGTCTCGCGGACGGCAATGCGGTCGAATCAGTGCTCATTCCCGATGAGGATCGCACTACACTCTGCATCTCCAGCCAAGTCGGCTGTGCCATGGGCTGCGAATTCTGCCTGACCGGTACCTTCAAGCTGACCAGAAACCTGACTACCGCCGAGATCGTCAACCAGGTCTGTGCCGTCAAGCGGCAGGAGCCGGTGCGCAACATCGTTTTCATGGGGATGGGGGAGCCGCTCGCCAACCTGAAGAACGTGATAAAGGCCCTGAAGATACTCACTGATCCAGACGGTTTTCAGTTTTCGACCCGCAAGGTAACGGTCTCCACATCCGGTCTCGTGCCGGAGATGGCGGAACTGGGCGCTTCCGTCACGGTCAACCTGGCTGTCTCCCTGAATGCGACCACCGACGAGGTGCGGGATCGCATCATGCCGATCAACCGCCGCTATCCGATCAAGGACCTTCTGGCCGCCTGCAAGGCTTTTCCGCTCCCGTCCCGGCGCTGGATAACCATCGAGTATGTCATGATCAGGGGGGTAAACGATTCTCTGGATGATGCAAAACGGCTGGTGAGACTGATCAGCAATATCCCGTCCAAGGTGAACCTGATCCCGTTCAATGAGCATGATGGATGTGCCTTTCAGTCTCCTACCCAGGATTCCGTCGATAGATTCCACAAATATCTTCTCGACAAGCATGTCACGGTCATCACCCGCTCAAGCCGCGGCAGCGACATATCGGCAGCTTGCGGCCAGTTGAAGGGGCGGCTGGACAAGAAAAACCAGGCCGAGGTCTAGGGTTAAGAAGTATTCTCAGCCTCGATCTCAACCTGAATCAATTCAGGAGGAAGTATGAGCGAACAGGTAATCGGCATAATCGGTGGCAGCGGACTGTATGAGCTGGAGGGGCTGAGCGACGTGAAGAGCGTGGCGGTGACAACTCCTTTCGGTGATCCGTCCGACGAATTCGTCACCGGTACCCTGGACGGCGTGAAGATGGTGTTTCTCCCCCGTCACGGCAAGGGGCACCGATTGCTCCCTTCGGAAGTCAACTACCGGGCCAATATTTACGGCATGAAGAAGCTCGGGGTGACCCGTCTCATCTCCGTTTCGGCCGTCGGGAGCATGAAAGAGGAGATCATTCCCGGCCATATCGTCATACCTGACCAGTTCATCGACCGTACCAATGCCTCCCGCGTCAATACCTTCTTCGGCAACGGCATAGTCGCCCACGTCCAGTTTGCCGATCCGGTCTGCGGCGAGCTGTCCGATGTCCTGTTCTCTGCCGCCCAGGCGGCCGGGGCAACGGTGCACAAGGGTGGAACCTATATCTGCATGGAGGGGCCGGCGTTTTCCACCAGGGCAGAATCGCTCATGTATCGCTCGTTCGGCGTCTCCGTCATCGGCATGACCAACGTCCCGGAGGCGAAGCTGGCCAGGGAGGCGGAGATCTGCTACGGCGTCATCGCTCTAGCCACCGATTACGACTGCTGGCACGAGTCCCATGATGATGTGTCGATAGATGCGATAATCGCCATAATCAAGAATAATGTCGCCATGGCCAAGTCGATCATCAAGAACGCCGTCGCCCTTATGGGGGGCGAGCGGGGGTGCGCCTGTTCTACCGCCATGCAGTATGCCGTCATCACCGACAGGTCGGTCATTCCCGCCGAGACGCGGCAGAACCTCGATATCATCGTCGGCAAATACCTGTAATCGAGCGGTTGTTGATAGCACGGAGGAGTGATGAACTTGGAACCGGAACTGACCGAGCAGCTCAAGCGGGTGCTCAGCTCTCTGGAGCTGCTGCTCCCCAAAACGCCGCAAAAGATTGACTGGGCAGAGTGCCACGCGGCCAACTGGCGGCGGCACTCCTTTTCGGGGTATCTGGAGCCGATCCCCAGCATCGAAGGCATCCATCTGGACGACCTGCTCGGCATCGACAAGCAGAAGTGGGCCGTGGAGGAGAATACCAGCCAGTTCCTGGCCGGTCTCCCCGCCAACAACATCCTCCTCTGGGGAACGCGCGGCACCGGCAAATCTTCGCTGGTGCGGGCCATGCTCCGCAGTTATGCGCCCCAGGGATTGCGGGTCATCCAGGTGGACAAGGATGACCTGGTGCATCTTCCGGATATCGTTGACGAGGTTAAGGGGCAGCCGTACAAGTACATCATCTTTTCCGACGACGTCTCTTTCGAGGTGGGTGAATCGAGCTACAAGATGTTGAAGAGCGCCCTGGACGGCTCTGTCTACGCACCGCCGGAAAATGTCCTCATATACGTCACCTCGAACCGGCGGCACCTTCTTCCCGAGTATGAAAGCGACAACCGCGGTGCGATGATGGTCGAGGGGGAGATCCACCATGGCGAGGCTGTGGAGGAAAAGATATCCCTTTCCGGCCGTTTCGGCATCTGGGTCGCATTCCATCCCTTTACCCAGGACCAGTATCTGGAGGTGGTCAAGCAGTGGGTCGGCAAGCTCTGCCGGAAAAAAGACGCCGAGCTTGAGTGGACCAAGGAAGCGCAGGATGAGGCGATCCTCTGGTCGCAGAAAAAGGGGGACCGCAGCGGCCGTATCGCTTACCAGTTTGCCAGCGGTTGGGTGGGACGAGGGCTTCTGGCGCAGAGAAAGCCGGCCGGCGTGTAGATCTCGCCGAAGAGAAGCATGCTTGAATTTTACGGGGTGTCCCATCTGGAGGGGCGCCCCTTTTTATTGCCGAACGAACGGACGAAGTTGCGGCAGGCGGCCTTTCCCGGAATTCCGGATGAACCTAATAAATTCGGTCTGTTATGGCACATTGACTTTTCGCCGCCCAAGACTAATATGTTAATAAGGAGCACGTTCGATAACGCCTCTCGTTTTCCCACATACGTTTCCCGACGGGGAATGAACCGATGAAGCTGATTGACCGATTCTCTTTTTTCCTGACTAACTGCGGATTCCATCAGGGACCTTTGCCATATGCTAAGAACCGGTCTGCACCGGGGCATGCGGTGCAGGACGACCGGAAACCCTTGAAAATAGAGCAAACCTATTTGTGTCTCAACTGCGACGAGATATTTCCCGAAGAATACAGGCAGTGTCCTAGTTGCGCATCCACTAACGTTTTTCCTCTCGCCAAATTTCTGCCGCCCCTTAAATTCACCAGGGTGATGATAAAAACTTTCCCCGTCCAAGTGCCGAATCTATCCGGTTCGACAGCTACCCAGGCTCCACTGAAAGAAGAGTAGCCGGGCAACGGCAATTTAGCGTCGCCCAACGCAAGAAAGGCGCGGAATTCGGTTCCGCGCCTTTCTTGCGTTGAAATATGATTACGGCCGGATCATGCTCCCAGTGCCGCCTTAAGGTCCGCATCCGCCGTGGTGATCTGGCTGATGTTGAAGTTCTCCACCAGGAAGTTGAGGACGTTCGGCGTGAGATAAGCTGGCAGGGCCGGTCCCAGCTTGATGTTCTTGATCCCCAGGTGAAGGAGCGAGAGGAGGATCACATGGGCCTTCTGCTCGTACCAGGAGAGGATGAAGGAGAGCGGCAGGTCATTCACGCCGCAGTTGAAGGCGCCTGCCAGGGCCAGGGCGATCTGGACCGCCGAGTAGGCGTCGTTGCACTGCCCCACGTCGAGGAGCCTCGGGATGCCGCCGATGTCGCCGAACTCAAGCTTGTTGAAGCGGTACTTGCCGCAGGCGAGCGTCAGGATGACGCAGTCTTTGGGAACCTTCTCCGCCAGCTCGGTGAAGTAGTTGCGCCCCGGCTTGGCGCCGTCGCAGCCGCCGATGAGGAAGAAGTGTTTGATGGCGCCACTTTTCACCCCTTCGATGACCTTGTCCGCCACCCCCAGGACCGCGTTGTGGCCAAAGCCGGTGAGGATCTCCTTTCGCGGCGCATCGGGGAGGTCCGGGCATTCCAAGGCCTTGTTGATGACCTCGCTGAAGTTCCAGCCGGTCATATGCTTGATACCGGGCCACCCCACCTGGCCCCAGGTGAAGAGCCGGTCCTTGTAGGACTCGGCCGGGCGCTGGATGCAGTTGGTGTTGAAGATGATGGCGCCGGGGAAATCCGGGAATTCCTTGCCCTGGTCCTGCCATGCGCCGCCGAAGTTGCCATAGAGGTGAGAATATTTCTTGAGGCCGGGGTAACCGTGGGCCGGGAGCATCTCGCCGTGGGTGTAGACGTCTATCCCCTTCCCTTCGGTCTGCTTGAGGAGCTCCTCCAGCATGCGCAGGTCGTGACCGGAGACGAGAATCCCCTTGTTCTTCCTGGTGCCCAGCTGTACCTTGGTCGGCACCGGCTGCCCGTAGTGGTCGATGTGCCCCTGGTTGAGCATCCCCATCACCTTGATGTTCATCTTGCCGCACTCCATGGAGAGGTTGACGAAGTCCATGAGTCCCTTGGCGGGGTCGGTGGTGGCGGCAAAGGCCTTGTGGAAGAAGGCAAAGACCTCCTCGTCGGTCTTGCCCAGGATGAACGCATGGTCGGCATAGGCGGCCATCCCCTTCAGACCGTAGATCAGCACCTCTATGGCGGAACGGATGTCCGGGTCCGTATGGTGGGTGTTGATGCCGTGGGCCTCTCCCTGCTTGACCAGACCGATAAGGTCGTTGGCGATCACCCAGGAGGCGGGCCCTTCGGAAATCTGCGGGGCGTGATTGCCGGTCTTTTCCCTATAGGCGGTTTCATACAGCGCCTTTATCTTTTCCTTGTTGTCGAAGCATTTGCGGAGCTTGGCGGCGATGCTGACCGGATCGAAATCCACGTTGGTGACGGTGGTGAAGAGCCCTTCGAACATGAAGAGGTCTATGGTCTCGTCCCTGGCCCCCAGTTCGCGGGCCTTGTCCGCATAGACGGCAAGCCCCTTCAGACCGTAGATCATCAGGTCCTGCAAGGCGGCAACCTCCGGGTTCTTTCCGCATACCCCCATGATGTCGCAGCCGACACCTTTGGCAGCCTGTTCACACTGGTTGCAAAACATTGACATGGTGCTCCTCCTTTGATTATGGGATAAACTACCTTGGATTTGCCCCGGTTTCGTGGACAGTTAGTTAAGCTGCAAGTTTGAGTTGATCGACCTCGTTCGGAGTTTTATATCCGAGCGAGGAGTGAATTCTTTTGCGGTTGTAGAACCGCTCAATGTAGTCAAAAATACTCTGCC
>DAIEGL010000102.1 GCA_027356255.1 Geobacter sp. | reverse complement strand
CACTTTTTGTGAAGGCGGCGCAAAATATCCCTTTTACACCAGCAATACCGTCGATTTCACCGAAACCGGCGAGCTGACGACCAAGCCGGGCGGCCGCTGGTCCGCATTCGCGGAGATCGGCGCCATATACCGTAAAATCAGGCTGAGCGCCTTTTACGAGGGGTTCCGCTATGACCAGTCCCCCGTGGTTGCAAGCGGCACCCTGCGGGTATTCCAACCCAAGTCGGAATCGGACCTCTTCGGTTTCAGCCTTGGTTGGGTGTTCAGGTAAACCTGAAACAAATCTTTAATTGGACGCGGACTTATGCGGATTTTCAATAACATGCTTTTCCCCCTTTAAGTTTTATCCGCGTAAATCCGTTCAAATCAGATTTTTCTCCGCGTTAAATTGCCTTTGACTTTCTTGTTTGATTCAGGATGCGCAGAATAAATGGTGACGGTTTTCTACATCGCAATCTTCGGCGCCTTAGGCTGTCTTTCCCGCTATTACCTCTCCGGCTGGGTCTATGAACTCTTCGGTAGGACGTTCCCCTACGGCACCTTTGTCGTGAACATCGTCGGGGCATTCCTGATCGGCCTCATCATGGAGTTTTCCATGCGCAGCGCCCTTGTTTCCCCCCAGCTGCGCATCGGCCTCACTATAGGCTTTCTCGGCGGACTTACCACGTTTTCCACCTTCAGCTACGAAACCTTTCGTCTCCTTGAGGATGGCGAATTGCTCGTCGCTTCGGTGAACGTTCTCTTCAGCGTGATGACCTGCCTGGTATGCACCTGGTTCGGGATCATGGCGGCGAGGTATCTGTAGAGGGGCGGCAAGCGCCCTTGCAATATGTTTCGAGGAGGCAGAGCATGACCAGACTGGCAGGCGAACAGGTCCTGATGCGGATATTCATCGGCGAAAGCGACAAACACGGCCATATCCCCCTCTACGAGGCGCTCGTGGAACTCTTCAGGAAGGAAGGCTTTGCCGGTGCCACGGTCCTGCGCGGCATCGCCGGGTTCGGCGCCCACAGCGTCTATCACACGGACAAGCTGCTGCGCCTTTCTGCAGATCTGCCGGTAGTGGTGGAGGTGGTGGACAGCCAGGCGAAGTTCGATGCGGTCATGGAAAAAATCGACGGGATGATGACCGGCGGCATGATCACCCTGGAGAAGACGACGGTCATCCGCTACAGCCATCACGAGGGGCGCTGATTCCGACCGTTGCATTCTTCAATCTCGGGCGGTGTCCGCTCGTAGGGTAAGCTCTGTCATTCACTCCCGAAGCCGCGGCAGCCGTCCCAGGAAATGTGGAAGATTCCAAAATGTTTGTCCCCCCGCCCTGTTGCATCATCCCCCCACTTTGCTATACTTTCCCCTGAGTCTCTCCTTCAGACGCCGTTTTTCCGGGCTTCCACACTCCAAAGAAGCTGTAGACACTGATTTACAGCCCAAGGATCGGTTGATGTCTTTCCTTGCCAATCTCAGTCCCGAATGGATCGAAGAGCAGTATCTCCTCTGGCTTGAGGCGCCGGAACGCGTGCCCGCCGATCTGCAAGCCTTTTTCAGTGGCTTCGACCTGGGTCGGGAGGCGGTGCCGGCACAGGAGCGCCTTGTCCCCGCCGCGGCCCTCAAGCTGTCCGCGGTCCAGTCCCTCATCTACCGCTACCGCGACATCGGGTATTTACTCGCCTGCACCGATCCGCTCTCCCCGTGCAGGAGCGACCACCCCCTCCTCACCCTGGAGGAGTTCGGCCTGGAGCCGGCAGACCTGGACAAAACCTTCCATACGCGGCGCTTCATGAAGGAAAGCGCCACGCTTGGCGAGATCGTGGCGGTGATGCGGGACACCTACTGCCGCTCCATCGGCGTGGAGTTCATGCACATCCAGGACCCTGCCGAGCGACAGTGGCTCATCGACCGGATGGAGCCGACAAGGAACCGGCCGGTCTTCCCATTGGAGAAGAAGCTGGAGATCATGGGACAGCTCCAGGAGGCGGCCCTGTTCGAGGCGTTTCTCAACAGGAAGTTTCCCGGCCAGACCCGCTTTTCCCTGGAAGGGGGGGACGTCCTGATCCCGCTCCTCAACGCGGTGGCTTTGGGCGCGGCCGCTGCAGGGATAAGCGACCTGGTCATGGGGATGCCCCACCGGGGGAGGCTGAACG
>DAIEGL010000097.1 GCA_027356255.1 Geobacter sp. | reverse complement strand
CAAGAGGATGGGGGCGCTCGGGGAGTACCCGAAGGACGAGATGCTGCGCCGGTTGAAAGGGGAGGTGGCCAAGTGGGAGAAGGCGGACCCGAAGCTGCCGGTACAGCCGGCACTGCACCTGATCGCGGTGGTGGCCCAGGGTGAGCCTGGCAAGGCGGGGAAGTACCGGATGATAATGCCGGACAAGATCATCAATCAGGTGTACGATTGGGCCAAGGAGGCGCACGCCATCCTGTTCCTGGACATCCAGACCGGTCATGACAACATCCGTTCCGTCCTCCCGCGCTTCGAGTGGATGTTGAAGAACCCGGACGTGCACCTGGGGATGGACCCGGAGTTCAACCTGATCAAGAGCGGGAAGAAGCCGGGGACCAAGATCGGCACCTATGACGCGGCGGACGTGAATTATGTCTCCGGCTATCTGAAGGACCTGGTGAAAAAATACAATCTTCCCCCCAAGGTGCTGACCGTGCACCGCTTCACGCGCAACGGGGTCACGAATGCCCGGAACATAACGCTGCGTCCCGAGGTGCAGATCGTCATGCACATGGACGGCTGGGGCGCACCATGGCTGAAGCGTGACTCGTACAAGGATTACGTGGTGGCGGAACCGGTGCAGTTCACCGGCTTCAAGCTCTTCTACCACAACGATACGAAGAAGGGGGATCCGCTGATGACCCCCAAGGACCTGCTCAAGCTGAATCCGAAGCCGATCTACGTCCAGTACCAGTGAGGTCGGTGACAAAACGGTATCATTTTGGTGAAAATTGTTCTATTGTGGAACAGTAGCTCGGTCGGCGTGCAGACTACGCCCATTTCCTTCGAGGTGACATCGTGAATATCAGCAAATTCGTAGCGCCTGAGATAATCTTCGGCCGCGGCTCCCTGAGCCAGATCGGCGAGAGCATGGTGCGACTCGGGGTCTCAAAGGTCTTCCTGGTCAGCGACGCGGGGGTGATAAATGCCGGCTGGGTCGATCTTGCCGTGCATTACCTGCACGCTGCCGGCCTGGGAACGGACATATTCTCCGCACTCTCCACCAATCCCAAGGATTTCGAGGTGTCCGAGGGGGTCGTGCGCTACCTGAAATCGGGTTGTGACGGGATTGTCGCCGTCGGGGGGGGGAGCCCCACCGATGTGGCCAAGGCGATCGCCACTCTGGCGACAAACGGCGGGCAGCTTCAGGATTACGAAGGGATCAACAAGATCTCCATCCCGCTGCCGCCGATAGTGATCGTCCCCAGCACGGCCGGGGCCGGCTCCGAGGTGAGCCAGTTCACCATCATCGTCGATACGGCGCGCAAGCTGAAGATGTCCATCATCTCCAGGTCTCTGGTGCCGGATATAGCCATCGTCGATCCGGAACTGCTGAAGACCAAGGACGCCAAGCTGGCCGCCGCCACCGGTGTAGACGCCCTGACCCACGGCATCGAGTCGTACGTGTCGCTGGCATCGACCCCCTTGACCGACATCCATGCCCTCAAGTCGATCCAGCTGATCTCGCAGAACCTGCGGCAGGCGGTGGCAGACCGCGGGGACACGGAGGCCAACACAAACATGGCCATGGCTGCCCTTTCCGCGGGGCTGGCGTTTTCCAACGCCATCCTCGGCGCCACCCACGCCATGACCCACCAGGTGGACGGCCTGATCGACCAGCACCACGGGGAGACGAACGCCTCGATCCTCCCGCACGTGATGGAATTCAACCTGGATGCCTGTCCCGACAGGTTCCGGGATATCGCCATCGCCATGGGCGAGAATGTTGCCGGGCTGAATACAGCGGCGGCCGCAGAACGTTCCATCGGGGCGGTCAAGCGGCTGATCGAGGATGTCGGGCTGGCCAAGGGATTGGCGCAGATCGGCCTGCTGGAGGAGTTCATCCCGCTTCTGAGCCGCAATGCGACGAAGGACGCCTGCCTGGTGACCAATCCGCGCAGCGCGACAGTTGAGGAGATCGAGGCCATCTTCCGCAAGTGCATGTAGTCCGCACCCGCCTTCAGGGCATCTTCGGCCCGGCCTCAATCGCACAATCCTCAACGTGGCGCTGTTTATGCCCATTGGGTAACACGCCTGCGGTTATGCTCAATCGGCCGAACCAAACCTGCCCTGAATTGGGGTGCGGACAATAAAGAGGAAACAACGTTGGAAAACAAGGAAAAGCTCCTCCAGCAGCTGACCGGGGTCGATTCCTCGAAACTCAACTATTATGTTGAGCTGAAAAAGCGGAACCAGGAGGTTCTCAAGCAGAACGGCCGCCTGGAGATCCTGCACCAGCTTGCACGGGACATCAACATCGACATGTCTACCCCGGACATCATCGAACGGGCCTTCACCAAGCTGCCGCAGACGCTCTCCTGCGATTTCCTCGGGCTGGTGACGTTCAAGGGGGGGGCGCTGTCGCTCAAGGCGATGATGCCAAAGGATTTCTGCAAGATCGAGAACTTCCCCGCCCATTCCCCATCACTTAAGGTCATAAGCCAGAAAAAGCCCGGCATCTTCAACCTGACGCCGGAAGAGTTCAGTCATATCCAGATCAATCCCGGCTATCCCGGCCCGCTCCGGGCGATGGCGGTTGCCCCCATGTTCAAGCGGGACGAGGTGATCGGCGCCCTGGTAGTTGCCAGCATCCTGGAGTTCGCATACAGCGAGGGGGACCTGAGCTTTGTGCAGCACCTTGCGGACCAGCTCTCCATAAGCATTCAGAACGCCCGGCTCTACAAGCAGGTCTCCCGCGCCAAGAAGGAATGGGAGGAGACCTTCAAGGCCGTGACCGACCCGATCTTCCTGATAGACACCGATTACAACGTCCTGCTCCATAACGATCACCTGCCGCCGGAGATGAGCGGCTTCTGGAACCAGACCCTGAGCAACAAGTGCTTTGCCAAGCTCCACGGCCGCAACCATCCCTGCAAGCAATGCCCCATCCAGGAGGTCCAGAGGACCGGGAGGCCGGTCTACCAGCGCTGGCAGACCGAATCCGGGCTGGTCCTCGACCTCTCATACTATCCTGTGCTGAACGAGGAGCGGCAGCTGGTCGCGGTGACCATCATCCTCAAGGACGTTACCGAAAAGATCAAGATGGAGGCGCAGCTGGTGAATTCGGCCAAGCTGGCCGCCCTCGGCGAGATGGCTGCCGGCGTGGCCCACGAGCTGAACAACCCGATGACCGTCATCATCGGCACGGCGCAGATGCTGGACAGGGACCTCAATGAGGATGCCCGGTACGACACGGCCGAGGTGCTCGACGATATCATCAATTCCGGCCTGCGCTGCAAGCGGATAGTCCAGAACCTTCTGACCTTTTCCCGGCAGAACCAGCCCCCGGTGACGGATATCGATCTCAATACCGAGGCGGAGCGGATGTTGAGCATGATCCAGTACCAGATCAACCGGAGTCAGATCAGGATCGTCGAACGTTTCGATACCAACCTGCCGCGCGTCACCGCCAACGGGCCGCAGATCCAGCAGGTTTTGACCAACTTTATGATCAACGCCCGCGATGCCCTGGGGGACGTGGAGCGGAAGGAAAAAACCATCGAGGTGGCCACGGCGCTCCGGGTGGAAGGGGACAGGAGATGGGCCGTACTGAGCGTGACCGACAACGGCATCGGCATCGCCCCGGAAAACCTGTCCAAGATTTTCACCCCGTTCTACACGAGCAAGGAAGCGACCAAGGGGACCGGTCTGGGGCTCTCGGTCAGCCTCGGGATCGCCGAGTCCCACAACGGCACCATCGAGGTGGAGAGCAGGCCGGGGGAGGGGAGCACATTCTCCCTGGTCCTGCCGATTGAACAACAGTAGAAGCAGGCTGAAGACTTAAGGCTGAAGACTGAAGGTGTAAGATTGAACCTTCAGCCTTCAGCCTTCGGCCTAATGCCTGCGCGGAGCGCAATATGTCTCAGATTCAGGTTCTGATCATCGACGACGAGGCGGATGTCTGCACGTTTTTCCGCCGCCTGTTGTCCCGGAAAGGTTACGGCGTCGTCACCGCGGCAAACGAGCCGGAGGCGATGCAGGCGCTCGAAGAAAACAGTTTCAACGTGGCCATGGTCGATCTGAAGCTCCCGGACACCGACGGTCTCACCCTGCTGCAGATGATCAAGGCCCGGCAACCCGCCTGCGAGGTCGTCATCATGACCGGCTACAGCACCATCAAGACGGCGGTAACCGCGATGCAGCTGGGCGCCTACGAATACCTGGAAAAGCCCTTCGACGACATCGGCGAGATCGAGGCCCTCATCGAAAAGGCCGCCACCCACGGTTTCAACCTTTCACATGGGCGCCACGCCGAGGAAGAGTGGTCCGAGGTGGCCCGGGCCGTCGGTTTTCAGGTCGGCACCGCGCCGAGCATGCGGCGTCTGGTCTCCCTGGCCTACAAGATCGCCAACAAGAACATCAACGTGCTGATCCAGGGGAAGACGGGAACGGGGAAGGAGGTCCTGGCCCGCTTCATCCACGCCGCATCCGGACGCGCCGACCAGGCGTTCATCCCTGTAAACTGCGGGGCGCTGCCGGAAAACCTCCTGGAGAGTGAACTCTTCGGACACGAAAAGGGGTCCTACACCGGCGCGAACCAGACCCGCCGCGGCATATTCGAGCTGGCCAACCGCGGCACCCTGCTCCTCGACGAAATAGGCGATGCCAGCCCGCAGATCCAGGTGAAGCTTTTGCGGGTGCTGGAGACGGGGGAATTCATGCGGGTCGGCGGTGAAAAGCCGATCAAGACCGATGTGAGGGTCATCGCCGCGACCAACGTCGATCTGGAAGAGGCGATCCGCGAAAAGACCTTCCGTGAGGACCTCTACTACCGCCTCAACGTGGTCCGGCTGGAGATTCCCCCCCTCCGCTCCCGCGCCGAGGATGTTCCCCTCCTGGCGGAGCACTTCGTAAGGCTCCTCAATCCCGACCTGCGCCTTTCCCAGGGCGCCCTGCGCCTCCTGCGGGATTACGGCTGGCCCGGCAATATCCGCCAGCTTGCCAATGTCATGAGGCGCGCGGTGGTCATGTGCAACGGCGACACGATCATGCCCAATCACCTGGGGAGCACGATCCTCGATTCCGCCGACCCTGCGGGAACCGCTGAGCCGCCGCTTCAGAACGGTCCGGACCCCGACCTGCACCTCTCCCGGGAGGGTTTCCTGGAGCATTGCGCCAAGCCCGAGGTGCTGGAAAAAATGGATGCCGATGAATTGAACCGGATGCTTGCCTCCCTGCAAAGCCTTGAAGCCGGCCTTCTCTCGGTCATGCGCAGGAAAGGTCTCTTGCAGGCCGCCAATCGCGGGCTCAGGGACACGGAGGAGCAGACCATCAAAAAGGCGCTGGAGCAGTGCCGGTGGAACATCACCGAGACGGCGAAGGTCCTCGGCATCGGCAGGAACACCCTCTATCGCAAGATCAAGCAGTACAACCTGCTCAAT
>DAIEGL010000072.1 GCA_027356255.1 Geobacter sp. | reverse complement strand
AGGGGGCGATTGAGAACCTGGAGGCAGTCTGGCCGGCGGTCCCCCATGCGGTTGCCAAGATCCAGGGAGACCAGGCGGAGTGCGGCACCCCGTGATCGCCTGAGTGACAATCCGTTTCGCACTGGACTGTCGTTGTTACTGCGCCGGGCATGCGCCTTGCACGTACAATCGGGTTTAACAACCGAATAAACATCGGCTCTCCGAGCCGCCGTACCTACGAGGGGACCCCTTACGGTGCGCGGCCAACGGGTGCTGCCGGAAACGGCCGCGCCTTCCTTTTGAAAAGGGGAACCTCACGGGGCGGATCGCATCCGCACGCGGAGGACTCTTTCCAACGGGGAAGGGTCCTTTTTATTTTAAAAACAGCGGTTTTGCCACAGAGGCACAGAGGATCACAGAGAAAGCAGTGACTCCAAATAAATATAGTTCAACAGATATCGAGCTTCTCGAATTTGTCGGATAATCTCTGTGTCTTTGTGTCTTTGTGTCTCTGTGGCAAACCTTTGATCCGAATGGAGACATCCGCATGCGCATTCTTGTGAGTATTGACGACACTGACGACCTCGAAAGCAGGGGGACCGGGGAACTGGCCTCGCTGATCGCCGCAGACCTGGAAACGAACGGCTGGGGGAAAAGCAGCTTTGTCACCCGGCACCAGCTTCTGGTCCATCCCGATATCCCCTACACCTCGCACAACAGCGCCATGTGCTTTTCTGCCGAGATTTATGCGGATGCCCTGGACGAGGTCATCGCCCATGCATCCTCCTTTCTCGCAAGGGAAAGCGCCGCCGGTTCCGATCCCGGCCTCTGCGTCGCGGCCATCGACGGGCTTGCCGCGCCTGACGAAATAATTGCGTTCGGTCGGAGGGCCAAGGAGTCCGTCATGACCAAGGAGGAGGCCTATGCCGCGGCCCGGCGGCTGGGGGTGCACCTCTCCGAGCACGGCGGCACGGGGCAGGGGGTGATCGGTGCGCTGGCGGGCGCCGGACTGCGACTGGGTGGAAATGACGGCCGGTTGAAAGGGTCTATCCCGCTCGGCCCTCCCGGTGGCGTCGTCTCTGTAGCTGATCTTTCCCGCCGGGAAGACGTGGATGCGGTGCGGGCCTTCGACGGCCGGCCACTGGACGGAAACGAGATGGTACGGGTGGGGGAGAAGGTGAAGACTGTCATGCTGGAAGGCAAGGCGGTTCTCCTGGTC
This sequence comes from Geobacter sp., assembly GCA_027356255.1. Taxonomy (GTDB): domain Bacteria; phylum Desulfobacterota; class Desulfuromonadia; order Geobacterales; family Geobacteraceae; genus Geotalea. The sequence continues at coordinate 22,329 of DAIEGL010000072.1, read as the reverse complement.
ACCGCTGCCGCTGCGGCGGACGGCCCCGCCTGGCAGACCTGCCCGCGGCAGCAGCTGAAGAGGTACTAGGATGGAGCAGATGGAGGCAGGACTGCCGGAGTTTCCCCGTGGCACGGAGGACTGGAGCACTGCCGCCCGTGTGGCGGCCCTCTGTGCCGAGTTCCGTCCCGACGTGGAGGAGGAACAGGTGGCGGACGAGGCCGGCTCCTGCTACAACTGCCGCTACCGGCGCTGGTCGGTGGACTCGATCACCTGCTGCAAGCGGCAGCGGCCGGGATAAACCCGGCATGGGGTTGCGTATCTGTAAATTGTTTATACAATATGTGTTCGTTTGTCTTGATGTATGACGGGGCTTGCCCCGATTTTAATACCCGAGGAGGAAACAGTGAAAAAAAGAATTCTGGCAGTTGCCGCGCTGGCCGTGGCATTTGCCGCCCAGAGCGCAGGGGCGAAGACCCTGGAGGATGTGCTGAAGGAGAAGGGGGTCATCACCGAGGCGGACTACAAGGAAGTGACCAAGAGCAAGCCGCTCGACTACAAGCTCGGCAAAGGTTTCACCTTCACCTCGCCCGATGAGAAGTTCAAGCTCACCATCGGCGGAAGGCTGCAGTCCCGCTACACCTTCACCGATGCCGACGACCACGTCGCCGGTAGCAACGATTCCAACAAGTGGGAAGTGCGGCGGATGAAGCTGTGGATGAACGGCTACGCCTACACCAAGAATCTCACCTACCTGCTCCAGGTGGACTTCGCCAACTCCGGCAAAGCCCAAATGCTTGAGCACGCCTACATGAATTACCGGTTCATGGACGAGGTCCAGCTCCTGACCGGCCAGACCAAGGTTCCCTTCGGCCGGCAGTGGCTCAACTCCTCAGGCTCCCAGCAGTTCGTCGACCGCTCCACAGCCTCAGACATGTTCCGCCCAGGCTACGACGCAGGGGTAAAGCTCCACGGCGACATCATGAAGGGTCTGGCGACCTATGAGCTCGGCTACTACGGCGGCGCCGGCCAGAGCACCTTCCGCACCTCCAACGACAACGCCTATGCGGCCAGGGTGACCTATAACCCGTTCGGCAAGATGGCCTATTCCGAAGGGGACCTGGACCAGAGCGCAAAGCCGCTCCTCTCCATGGGGGGAAACTATTACCGCAACACGCTGCAGAAGACCACCGCCACCAGCTTTGAACCCAACAGCGTCACGCTGGCCGGCACCAGCGGCTGGCTGGGTAAAGGGATCAGCACCTTCACCACCGGCGAGAAGATCGACATCAACAACTACGGCGTGGACGCCGCCTTCAAATGGCTGGGCGCCTCCGCCCAGGCCGAGTACCTGCTTGGTCAGGCGGACGGCCATGTGAGCGACAGGACCCTCCGCGCCCACGGTTACTACATCCAGGCCGGCTACTGCATCATTCCCAAGACCGTCGAGGTGGCCTTCCGCTACTCCTTCGTCGATCCCAACCGGGACGCGGCCCGCGACCAGCAGGTGGACACCCAGGGAGCGGTATCCTGGTACATCAACAAGCACAACCTGAAGCTCCAGGGTGACGTGACCAACATCCACAAGCAGAACGGCACAAAGCCGACCAGCGACGACATGCAGTACCGGCTCCAGGCGCAGATAATTTTCTGATTTTGCGCAAAAACGGACAGGGGGGGCATGGCTCCCCCTTTTCTTTGATTTCTCCCGGCAAACCCATCGCTCGAAATCCCCCCAAATTTGCATCCCGTAAAATATAAGATATATTTAATAAATCGTGGTCAGGCGGTCATTCTTTGTTATTTCGGGGACGCTTGGGATGTTCAGGAAAGGGGATCTGGTAAGGCATGCGGCAATGCCGTCGTGGGGGATAGGAAGCGTACTGAATCCGGCCAGGGAAGGAAACATCCTGATCCGGTTCGAACAGGCGGGAGAGAAACTCATCCATCCCGGCTATGCGAAGCTGACCAAGGTATCCGAGGAGGACCTCATGTACCTGGTGGTCAAGGAAGTGCGCATCAGGTGGGGGCGTCCCGTCGAGACCTCCAGGGTGATTCCGGTCCTGAAGCGATCGCCACGGGGGTGACGGGAATCCGGAGCGGGACGGTTGACCTCATTTTAGCCGGAATTTGTAAAAAAATGGCCGGGCTGCATTATGAAAATGCAGCCCGGCCCCTTTTTTGTCCCGTGCGGAACCTTGTTTACTTGCCCTTTTTCGAGACCAGCCCGCTTATCTTCAGGTAAGCGGTGAAAAGAACAAAGATGCCCACAATAAAGGTTCCGGCGATTTCGAGCCCAAACTTGATATCCGTCATTAAAGCACTCCCTTTTGGTTTTGGATAATTTGCCTCAAGGCAATAAAAGGCGGGCCGGCTTGGCTGAAGACATATTATCGCAAGTCACGTTCCAATAGTGTTACCGTCATGTTTTTTGTGCGTAACATGTCGATAACGAAGGGATTTGCATCGCTGTCTTTGAGCTTCTGCCGACGGTTCCGCGGGAGCGGTTCCGAAATGGAACATGGGGATTGTTCCGTTTCGGCGTATTTGGTGCTTTTCTGGAACAATTCTGGCAGCGGCAAGACCTTTTGTCGGTCTGCCCTCCAGGAGAAACCCCAGGGGCGTCCATTAAAGGCTGCCGGTCAAGAGCTGATTTGTCCCGGCCTACCGGCTCGCCGCCGCCCCCTTGAGAAATTCTGCCAGCTCCATGTCCAGCCGGTTGATGTGCCGAATCAGCCATGCTGCCAGGGTCTGGTTGGTCTGGATGACGAGCGGCAGAGAGGCCCCTTCCGTGCGGAACTGGTTCTCCAGCCGGGCTACATCCTCGATGAAGCGGGTGTGCTGCTCCTTGTGGGCAGCGTATCCCGAGTAGTTATACCTGACCTGAAGCTCTTCCTCGGCGGCGAAATGGGACTTGATGTAGTCGTCGAGAAACTGCAGGAGCCGCAGCACCTCGTCCCTTCCTTTCCCTTCATTGCAGGCGGTAAGCAGGATGTTGAACCTGCTGAAAAGCTCCTTGTGCTGGGTGTCGATTTCCCCAACCCCGGTCTCCAGATTGTTGTTCCATTCGATAGCCATGATGCCCTCCCTGTTCGGTGTTTTCGGCAGTACCGTTTCCGCTTTGTCATTCCGGAAGCCCGTCTCTTCGGTGCCGGTTCATTTAATTGTGGCTAATATGACAAAAAAGATCGTTTTTGTCAATGCATTCCGGGAAGGCAACGCGGACATTCTGTGGTCAGTCCGGGGAAGTTCAGGTATACTGCCCGCATGACGAATCATTTTCATTCGAGACCGCAGAGCATTTCCTGCCAGCAGGTGCTGATGCGGGACGCATCGGTTTTTTCCCAGCAGTGGATGACCGTTCCCGCTGCAACCGCCGGGGACGTCTCTCCCGCATCGCTGCTTCAGTGCTACTTTGCATTCCTGCGGCGTGTGACCTGCGGGCTTGTCCGCCCCGAGAGCCGCGCGGACGGCGTCCGTTTCCGGCTGGCAGGGACCCGGGCCGACCTGATCCGTTTTCTTCCGCCACGATCCGAGGTGCTTGACGGGGAGGAGACCCTGTTTCTGGCGATTTGCGGCGGGTTTCTGGTGCAGGGCAAGGCGAGCGACCGTGGCGTATTGGCTTTCTGCGTTGCCCGTGAGGGGGAAGGGGTCCGCCTGACGCTCCGGCTCGCCGATTTCTGTCCCCTGATCCTCGGCGGCAGTCGCCCGTCGCGACCCAGGAAATGGCTTTACAGCCTGACCCAGGCCTACATCCACCGGCTGGTCACCATTCGGTTCCTGGCGGGGATCTACCGGGAGCTGACCGGCAGCGGGGCGCCCGTCCGGGTGGTGAAGGCAATGGTCGTGGACGGGGAGCCGATCTGAATTTACTTTTCAGTTTCGCCACGGAGACACAGAGACACGGAGGAAAGCACAGAGAAAGGCAAAACCAAATTCAAAACCTGATGGAACGCAGAAAAATCGGAAAATGCGGATAAAGGCGGATTAAACCGGAACCCAAAAAGTCTTTTAAGGTTTTAAAATCCGTTTTTTACGATTTTTCCGCCTTTTCCCGTGTACTATTGGTTTTAGGTGTTCTCCGTGTCTCCGTGGACCTAATCAGATTTTTATATCCGATTCTATCCGAGGTTATGCGTGAAACGTTTTTTGAACTTTATTCCCGACCATCAGAAAGGATAATTCCATGACAGAGTCAACCGATACGCTCCACCTGAACCAAGCTCCAGCCAACGTGAAATCGAAATTCCGCGAATATGCCGAATCGATCATCTGGGCGCTCGTCCTGGCCTTCATCATCAGGTCCTGCGTGGTGCAGGCCTTCAAGATCCCTTCCGGCTCCATGGAGGACACCCTGGCCATCGGCGATCGTCTTTTCGTGAACAAGTTCATCTACGGCATCAGGCTACCCTTCAGCGACAAGAGGGTTCTGACGCTCCGCGACCCGCGGCGCGGCGACGTGATAGTGTTTGAGTATCCGAAGGACCGCTCCAAGGATTTCATCAAACGGGTGATAGGCGTGCCCGGCGACGAGATCCTGGTGCGGGACAAGCGGGTGTATGTGAACGGGACGCTCTACCTGAACCCCCACGAGGTGCACAAGGAGGCGCAGGTGCTCCCACGGGAGCTGAGCCCGCGGGATAATTTCGGACCGGTGCGGGTGCCTCCCCACTCATATTTCATGATGGGGGACAACCGGGACCAATCTTACGACAGCCGTTTCTGGGGCTTCATAAAGGATAGCGACATCGAGGGGAAAGCATTCGTCAAGTTCTGGTCGTGGGACCAGGATACGCGCAGTGTGCGTTGGGGGAGTATCGGCCGGCTGATCGATTAGGTTCCCGGGCCGGTCTGCGCCGGCCCTTCACGGCTACTCCCCTCTGAACGTCGGGGTCCGCTTCTCCAGGAAGGCGTTGATCCCTTCCATGTAGTCCTTGCTCTCGCAGACCTTCCGCCGCAGGCCCTGGATGCGCTCGAAGGTGGGTGGGCTCAGGGGGTGGGCGCAGGAGAGGAGGCGCACCTGCTCCTTGATGACCGAGATGGTCAGGGGGCTGTTCCGGGTGATCCGGCGCGCCATTTCGTAGGTGAAGCCCTCCATCTCTTCCGTTTGCACGAGGTGGTTGATTATGCCGAAATTCGCCGCCCGGTCGGCGCTCAGAGGCTCGGCGGTGAAGAACATCTCCTTGGCCAGGTTCGCCCCCATGATGTTCAGGAAGTGGAGGATGCCGGTGACATTGTACGGCACGCCGATCTTTGCCGGGGTCATGCAGAAGGATGTGGCCGGACAGCCGATCACGATGTCGCAACTGAGGACCAGGTCGCACGCCCCGCCCCAGACGCTCCCCTCCAGCATGGCTATGACCGGCATGGAGCATTCCTGCACCTGGCGAAGGATGACCTCCAGCGGATCACCATACTCCAGCGGGTCCCGGCACGGCTGGGGGAGTTCCTTCACGTCGCGCCCCGCAGACCAGACCTTCGCCCCCCGCTCTGCCCGGATGACCAGTACCCGCATCTTGTTCTGCTCGAAGTCGCGGACGGCGTGGATTATCTCCTTTATCATCGCGTTGCTGAGGGCGTTGCGGTGTGCGGAGTTGGTGAAGGTGATGGTGGCGATCTCATCGGCACAGTGGATGGATATCAGCGACATGACGTTGACCTCCCCGGCCCTTATCGGGACGCATCTTTATGAAATTTAAGTAAATTCTAACATCTTCCCGCGGAATGCAAAGCCCCTCTCTTCGTTCAAACCACCTTCATGACGATCATGGTCACGTCGTCCTCCAGGGCGGTTGTGCCGGCAAAGGCAGAAACCTCCCTGAGCACGGCGTCGATGATCGCCCGGGGCGGTTCTTCTTGCAGTGCTGATATGATATCGCACAGCCTGCCCAAACCGAACAGTTCTCCTGCGCTGCTCCGGGATTCTATGACGCCGTCCGTGTAGAGGAAGAGGATGTCCCCTTTTTCCAACTGGAACCGGTTTTCCTCGAAAACGACCCCCTTCCTGACCCCGAGGATGAGCCCATCGGCATCCAGTTGCCGGCATGCCGCCTCGGAGCCCCGGGTGAGCAGAGGGGGGACGTGACCGGCGTTGGAATAGGTGAGGGTGCGGGTCCGCGTGTCGTATTTGACGTAGAAGAGGGTGATGAAGAGCTCCGCCTGATTGAGGTCTGTGAAGAGTATATCGTTGAGCGAGGCGAGGAGTTCCCCGGTGTGATTGAACGAACGGACCTCGGCGCGCAGGACCGATCTGGCCTCGGCCGTCATCAGGGCTGCGCCGATGCTGTGCCCTGAAACATCGGCGATGACCATGTCCAGTACGCCGTTTCCGCGCGGAAAGAAGTCGTAGTAGTCCCCCCCAACGTGGGTGGCGGGGACGCAGCACCCGGCCAAAAGGACGCCGGGGAGTTCCGGCGGGGCGGTCGGCAGGAGGGAGAGCTGGATCTGCCGGGCGAGTTCCATGTCGCGCAGCATCCTGGAGTTCTCCAGGAGCACCTTTTCCGCCCGTTTCCGTTCGGTGATGTCGCGGGCCACCGCCACGCCGTACAGGGTCTTGTTGAAGGTGACCAGCCGGAAGGTGATCTCGACCGGGAGCATTTCTCCCGAACATTTGAGCAAATGGGTGGTTATCGTGTCCCGGTTCCACCCGTGGGCGGGGCCGGAGGAGACGAGGTCGTGGACCCTTGCCGCCGATTCCGGCGGCAGAAAATTGGCCAGCGAGCGGGAAATGAACTCTCCACGGGCGCACCCCAACTGGCGGCAGGCCGACTCGTTGACATCGACAAAGGTGAGGGTGGCGGCATCGAGGAGAAAGATGCAGTCGTTGCTCTGGTCCAGGAGCGCCCTGAATCGCTCCAGTTCATCGAGCTTCTGCTGGAGCTCGGGATAGTAGGTCTTTCGCAGGGAGCGCTCGCCGAGCCCTATGATCTTTTCCCGCTCGGCGCTCCAGTCCTGCCGGGCATCAGAAGGCTTTTTCATAGATCGCCTCTATTTCCTCCCGTGTCGGCTGGCGCGGATTGGTGAAGATGCAGGCGTCGTTGAGCGCTTTTTCGGTGAGTTCCGGTATGTCGCTTCTTTTGACCCCCAATTGGCCGAGGGTGTAGGCGATTCCCGCGGCCTCGTTCAATCGGCCCAGCGCGGCCTTGATGGCCGATCTCGCCCGGGCCGACTCCATGCCGTTCACCGCCACCCCCATCATCCTCCCGATCTCCCGGTAACGGTCAGGGGCCGCATCGAAATTGAAGTCGATGACATGGGGGAGAAGGATGGCGTTGCATTCGCCGTGGGGGCAGTCCAAAAGCCCGCCCAGGCTGTGCGCCAGCGCATGGACGGCTCCCAGGCTGGCATTGGAGAATGCCAGTCCCGCCTCCAGGCTTGCCAGCATCATCCTGCCGCGCAGCACTATGTTGCCAGGTTCTTTCATCGTCGGCAGCAGGTTCTCCGCAACGATGCGTATCGCCTGCAAGGCATGCACGTCGGTGATCGGCGAATGGGCCGTGGAGACGAACGCCTCGATGGCATGGCAGAGGGCGTCCATTCCCGTGCAGGCCGTAAGCTCCGGCGGCATGGTGGTCGTGGTCACCGGGTCGATCAGGGCGACGTCCGGGACGAGCATCTTGCTGATGATGGCGATCTTTGCCTTCCTGCCGCTATCCGTGATGATGGCGAACTGGGACACGTCGGCGGAAGAGCCTGCGGTGGTCGGTACGCAGATCAGGGGAGGGCTGGGAAACGCCACCCTGTCCACCCCCTCGAACGCGAGGATGCTCTTCTTGTTGGAACTGACGATGCCGATCCCCTTGGCGCAGTCCATCGGGCTGCCGCCGCCGACCGCAACGATGACGTTGCATCCCTGCCGCTGGTACAGTTCCGCCCCTGCATCCACTTCCTCCGCCTTCGGATTGCTGGTGACCGAAGAGTAGACGGTGCATTCCAGCCCCTCTTCCCTCAGGCGGGCCAGGACATCGTCCGCCCAGCCCGCTTTTGCCACTCCCTGGTCGGTCACCACCAGCACCTTCCGGGCGCCGAAGTTCTTCGCGTAGCGACCGGCCAGTTTCCGGGCATCGATGCCGAAGATGAATTCGGGGGCAACGAATTTCCGCAATGCAAACTCATTCAGTTCCATCATGCCGAATTGCCTCTGTCTAACGGATGGGTGCCTTCTTGTTTAAACTATATCATGGCCTTCCGAAATTTCAGGGTGCGTGCGAGCACCGCAGACCCTCGCCGATTGTAATGATGCCGCATATTGTTAAAATGCTATAATTGTATCACGCTTCGATTCGGGTCCGGATTCACGCAGTGCGATCGTCAACGCCTGCAGCTCGAAGCCGGTCCGCAGCGTGGTGTAGTTCATTCTACCCGCAGGCGTGTGCAGAAAGAGGCGCCGTAAAAAACAGAACGGAGGATGCGTCATGGACAATCAGGCCGAAGCGGGTATAGGAGCCCAGTGCCGGAACATCCGCACCGGATCGAGTCCCGAAGACATTGCCCAGGCTTTTCTCGATAACCTCTACTACGCCTTGGGAAGGATACCGGTCCTTGCCACGCAAAACGACCTGTACATGGCGCTCGCCTATACGGTCCGCGACCGTCTTGCTGCCCGCTGGGTCGCGCAGATGCAGCGATTCCGGCGGGCGGAATTGAAAAAAAGCATCAAGGTGGTCTGCTATCTTTCGGCGGAGTTCCTCCCCGGGCCGCACCTGGGGAACAACCTGATAAACCTGGGGATTTACGATGAAACGCGCCAGGCCATGGAGGAGCTCGGGTACAAGCTGGAGGAGCTGATCGATCGGGAAACCGAGCCGGGGCTCGGTAACGGCGGGCTCGGCAGGCTTGCCTCCTGCTTCATGGATTCGCTTTCGACGCTCATGGTCCCGGCGTTCGGCTACGGGATACGCTACGAGTTCGGCATCTTCGACCAGGAGATACGCGACGGCTGGCAGGTGGAGATTACCGACAAATGGCTGAAACTCGGGAACCCGTGGGAAATGCCGCTCCCTGAACTGGGCCAGGAGGTGAAATTCGGCGGCCACACGGAACATTACCAGGACGGACAGGGACGGTCGCGGGTGCGGTGGGTGCCGGCCGGGGTGGTCGAGGGGGTCCCCTACGACACGCCGATCCTGGGATACGGCGGCAAGATCTGCAATACGCTCCGCCTCTGGAAGGCCGAAGCGGTGGAATCGTTTGACTTCCAGGATTTCAACGTGGGGAACTACTATGCAGCGGTCGAGGAAAAGGTGAAGTCGGAAACCATCACCAAGGTCCTCTATCCCAACGACGAACCGGAGATCGGCAAGATGCTCCGGCTCATCCAGGAGTATTTCCTCGTCTCCTGTTCGCTTCAGGACATGATCCGCATCGGCAGGATGCTGGGCAACTCTCCCGAACATTTCGACCAGCGCTATGTGGCCCAGCTGAACGACACCCATCCCTCCATCGCCGTCGCCGAACTGATGAGGCTCCTGGTGGACGAGCACGACGTGGCGTGGGAGAAGGCGTGGGAGATAACGCAGAACACCTTCGGCTACACCAACCACACCCTCCTTCCCGAAGCCCTGGAGAAATGGCCCGTCGAACTGTTCGGCCAGATCCTCCCGCGGCACCTGGAGATCGTCTACGAGATTAATCGCCGCTTCCTCGACCAGGTGAGGTCGGCGTTTCCCGGTGACGAAGGGCGGGTGGCGCGTCTGTCGCTCATCGATGAATCCGGCTGCAGGTACGTGCGGATGGCTCACCTGGCCTGCGTCGGGAGCCACGCCGTGAACGGTGTCGCAAAGCTCCACTCAGAGCTCCTGAAGGACGAGGTGCTGCGGGATTTCTATGAAATGTTCCCTGAGAAGTTCCATAACGTGACCAACGGCGTCACCCCTCGCCGCTGGATGGCGCTCGCCAACCCGCGGCTTGCCGCGCTGATCTCCGGGGCTGTGGGCGATGGCTGGATCACCCAACTGGACGAGCTGAGAAAGCTTGAGCCCTTTGCCGACGATCCCGCGTTCCAGAACGAGTGGCGCCGGGTCAAGCGGGAGAACAAGAACGACCTCGCCACCCTGATCCTGAGCCGCACCGGGGTGGCGGTCGATCCCGATTCGCTCTTCGACATCCAGGTGAAACGCCTGCACGAGTACAAGCGCCAGCACCTGAACGTCCTCCACATCATCACCCTCTACGCAAGGCTGAAGCGGGACCCCGGCTCGCATTGCGTCCCGAGGACGTTCATCTTCGGCGGCAAGGCCGCGCCCGGATACGCCATGGCCAAGCTCATCATCAAGCTCATCAATTCCGTGGCCGGGGTGGTGAACACCGATCCCGACATCCGCGGCCGGTTGAACGTGGCCTTTCTCCCCGACTACAACGTGAAGACCGGCCAGCACGTCTATCCGGCTGCGGACCTGTCCGAACAGATATCACTGGCCGGGAAGGAGGCCTCGGGCACGGGGAACATGAAGTTTTCCATGAACGGGGCGCTGACCATCGGCACCCTCGACGGCGCCAACGTGGAAATCCGCGAAGAGGTGGGGGGCGAGAACTTCTTCCTTTTCGGAATGAAGGTGGCCGAGGTGGAGGCGCTGCAGGCGCGGGGGTACGATCCGCGGGTTTACTACGACGCCAACCCCCACCTGCGTGAGGCGATCGAGCTGATCCGTTCGGGGCGTTTCTCCGGTGGGGACACCCGGCTCTTCGCGCCGTTCATCGATGCGCTCATGCAGCGCGACGATTACCTCCTCTTTGCCGACTACCAGCCGTACATCGACTGCCAGGACCGGGTATCGGCGGCCTACCTGGATGAGAGACACTGGACGAGGATGTCCATCCTGAACGTGGCGCGGATGGGGAAATTCTCCTCGGACCGCGCGATCAGGGAATACTGCGAGAGGATATGGCGGGTGGAGCCGGTGACATGAGGCTAAAAAGGCACCCACCACGGAGGCACGGAGAACATCTGAAAACCGATGGAACGCAGAAAAGGCGGGAAAAGAGGAAAAAGCAGGATTTTAAAACCTAAAAGAGGTGGTTCCGGTTTGATCCGCCTTTATCCCCAGTTTCCGGTTTTTCTGCGTTCCATAGGTTTTGAATCTGGTTCCCCCTTTTCATCATCTCTGCCATCTCGCCATCCGCCGGCGCTGGACCACGGCGAAGCGGGCGATGATCCGGTCGGCCTCGTAGTTGCGGCTGAGGCCGACCATGTCGTAGATTCCGCCGAATCTCACGTCTCCACCCGCAAGGGCGTGCATCTTGCCGTCGGCGGTCAGCATGTAGCCGTCGAAGTGGGTCCAGATCTCCTGCGTTCCCCATCCGCGTTTTATCCCTATCATCAGGTGGAGGTCGGGAGGGATCAGGACTAGCCTGAATGTGCACGGGTCCAGGCCGAGCTCTTCCCTGACCACGGTGCAGCCGCGCTCTGCCAGGACCTCTTCAATCTGCAGCCGGGTCAGGGAGTTGCGCCTCTTGAGCCCCAGAGCATCCAAAAGGCCGGAACCTGGCATGTCGGAGCCGGCGGGGGGCTCCTCGAATCCTTCGACCAGCACGTCCTCTCCGACCAGCGGGGGGAGAAAACGCACGCCGGCCGAATTTATGAGCGGGTGGAGGACGAACATCTCGATCCTCGTCCGAAGCGCCTCCGGCATTTCGGCCGAAAGGGGGAGGGACGACAGCCGCAGTGCCCGTCCCTCTTCCCCTTCAAGCTCGGCGAAGGTCGGGCGCCAGACAAAGGAGGCGAGGTGGGCGTATTCCCGGTAGCGGGAGACCGTTCTCTCCGCTGCCAGCCCCAGCCTTTGTGCGCGTCCCAGGACCTTTTCGGGAAAGGTGTAGTCGAAGTCCGGTGCAGTCATGGCAGCAGCCTCGGAGCCGGCGGCGTCGACCGGGGAAGCGGCTCCGCCTCCTTCGCTGAGGGTGTTTGCCAGCTGCTGCAGCCTGTCGAAGTTCCCCTTTTCAAGCGCTTCCAGTGCCTCCTGGTGCAGGGATGCGACGGACGGCGCTGCCTTTCCCTGCACAGGGGCATCAACCGCAACCGGCAGGGCCTTCAGCTCGTCCCGGCGGCCGCTGTAAAAGTCCTTCCAGCAGGTGTCGTTTCGCATCAGGTTCTCAAGGTGTAATACCCCCTTGTCGCGCAGGGCGGGGAGCTCTTTCGCCGACGTGCCGGCAATGGTCTGCATGCCTGGCGAAAAAGGATCGATGGGGATCGTATCCGGCGCGTACACGTTTTTTGCCAGGGAGACAAGCGTCCGGTTCTGCTCGGCGCACTCCTTCATCGACTGCATCTGACCGCTCAGCTCCTTCACCTCCGCCCAGTTCCCCTGCATCATGGCGTTGTGGACCCGGTTCGGCAGGTTGCCCAGCTCCGTCTCCATTCTCTTGAGGCCCCGGTACGCGTCCGGCGACATCCTGTCCCGCAAAAGCTCCCTGGCGCGCCAGAGGTAGAGGTCCCCGCAGAGGGTGTCGATGCGGCTCAGCTCGACGAGGCCGGCCACGTTCTCATCCGCAATGTTGCTGGTTCCCATGTTTTCCTCCCCTTTTCGGAAAAACCTTTTTCACCACTAAGGCAATAAGGGCACTAAGAAAAGCAAAACCTTCAAACCTGAAAAGGCTTTTACCGCAGGGTACGCAGAGTAACGCTGGGTAAAATCAAAAGTTAGGGGTCGAGAGCGTTCACCATTCCGGAGAAAAGGGAGTATTCCATATGTAATTGTTTTCTCTGCGAAACTCTGCGTCCTCTGCGGTTATCTTTCAAGGGTTTTCTTGGTGTCCTTAGTGTCTTAGTGGTGGATTCCGACTTTCGCCTTTAGTTGTTAAAAAGATTTTAACATACAACTTCGCGGAGGAAAATGGGGAAGGGGCATGGGGTGTTACAGCCAGTGTTTCGGGTACTGCCGGTGGTGGACGACGTTGTTGGTGAAGAGCGCAACCGCCAGCAGGACCAGCGCCCCGAAGAGGACCGGCATGAGGATGAAGGTGGCCCCCGCGTGCCCCTGCACCCCGATCAGGGCGGTGGCACCTCCGGGGGGGTGGACTGTGCGGGTCAGGTACATGAGGGCGATGGAAATCCCCACGGCCAGGGCCACGGCGAAGCTGCCGGTCCCCCCCAGCGAAACGACGGCCACCGCGACCGCTGCGGAAACCAGGTGGCCGCCGATCAGGTTGCGCGGCTGCGCGAGCGGCGATTCCAGGGCGCCGAAGAGGAGGACGGCCGAGGCCCCGAAAGAGCCTATCAAAAGCTTGTAGCCGGCCATCTTGGTGATGGCCAGGATCACGAGGATCGACCCCATGCCGCTCAGTAAACCCCACAGGGCGTACTTGAACGACAGAGGTGGGTGGTTTGCCTTAAGCTTTCCCTTCATTTTCCGCGGCAAGCGGGTGATTCTTCTGTGCATCGGCCCCTCTTTCATTTTCCAGGTTCAATAAGCCCGGCAGGGAGTGTCCCTGCCGGGCGACGGATGTCAATGGCCGGCCAGCGGGTCCTTGATCTCGTTCTCCGGTTTGAACATGAGCTTCTTAGCCCCCCGGTTGTTGACGTACTTGGCCAGCTCCAGGTCGATCTTGGCCGGCACGTTCATCCCGGCTTTGGTCAGGGCCTGTCGCAGCAACGCTTCCGCCTTGCCGGCGTGGCTTGCGGCATCACCGAGGATGCGCAGGGCCTCGGTCGGGTTGTGGAAGCCGGTGGAGTTTTCGGCACCGATGAACACCACCCGGTAGAAGGCCTCTTCGTAATGGTCCTTGGCCTCTGCATAGAGATTCTTGTCAATCTGCCTGCCGGCGGCCTCGGCCTTGTTGGCCATTTCGAACAGCTTGGCCGCGGTGGCGGTGGCGTAGCCGGCGCGGATGAACTGGGACATGGTCCGGTCCTGGATGGTGAAGATCTGGTTGCGGAGCCATTCCGGAGACTCGGCGTGGCATTGCTGGCAGGCCTTAAGGCCGTTTTTCAGCGGGCTCATGATCCGGTGATCCGAGACCTTGTGCGTTCCCACCTTGATGTAAGGCATGTGACAGTCGGAACAGGCGACTCCCGCCTGCCAATGCACGCTGTTGTTGGAGAAGAGCTCGAACTCGGGGTGACGGATGAACGCCATTTTGAAGCCGGTGACGCTCTGGGTCCACTCGCCGCTTGGGGGGTTGTTCCGGAGTTCCTTGATGATGTTCTCGATGGTGATGTGTCCCCAGCTGCTCCCTTGCCAGGGGAAGAAGACGCCGGTGGATTTCATGTTGGCATCTTTGGTGATGCTGTAGGTAACATGGCACTGGGCGCAGACCAGCGACCGCATGTCCTGCTGGGTCAGCTTGGACTCGTCCTTCCCGATCCTTTCCAGCGCCTTGCCGAGGGTGAAGCCGCGGGATATCCGCAGGGACATGTCCTTGTTGTTATGGCAGTCGATGCAGGACACGCCGAGGGTCTGATGGTCCTTGGGTATCTGCGCCCGCACCTCCTGGTAAGGGTTGGCGAAATAGGTCTTGCCCAGCCGTTGCTGCAAAGCGGGCGCGTAGGGGGTCTTGCAGGTCAGGCAGGTGCCGCCGGCCTTGTACCGGCCGGGATCAATCGCCAGCTGGTCCTCGATCATGTGGAGATGTCCCCGCGGCTCGGTGTACTCCGCCCCCATGGCCCAGCCGTTATAGAGCAGCGCCAGGAAAGGGAACTCATCCAGTTTGTCGAGCCGTTCTCCTCGGTCGTTCCCCTTCTTGTACTTGCTCAGGCCGTGCGGGGTGGGCTCGCCGGTCTTTTTCCAGAGCTCGTACTCCTCAGGATAGACCTTGCCCCATTGGGCCGGCTCGACCTCACCATCGGCGATTTCCGAAACCTTCACCGGCTCCGTCTTCTTCGGCGCACAGCCGAAACCCGCAGCCACGACCGCAACCAGTACGACCGCGGCCCATCGTTTCACCATCTTCGTCTTCATCGTTTATTCTCCTCTCTTGGTAATCAGCGAGTCGCCACGGTTCCGGTCAGCCGGTGCCGCAGCTGTCGGTGACAGCCCCAGCAGCGGCGGGTCGTATCCATGCGGGCGACCGTTGTTTCGTGACAGCGGATGCAGTTGGCCTGGACCACCTTTGCCCCGTGGTCGGAAAGCTCGATCCTTTCGGGTACGTGCCCCGATTGGAACGATATTACGTCTTTCATGCCGTCGATCGACTTCCAGAGGTAATGCACCACCGGGCTGCCGCCGGGAAGGTGGCAATCGACGCAGCGGACCCGCCGGTGGGCCCCGGCGTGGCTCCATGCCGCATGCTCCTCCCCCATGACGTGGCAGCTGGCGCAGAACTCGGGAGATTCCGACTTCTCCAGCAGGTGCGGCGGGCCGATAAGGACGAAGGCCGCCACGGCCAGGGTGGCCAGGCCGGTCGATGTGATGGTGATAATGCGCCTTTTCGTTATCCGGAACTGCATCTCTCCTCCCTTTGCCCGATTTAACCTGCAAACGTCATTTGCACCGCGCAGGACGCAGAGTTTCGCAGGGAATACGATCCGTTAAGTTTTTACTCTCTGCGTTTCTCTGCGCACTCTGCGGTAAATGTTTCTTTCGGGCTTACAATTACCGTCGTGCAGGCTCGATCAATCTATGTCGCTGCACCGGAAAGGGCTTTGACTTAAATCAAAGATCCGCTGGTGTCGGCGTTTTTCAGTTTATTGACTTTGGTCAAGGCCGGGGCGCGCCGCTGCGGGTAAGGTGACACCATCACAACGGAGGAGAGGACCGATGAAAAAGATTCTGCAGTGGCTCGGTGTTTCCGCACCGGCAAAAAATACTTCAACCAAGGAGGAGAAGATTATGTCGAACATGTTTTGTTACCAGTGTGAACAGGCCGCCAACGGCGGCTGCAGCAGGGTAGGGGTATGCGGCAAGCAGCCGGACGTGGCGGCGCTTCAGGACCAGCTCGTCTACACCATGAAGGGAATCGCCTTCTGGGCAGACAAGACCCGGCAAAAGGGGGCCAAAGACCAGGAGATAGACCGCTTCATGCTGGACGGCCTCTTCACCACCGTCACCAACGTGGATTTCAGCGCCGAAGAGGTGGCAAAGCTCGTCCGCCAGGGGGCCAAGCTGCGCGACAAGGCGCAGGGGCTTTTCGAGAAGGCCAATGGCGGCCAGTACCAGGGTGCGGTCCCAGAGGCGGCCCGTCCGTTCGTTGCCGGCACTACCGCCGAACTGGTGGCACTGGGTGAGAAGCACGGGGTGAAGGACGAGACCATCGACCCGGACGTGAAGAGCGTCCAGGAGATCCTCATCTACGGTATGAAAGGGTACGCGGCCTACGCTCACCACGCCCTGGTGATCGGGCTTGAGAACGACGAGATCTATGCCTTCACCCACAAGGCCCTGGCCGCCACCCTCGACAAAAGCCTCGGGCTCATGGACTTCGTCACCCTTGCCATGGAGTGCGGCCGGATCAACCTGGTCACCATGGAACTCCTGAACAAGGCGAACACCGACAGCTACGGCCACCCGGTCCCGACCCCGGTCCAGCTCGGCACAAAGGCCGGGAAGGCGATCCTCGTCTCCGGTCACGACCTGCGCATGCTGGAGGAACTCCTGAAGCAGACCGAGGGGACCGGCGTCAACGTCTACACCCACGGCGAGATGCTTCCGGCCCACGGCTATCCGGGGCTGAAGAAGTACGCCCACCTGGCGGGCAACTTCGGCGGCGCGTGGCAGGACCAGGGCAAGGAATTCGCCAACTTCCCCGGCGCCATCATCTTCAACACCAACTGCATCCAGCGCCCGGCGGAAAGCTACAAGGACCGCCTCTTCACCTGGGGGCTGGTCCAGTGGCCGGACGTCGCGCACATCGACGGCTGGGACTTCTCCGCGGTCATCAAAAAAGCCCAGGAACTCCCCGGTTTCCAGGATAATCCCGGCAGGGAGATCCTCACCGGCTTCGGCCACAACGCGGTGCTCGGCGTGGCCGACAAGGTGATCGATGCGGTGAAGGGGGGCCAGATCCGCCACTTCTTCCTCATCGGCGGCTGCGACGGCGCCAAATCCGGGCGCAACTACTACACCGAGTTCGCCGAAAAGGTCCCCAAGGACTGCGTGATCCTGACGCTGGCCTGCGGCAAGTACCGTTTCAACAAGCTCGACTTCGGCGACATCGGCGGCATCCCGCGCCTCCTGGATATCGGCCAGTGCAACGACGCCTACTCGGCGATCCAGATCGCGGTTGCCCTGGCGGGCGCCTTCGAGTGCGGGGTGAACGACCTGCCGCTCTCCATGATCCTCTCCTGGTACGAGCAGAAGGCCGTGGCGATCCTCCTGACGCTCCTCCACCTGGGGATCAAGAACATCAAGCTCGGGCCGTCACTCCCGGCCTTCATCACCCCCAACGTCCTCAACTTCCTGGTGGAGAACTTCAACATCGCCCCGATCGGCACCGCCGAAGGGGACCTGAAGCAGATACTGGGCTGATAAAAACAGCCCTCAGCTGAAAAGAAAAAAGGCGTGGAGTCGATCTCCGCGCCTTTTTTTGTGAAATAACCTTCTTGCAAATGCGAACGCTTTTATGTACCTTTAAAAGTACGGGAGGGAATGACCGATGACGAAAACAATGCCGATCATGGAGGCACGCAGGCAACTTACCACCTTGCCCGAAGCATTGAGGCACGACGGCGAGTCGGACGTCCTGGAGGTCACGCGGCGTGGGAAACCGGTGCTGGCCGTGTTGCCGTGGGAGCTTTATGAGGCTGTGACGGAAACCCTGGATATCCTGGCCGACCAGGAGCTGATGCCCCTGCTGCGCCAGAGTATCGATGAACTGGAAGCCGGCAAGACGCTCACCTGGGAAGAAGCCAAAAGGGAGCTTGAGCTGTGACATGGCGTATCGCCATCACGCCAACCGCCTTGCGGATGCTGAAAGAGATCACCGATCGTCGGGTGCGGGAAAAGATCGCGGCCGTTATCGATCGCCTGGCGGAAGACCCCGAAAAACAGGGGAAGCCGCTGGTGGGGGAGCTTGCCGCATATCGCAGCATTCGCGCCGTGGGACAGCGTTACAGGATCATCTACACGATCAGGGATGCATCGGTGGTGGTTTTCATTGTTGCGGTGGGTATCCGCCGCGACGGAAGCCGCGACGATGTGTACGCCCTGGCGAAGAAGCTCTTCAGGCTTCGCCTGCTGGAGCCGCCCCCGGAGTAGAACGGGTAGCGGATTTACACAATAGCGTAGCAGCAGAAAAAGGCGCGGGGGCGATCACCGCGCCTTTTTTTATATCTTCGCTGCCATCAAGGCGCAAGGTGATACAATTTCCCATAGCGCAGCATGAATCACACAAGGAAAGGAGATTGCCCCATGAAAGCCATACGTGTCAGAGAATTCGGACCGCCCGAGGTCATGCGTCTTGAGGAGGTGCCCGATCTCGTCGCCGGCGCGGGAGAGGTGGTGGTCAGGGTTTCCGCGGTCGGGGTCAACCCGGTCGATACCTATATACGTGCGGGCATCTACATGCCGGATCTGAAGTTTCCCTACACCCCCGGCATTGACGCGGCCGGCGTCATCACCGCCGCAGGGCCGGATGTTAAGCACCGCCAGGTGGGGCAGCGGGTCTACGTTGCCTGGTCGATCTCCGGTACCTATGCCGAGGAGGTGTTGTGCAAGGAGTTTCAGACCTATCCCCTTCCAGAGGGGGTCAGTTTCGGCCAGGGAGCGGCCATCGGGGTGCCGTATGGTGCCGCCTTCCGCGCCCTGTTCCAGAGGGCGCACGCCCTGCCTGGCGAAACGGTGCTGGTGCACGGCGCCAGCGGCGGCGTCGGGATCGCTGCGGTGCAACTGGCCCGTGCCGCTGGGCTGACCGTGATCGGAACGGCGGGCTCGGAGGAGGGGATGTCTCTGGTTCTGTCCCAGGGCGCCCACCACGTCCTCAACCACCACGCACCGGGTTATCTGGGGGAGCTGTCGGATCTGACCTGCGGCAAGGGGCTCGATGTCATCGTCGAGATGCTGGCCAACGTGAATCTGGACAAGGACCTGGAGGCCGTGGCCGTAAACGGCCGGATCGTCGTGATCGGCAGCCGCGGCCGGGTTGAGATCGACCCGCGCAAAGCCATGGGGAAGGAGGCCCACATCCTCGGCATGACCCTCTTCAACGCCAGCGAGAAGGAGCAGGCCGGCATGCATGCGGCGTTTGGCGCAGGTCTCGCAAACGGCACCCTGCGCCCGATCGTCAGAAGTGAAATCCCCCTGGGCGAGGCGGCAGCGGCCCATCACGCGGTCATGGAAAAGAGCACGCTCGGCAAGATCGTCCTGGTGCCGTGACGGTAAAGAGAGCGAGGGAGGAGAGGCGTATGCAGACCAGGGTTCAGAGAATCACGCCGTTCTTGTGGTTCGACCATCAGGCCGAGGAGGCCGCGGGCTACTACACCTCGATTTTTCCCGATTCCGGGATCGTGACCGTTACCCGTTACAGCATGGAAGCGGCGGAGGTATCGGAGCGGCCGGAGGGATCGGCGATGACGGTGGTGTTCCGGCTGGACGGCCAGGAATTCATCGCCCTGAACGGCGGGCCGTTTTTCAGGTTCACCGAGGCGGTATCGTTTGTGGTCAATTGCGCGTCGCAGGCCGAGGTGGACCATTACTGGGAAAAACTGTCGGCAGGAGGAGACGAGCAGGCGCAGCAATGCGGATGGCTGAAAGACAGGTACGGCGTGTCGTGGCAGGTAGTCCCGACAGTGCTGGGGGAACTGTTGAGCGGCCCGGATCCGGAGAAATCGCGACGGGTGATGAAGGCGCTCCTGGGGATGGAGAAACTCGTTATTGCGGAACTGGAGCGGGCGGCAGCGGGGTAGGGGGGGCCAAGGTCGGGTTCGACCGCCACGCAGATGCTTACAAGGCTGCATCCCGCCACTGATAGTCAATTTTTTCCGCATTGTCTGCCTTGATCGAGTTTGTGCACACTTCCTATCTCCTCTTAATTCTTGCCTTTTTTCTAAAAGTGTAAATTTTTTTACACTTATCTTTTACCTAACCTTGCGATATTTCTATTGATTTCGCGCTTTTTCTCGTGTGGAAATGGCTAGCGTTCATTAATGATCTGGTGTTATTGACGATGTAAAGAATGGGAAGGAAAATAGGAGAAGAGATCATGGAAAAAGGGAAGCGGTAACAAGTATGGTATCCCCGGAATTCGGTGCGGCGCTTGGAACCCAGGGGAAAATGCGGTGTGTGCCGTACGGCGCGATCCGTGGTGATGCTGATCTGGAAGACAGGATTTTGAAGAATTGTGACTTTTGAGATGTAGAGGGTGGCGTTACCTATACCGGAACAAGTTCCCTATATAAGGATCATTCTGGATAAGTAAGAAAATGGACGAAGTTCCCAATATAAGGAACTTGCATGATTCCTTATATTGGGAACAAATTGCTTATATAGGGAACCGGTTACCCATATTAGGGACATCGCCTAACTGGTCAATAATGAGTTGAACTAAACCGCTTCGCGGAAACTAAAAACCATTTAAATTCAAAGACATAAAGGCGAATTAAAGCCAAAAATCGAATAAAAACATAAGAATCATTATAGGAACATGTCTGACGAGGATTTCAAGAAGTGGGGTCTATTCCCAACAGGGCTTATTGACCTTAGTACATACGGAGATGAGGACGAGGACTGACTATTGATGTTAAAGAAACCGGCGATAGTCGCAGTTCAAAGCAGTTGCCAGCTTCTTTGCAGTCTCTTTGCCGATGGGCCGCTTGCCGTGTTCCATGGCGCTGATGTTTGAACGGGAAATGCCCGTCAATTTTGCCAATGCTTCCTGAGTAAGTTCTTCACGCAAGCGGATACCGCGCAGATACACCCCGGTGGGGTTGGTATCCAGTTCCGGTGAAATATCGGAAGCGGGGATACTGTCAGCAGTCTCGATGATGCCAGCGCCGACCTTAAGAGCATATTTGCGCAATTGGCTTATGACTTCGGGAGAACCTATTACACGGATGCTTTCAGTAGGGGGCTTTTTCGTGTGTGCCAACATAAATAATCTCCACAATTTGAACTTCGTTTTCCTGAATCTGCCAGACAGCAACGTAAGTCGGTTGACCTTTTTTCAAGTGGCAATGGTGCAACCCTCCGGAAAGCTTAGAGTAATTCGGCCAATCGCCGCGTACCGGACCAGTGGCGCGTATGTCAATAATGAGGGCATCAAGCACTGCCTTTACGCGTTCCGGAATTTTTTCACGGAGCTTTGCCGCCTTTCGGCTATATACAACAGTCCATGCCATGAGTCATAATGTATCAATAGGTGATACAATGTCAACCTAAAAACTAAGCAAAGTATCGAGGGGGCAACTCGTTATTTCCTATTTTCGACGAAAAAAGAAACGAAGGATTTCTCAACTCACGGCTGGACCGGCCATAAAACCGGCCGCTCAGCCTAGCGTTGGACCAGGAGAATAAACAAAAAATGAAAACAAAAATGGGATACTGTGGCGACGTCTGTGACTATCGCACAGAAAGACGCAGCGAGTTAGCGCTTAAGTGGCATGCCAGATTGGATGGTATCAAGGAGAAGAAAGCTGTGTCTCACAGTTCATACGTCCGTGCAGAATACGAACAATTTCTGTCGTAACACCGGACAATTGGCGATAGAAAATCACATGACTGCCAGCGTTAAATTTTCGGTAGCCATTCCGAATATCGCTGCAATCCTCACCCTTAAGCGGGTTGGCTGCCAGTTGCCGAAATGTTGCATCCAGCATCTTTGGATACAGGTTGCGCTGTTCGCGTCCCCATTTTTAACACGGATGGGGATTTCACCCTGTTCCGCAATCACCTGCCAATAACGCTCCATCGTCCTCGCGCCTGACCGTGCCTGGTTCGGGTGCACAAAGACCTCCCTTTTGTGCAGAACCGGTCAAACCGTAAGGCGCGGCCCGCATGTCCAGCTATCACAACCTCTGGTCTGCAGTACCTCAAAAGTAATTTATAAAACAATTATAAGCGCTGCGCGGCATTCTGTTCTTTGTTGTAAATTGTTGTTTTATGTATAATCACCGCTTCTCGCAGCACGGGAGAAAACGGGAGCGCGCAACAACTCATGGAGAAGGCTATGAAGTACGGGTGGACAGGATGGGGAGCGGTTCTTTTCTTCTTCGGTCTCGCAAGCCAGGCGACCGCCGATACCGATTGGTGCTACAAGTATCTCCAAAAGGGAGAGAACGACAAGGCAATCGAGGCATGCACGAAGGAACTCCGGTCCGGGAAGTACGACGGGGAGAAGGAAGTCATCGCGAGCCGGCTCTACTACCGGGGCACTGCGTATTTCAACAAGCTCGGCAAGGGCAATTACGACAAGGCGATTGTCGACCTGACGAAAGCAATCGGTCTCGTTCCCGATGATGTCCTGGCCTACAACATCCGTGGCCTTGTC